>DAORTY010000229.1:0-5414 GCA_035432905.1 Ilumatobacteraceae bacterium | reverse complement strand
GCTTGGTGTACGCCAACTGCTCGGCCTGGATGGCGATGTCGGTGGCCTGGCCACGAAGGCCGGCGAGCGGCTGGTGCATCATCACGCGGGCATTGGGCAAGGTGAAGCGCTTGCCCGAGGCACCTGCGGTGAGCAGGAACTGGCCCATGCTGGCAGCCATTCCCATGCAGACGGTGGCGACTTCGCAGCTGACGAACTGCATCGTGTCGTAGATGGCCATGCCGGCGGTGACCGAGCCACCCGGGCTGTTGATGTACAGCCAGATGTCAGCGGTGGGGTCTTCGCCCTCGAGGTAGAGCAACTGTGCGCAGATCTGGTTGGCCATGTCGTCGTTGACGTCGGTACCGAGCATGACCACGCGGTTCTTCAACAGCCGGTTGAACACGTCGAGACGCGGATCCATACCGCCGTCGAGGCCCATGGGACGAGTGGTGTCGGTCATGGCCGCAACGCTACCGTGATGCCTGCCGGACCCTCACGCTGCAGCGAGGCCCACTGAAAGGCCACGACCATTCCCGACGAGCCATTCGAACCCAGTGCCGATGAACTGCTTGCGTACAACGAGGTCTATGCCGCGCAGTTCAACGACCACGATCTCGTCCTGCGCCCCGCACGCCAACTCACGATCGTGACCTGCATGGATAGCCGTATGGACATCTTCCAGATGCTCGGGCTCGACCATGGTGATGCGCACATCATCCGCAATGCCGGTGGCGTTGTCACTGACGACGTCATCCGGTCACTCGTGCTCTCGCAGCGTTTCCTGGGCACCCGCGAGATCATCCTCGTGCATCACACCAACTGCGGACTGCAGGCGATCGACGAGACCAAGTTCAAGGACGATCTGGAGAGCGAGGTCGGGATCAAGCCGTGGTGGGCGCTGGAGGTCTTCACCGATCCCTATGCCGATACTCGACAGAGCATCAATCGCCTGCGGCAGAGCCCCTTCGTGCGCTACAAGGATCACATCCGCGGTTTCGTGTACGACCTGGCCGACGGGCGCCTCCACGAGGTCTGATCCCAGACGCGCCGGGAGGCCGCACCACGCTGTGCGGCCTCCTGTGCGAACGGTGATGGTGGAATGGAATCAGGCGCCGAGGAACCGCTTGGCATCGTCGGTGAGCAGGCAGCGCATGACCACGACGTTGATGACACCACCGATGATGGAAACCCCGCCTGCTGCGAAGCCGGCGAACACACCGACCCCGCAGAGCACGAGCAACGCAAGGCGAGTGCGGCGAGCGCCGCGCCGCAGCCCGACAGCGAGACCCAGGCGAAGCGCACCTTCCACGAGGGACGCGGCGCCCAGCACCGTGACACCGCCCAGCAGCGCGATGATGCCGACGGTGAGCAGGATGCCGGCCTGCACGATGGACACGACTCTGGCAGTGGTGACGGCCGATGGTGTGGCGTCGGCGGGGTGAAGTGCATTGAGCCTGGAGAGAGCGGCGAGCTGTGACATGGCATTGTTCCCTTGGTAGGTGGTGAATGCCTGACAGATGCACGCCGACGCGTGGAAGTTCCGCTGTCGGCGAAAGCTTTTGCGCCGCCGTGCGCTGCACCAGCGACTAACGTCGGATGCCGCTGAAGATCACTGCCACGCGTTCGTCGGGCCGGACCTGATCGCGGTGGGCGAGCAGACCGGCAAGGCCGGCGGTGCCGGTGTGGCTGGCGTCGATTCCTGTCGTGCGGCAACCAACCTCGTTGGCCTCCAGGACGTGCGCCTCGCTCACGACGACCGGCGCTCCCCCGCTGGCCGCCATCGCCTCGACGACGGGCAACCAGTCGTAGGTCTCATCGTCCAGAATGCCGTCCGCCGCCGACTCGCCGACGTGCTCCCACGGCCACATGCAGTCAGCCCAGTGCCGCTGCGGCACCGACGAACGTGAGCGCTCCCATGCCCGAGCCAATGGCGCACAGGCGGCGGTCTGCACGGCGTGCAACCTGGGTGAGGATCCACCCATGCGCAGTCCCTCTGCCGCACACGCAGCAAATGCTCCGGCGCCCACCTGCACGAACAGTCGATCCAGCGAGGTGTCCGACATCTCCCAGCCGAGGGTGCGGCCGCCGTCGAGACACCACGCGTTCTCCGGGCCCTGCACGCTGAAGGGAATCGCGCCCGCTGCCACCGCCTCACGGAAGCGATGCACACACGGGTCGCCCGCAGGGTCGCTCGGGATTCGTGGGCACTCGACGACCGTCGCCCCCAACTCGGCCAGCCGTTTCGTCACGTGGAGATTCGCCCAGGGCGGAACGAAGACATGGATGGGCCAGGAGACGGCGGCGGCGAGCGTCGCCGCCGCCATCGCTGCATTCCCGCACGAGGCGATGGCCAACGGCGGCCGCTGGGGCCACGGCGCGAGGCCCAATTGCTCGGCCGTTCGAAGGTGCAACAAGATGGTGAACAGGTGTCGCGCCTTGTGGCTGCCTGCCACGTTGTGCGTCTCGTCCTTCACCCACACACCGCCGTCAGTACCGAAGCCGAGGGCATCGCTGAGCTCATCGGCTCGCTCCATCCGCGTCTCGACAAAGCCTGTGCCCGCGACCGACGCAATCAACGAATCGAGCTCCCCCACCATGGCATCACGCGCCGCCACGGTCAGCCCGTGCGCGGCAGCGAACGCGTCCCACGCAAGGTGTGGCCGGTACGCGAGGAACGGATTCGACTGGCCGCCGGACTGCAGCGGCGCGGAGCCCTGCACCAGACGCAGGGCGTGGTGACGGTCAGACCCGGTGGCGTTGGGGCACTTCCATGAGAACGGTGTCGCGATGTCGACCGACGCACCACAGACGCGGCATTGCCAACCGGCGATGAGTGGCCGTTGCACGACAGCCTCAGCCGGCCGCGACGCTGGCGTTGAACTCGCTGATCATCTCGTCCCAGACCGGCAGCAGGCGGCGGAGACCCTGCCAGAACGACTGCTGACGGCGAGCCTCGAACAGTTCGAAGGGCGTGCCCTGCTGCTCGACCCACGTGTAGTAGCCGAGGTTGAAGATGCGGTTGCGCTCGCGCTCGCTGAGCTCGAGCGTGTTGGCGGTGGGCACGTTGGCGAGATGCTCGCCCCACACCTGCGCCGCATCGAGGTTGGTGAAACCGTTGCCGAAGTCGCGGGCCGTGATCTTGGTGTACTCGCTGGGGTACAGAGCGGCGCCGTCAGTTGCAACCGTGACGATGGCATCGTCGGGCCCGAGGCCCAGAACCTTCGCAGTACTGATGGCAGCCAGCACGTTGCAGATGGACGACAGCCCGAAGTGCTGCAGCGTGTCGAGGATCCGCTGCGGCACACGGCGGCGGTCGGCCAGGTAGCCGAGCCCGTCCTCGCTGTTGAACATCGCGTACAGCTGATCGGTGGCCTGGTCGCTGACCGCCGACACGAGGTCGCTGTTCATCACGTTGTGGATCAGCGGAATGTGCTTGTCGCCGATGCCCTGGATGTTGTGCTCGCCGAATCCGTTCTCCAGCATGGTCGGGCACTCCAATGCCTCGACCGCGACGATCTTGGTGCCGTAGTCACGCTTCAACCGGTCGCCGGCAGCGATGGTGCCGGCCGAACCGGTGGCGCTGGTGAAGGCGGCGAGCCGAAGGTCGCGGCCCGACGCGTCGCGCACCGTCTCGAACGCGTGGGCCAACGCCCGACCGGTGACTTCGAAGTGACCGAGATGATTGCCGAACTCGCAGAACTGGTTGAGCACGAAGTTGCCGGGGTCCTTGGCCAGCGCGTTGCAGGCGTCGTAGATCTCTTTGACGTTGCTCTCCGTGCCAACGGTGCGGATGACGTCGTCCTTCGGGTTCTCGCACCACTTGTCCAGCCAGTCGAACCGCTCCTGGCTCATCCCGGCGGGCAGGATTGCCACGCCGCGCGACGCCATGATGCGGCTGATGGCGATGCCGCCACGGGCGTAGTTGCCAGTGGAGGGCCAGATGGCGCGGTGATGCGTGGGGTCGAACTGGCCGGTGACGATACGGGGCGCGAGGCACGCGTACGCCGCCAGCACCTTGTGCGCACTGATCATCGGAAAACGATCACCGAAGACGACGATGATCGGGCTCTCCACGCCCGTGAGAGAACTGGGCAGCACGACATGGTCGGGCACGCTGACCCGGTTACCGGCGATGTCGTTGTACCAGTGCACGCGCCACAGGTTGCGGGCATCGGGCCCGTTCTTGTCGGCGTCGCCGACCACCGCCGCATCGAACGTGGAGGGGTCGGCGAGCTGAGCGAACGTCGGCAACGTGATGCCGACATCCTTGAAGCGGCCGATGCTGTTGGCCAACGCCGCCTCGTCGACCACGCGGTCCGCCAGGCCGAACTGATTCTCGAGAGCGTGGGCGATCGGGTCGGTGACTGTGGTCATGGTTGACATTTTGTCAAACTTCACAACGTTTCGCGTCGACCGACCTGGAAAGGGCTCGGCGGGTCCTTGGGTAGGCTGCGCGAATGTCGGATGTCGCGAGCGAACTCTCCACCGCCAAGCGCCGCATCATCGAACGCCTCAAGCGGGCCGACACCGCCACCGCCCCTGAGCTGGCAGCGGAGTTCGGCCTCACCGACACAGCCATACGTCAACACCTGGAGGCGCTGGAGAACGCTGAGCTGGTCGAGCGGGTCGCGGCGCCGAGCAGCCTCACCACACCGAGTATCGGTCGCGGCCGTCCGCCCGTGCACTGGCGGCTTGCCGCGTCGGCCAGTTCGCTGTTCGCCGACCGCCACAGCGACCTCACCGTCGAGCTGATCGTCTCCATCCGCGACGCACTCGGCGAGGACGCCTTGGACGCCGTCGTGCGCACACGCTCCGAACGGCAGTTGGCCACCTACCGCGTGGCCATCGACAACGGTGCCAGCGTCAGCGATCGTGTGCACCGCATCGCCGAACTACGCAGCGCCGAGGGATACCTGGCCGAAGCCGTCGAAAGCGACGGCCACATGACGCTCGTCGAGCACCACTGCCCCATCCGCGATGCCGCTGATTCGTGCGCGGGCCTGTGCAGCGCGGAACTCAACCTGTTCCAGAAGGCGTTGGGCCCCGACGTGACGGTCGCGCGCGAGCAGCATGTGCTCGACGGCGGCCAACGCTGCGCCTACCGCATCACACTCCGGTAGGCCGCTACGGTGGCGGCCTATGGCTGAACTCTTCCTCGGCGGGTTGATCGATCCTGCGCAGCACTCGCGCACGGACAAGAACGTGATGCTGCCCAGCGGCGACCTCACCACCCACGGCGTGATCGTGGGTATGACCGGTTCGGGCAAGACCGGCCTGGGCATCGTGCTCATCGAGGAGGCGCTCCTCGCCGGCGTACCAACGCTGCTGATCGACCCCAAGGGCGACCTCACCAACCTGTGCCTCACCTTCCCCGCGCTCGCGCCGACCGACTTCCAGCCGTGGGTCAACGAGGGCGATGCCGCCAAGGCCGG
>DAORTY010000228.1:0-5472 GCA_035432905.1 Ilumatobacteraceae bacterium | reverse complement strand
CTCGACATCGAGCGCATGGTCAGCGTGCTCGAGGAGATGGAGTACGACGACCTCGCCGACCTCCTGGCCGAGATGCCCGGCGAGCAGCGCACCCGAGTGCTCGACGCAATGGACGAGGAAGACGCCGATGTCATGCGTCGTCTGCTGTCGTACGACGAGGGCACGGCGGGGGCGTTGATGACGCCAGACATCATCATCCTCGGGGCGAACGCCACCGTTGCAGAGGCGTTGGCCGAGATTCGAGATCCCGATTGGCTGGTCAGCATCGCCGCGCAGGTGTTCGTCGTGCAACCGCCCTACAAGCCGCCCACCGGCACCTATCTCGGGGTCGTGCACTTCCAGCGCCTGCTGCGCGAGCCACCGTCGATGGAGTTGGGTCGCTGCGTCAGCCAGGAGCCCACCATCACCCCCGACATTCTCGAGCGTGAGGTGGCCGAACGGTTGGCCACCTACAACCTGCTTTCCGTGGGGGTGTGCGACGAAGCCGGGCACCTCCTCGGCGCCATCACCGTCGACGACGTGCTCGACCGCACGCTGCCGACCGGATGGCGTCAACGCAGGCGGGTGAATGCAGGGTCGGGTTTGCGATGAAGCGCGAAGACCTGACCACTCCCCGACAGAATCGTCGCCTCGGTGTCCATTACGACCCCGACGCGTTCGGCCAGTTCAGCGAGACCATTGCCCGCACCCTGGGCACCGCTCGCTTCCTCGTGTGGCAGACCGCGATCGTGGTCACCTGGATCATTCTCAATGTTGCGTGGGTGGCGCTGCGTTGGGACGCATATCCGTTCATCCTGCTCAACCTGGCATTCTCCACACAGGCTGCGTACGCGGCGCCACTCATCCTGCTCGCGCAGAATCGCCAAGAGCAGCGCGACCGCATGCAGACAGACAACGACCGCAAGACCGCCGAGCGGACACAGGCCGACACCGAGTTCCTTGCGCGTGAGATTGCCAGCGTGCGGCTGTCACTGGCCGATGTGCCAACCAGCAGCGCGCTCAACGACCATCTCGATCGGTTGGCCGACGCCATCGAGCGGATGACCACCCGACTCGACGAGATGGAAGCGCAGCGGGCGAAAGAGCTCTAGCCAGCCTGGCCGTTCAGCCGACGACGTGTTGGACGAGTTGCACGGTTGCCTTCGCAAAGGCGTCTGGCGACGTCAACGACGCAAGGTGGTCGTCGGGAAGTTCGACGACGTACGCGTCGAGCGCATCGGCGAGTGCGCGCTGCTTGCGTGGCTTCACCAGACGGTCGCGAGTGGTGATCAGGCTGGCAGCCGGTTTGCGGAGCGCGCTGGCAAACAGTCGAGCGTCGTAGCGACCGAGGGATTGACCAGCCTGCACGATGTTGAACGTGTCATTGCGTTGCAACTCGCTGGCCAACCACGGCACGTACTGCTCGAGCGGATGGTTGGCGCCGAGTAGACGGCGGATACCCCAACGCATCCAGCGCGGGAACACACCCGAGCGCAGCATTGGGCCGATCAAGTGAATCGTGTGCCACTTCAGGCGCTCCCACCACTTGGCCCGCCACTCGAGGGCCGTGGCCTGCACGACGATGGCGCGCACCAGCTCGGGGTGGCGCTGCGCGAGCAGCAAGCTGATTGGCCCGCCCATCGAGTAGCCAACAGTGACCACCTGAGCGATGCCCAGGCCCTGCACCAGGAGTGCGGCATCTTCGGCAACATCGCCGAGATCGAATTTCACCGGGCTGCGCAGACCGCGACCGTGGCCACGATGGTCGATGGCCACGAACGAATAGTGCTCGGCGAGCGCCTCGTACGCCGTGAAGAACTGCAGGTCGGCGCTGGCCGTCCACCCGTGCAGCATTAGCAGGGTTGGCGCAGTGGGGTCGGCGTGTTGGTGGTGTCGAAAGAAGACCTCGCCGCGACCGGGCAACACCATGGTGTGGCCGGGTGGCAACCAGGGCATGACCATCGCCGTTTCGGCTGATTTTGCTGCCTTCATGGGCCCTAAGTTACCAGCTGGTAGCTCTGGCGACTCCTGTGAACTCCTGCACGCGTACGCCAAGTTCAGTGGCGTGGTGCAAGAGATCGAGGCCGTCCAGCGACGCCCCACCCGGTATGTGCACGCCTGGCGGCAGCCTGTGGTCGAGCATCTGCAACACCACCGCCGCACACACCGCGGCTGCCAGGTCGCCCGTGTGGCCGGCCGCGCCGGCGATGACGGTCACCCGGCCGCCGTCGACGTCGGCACCGCGGGCTTCCACTCGCACCGACCCTATGTTGCCCGAGGCATGGGGAGGCGACAGCATGGGCATCCTCGCTGTCAGCCGGTCGCGGCGGGTGGCCGACACGCGTGCCGCAATACGAATGGCCTGCGGAAACGTGTGGTGCAGCAGCAACGGGTCACCCAGCGCTGCGCGGTAACAGTCGTGCGCCGCCACGGGGTCGGGGAACCACACCAGATCGCGTCCGCTGCCGCCGGGCGGCTCGATCCATTCGCCATCATGCCAACCCAACGCCGTATCGCCGAGAGCATTGTGGTGCTGCCTCGCGCATGACGGGCCGGCGGTGCCGTGAATTGCGACGTGAAGTTCGTCCAACGTGTGGAGTTGCGCCGCCAACGAGCGCGCCAGCAGTCCCGACAGACCTGGGGCCATGCCGGCGCCGATGACCAGCGCCGCGTCGTGACGAACAGCCATCTCATCCAACGCGAGCAGCGCGCGTAGGTCGTCGAGGTCGTCGCTGATGGAGACCAGCGGAGTGCCGTGCGCGAGTAGACGCTCGGCCACTTCCAGATGCGGGGCCGGCTGACTCAGTACGACGAGGTCGCAGACGCCAAGGTCGTCGGGTGAATCGACCACGACCACACCTTGGCGGCGCATGCCGATGCCGGGCCGAGGGTCGTACACGGCCACCTGGATCTGGCGCTGCACGAGGTGGGCAATGACCCGGCCGCCGGTAACGCCGCAACCAACCAGACCAACGATCTTGCCGGTGTTCTCGCTCACTTCGCAGGCACGCTGACTTCGCGCCAGCCACCTTCCTGCGGTGGCACCCCACCCTTGCCGCGCAACCGCAACACGCCGGCGATCGTTCCCGCAAACGACAGTGCAACCAGCGCCCGGCGCAACATTTTCATGGGGCGGAGCGTACCAACCACTCAGTCACCCACCGTTCGCCGGTCGAACCGTGAATTCAATGGTCGCCACGTAGTGACCATTGAATTCATCGTTCGCCGGTCGATCGGCCAGGTACGGCGAAGGCCCCCTTGCGGGGGCCTTACAACTCGTCTACCGGGAGGTTTGGTGGGGCTACACAGAATCGAACTGTGGACCTCATCCTTATCAGGGATGCGCTCTAACCGACTGAGCTATAGCCCCAGTAGCGGTAGGAAAGGCTAGCGGCCGCTCTGCAAAACACTCAAACCGTTTGCGATGGTGGCTCCGGTGGTTCGGCCACGACGTGTCTCGGCATCACCAAGGCCGTCGACGGGGAGGCGGCGCGGCGTGTGAGGCGGCGCCAACCCAGGCCACGCTCCTCGCGAGCGACGACCTCTTCCTCCAGCACGCTCACCCGGATGCCGCCGACCAGGTCGGTGATCAGATTGAACATCGTGGCCATCAGCACTGCAAGGCCGGTGAGGCCCACGACGACGAACAGGCCGGCAATCCATGAATTGTGGAAGATCTCGCCGCCCTTGAGCTGGAACGTCTCCCAGCCGAAGTTCTCGAAGAATCGCTCGACGTTGTCGACCGTGCCGGTGTTCTGCGCCACCTGCCACAGCAACACGCCAGCGGTCAGGCACACGCCGTAGAGGAAGAGATTGAACACCACCGCAACCTTGAACACGCTCCAGGTATCCACGTGACGAACCACGCGCGTCACGCGCCGAACGCGCGGGCGGCGACGGGTGACCACCATCGGCTTGCGAAGCGGCCGCATCGGTTTCTTCGGGCGGGCCAGTGACGGCATGCCATCTGTGCCGTCGGTGTCGCTGAACTCGGGTGCCTCAACCCGTACCGCTGGTACCGGCGAGGTGTCGAGACCCGGCACCTGCTGCGGCGGCAAGGTGGGCGGCAACAGTTCCGGCACGGGCGGTACCACATCGGGTTCGGCGGGCACGATGGTGGGCAACGCCCACGCCTCGGGTAGCACGACTTCATCGAGCGCACCGGGCTCGTGCAGCCCGGTCACCGCGATCGGTGCCACGGCCACGTCGGTGGCGACTCGGTGGACTCGCGGGGTGGAGGCGGCGCGGGCGCGTGATTTCTTGGGGCTTGCGCTACGCGCGCCGTTCGCCTTCACAGCACCGTTTGCTTGCACCGCGCCGTTGGTGTGGGTGGTGGCAGGCGTGCCAGCCGGGACGGCCGCGTTCTCATCGGTGGGGGGCACGCCGGTATCCACAGCGCGAGTGTAGGCAACCCACGCTCGTCATGGGGCGCGCGTCGCACGCGCGGTCGCCGTCGCATCATCGACCTGGACCACCACCTGCACCACGTCGCCGAGGAGCGCGAACGACAGCAACTCGCCACCATTCGCGTTGGCGAGCGCAGTTGCTGCGGGCCGCCCACCGACCGTTCCCGCCAACGCCGCAGCGTCGGCAGCGATCTGCGCGTGCTCGCGTGTCACCAGCCGCCCGGCAAAATGAGCCGTTGCCGCCATCAACACCACCACCAGGGTGACGACGGCCAACAACAGCACCGTCGCCTGCCCTGCACTGTTTCCTGAGCTCCGTACGCGCATCACACACCCCTTGCTGAAGGCCACCGTTTCGATGACCGAGTTGGTTGTGGTGGCCGCAGCCACAAGATGGCGCCGAAGCGCAAGCGGTACTACGAGGTGACTATTCCTCGTCCTCGGTTGCCAGGATCAGTGCCACCGAGGCAACGACCTCACCATCAGGGACGCCCATGATGGTGACGCCAGTGGCGTCGCGGCCGATGTGACGAATACCGCGCACTGGCGTCCGGATGGTGGTGCCACCGGAGGCGACCGCCACGATCTCGTCGTCGTCGCCGACCATGAACGCAGCCACCACCGAGGTGCCCTTGTTGCGCACGAACTTCATGCCCTTGACGCCCTGGCCACCGCGGCCCTGCACGTTGAACTTGTCGAGCTGCACGCGCTTGCCGAAGCCGAGCTCGGTGATCATCAGGATGGACGTGTCGTCCTTGGCCAGGTCGCAACTGACCACCGTGTCGCCTTCTCGCAACTTCATACCACGCACACCCGAAGCAGCACGACCCATGGGCCGCACCTCGCTCTCGTTGAAGCGGATGGTCATACCACCCTTGCCGACCATGAAGATGTCGTCGGTGCCGCTGGTCTCGATGACCTTGACCAGCTCGTCGCCGTCGCGCAGGTTGAGTGCGATGAGGCCGTCGCGGCGGCCGTTGTCGTACTCGTTGAAACCGGTCTTCTTGACCACACCCTTGCGGGTGGCGAAGAACAGGTAGCGCTCGGCCGCGAAGTCGCGGGTGTCGATGATGGCCTGGATGGTCTC
>DAORTY010000227.1:2572-5497 GCA_035432905.1 Ilumatobacteraceae bacterium | reverse complement strand
CGTTCTCGCTATTCGCGGAACTGATTTCCCATCTGGTCTAGTTGACGATGTCATTGACGCTGACCTGTCCGGAATCGCCCTGAGCGGAATAGCTGGATCGCAGTTCGCAGACCTACTGATCTACATCAGGCAGCTGAGTGCGCCGGGCGGCCAGGCGGTGACCTTCAGCGATGAAGAGGTCCGTCAACTGGCGCGGCTGCGCAATTCAGACAACTACTACGACCCACGTTGGCAGACCTATCTGCCGCGGCCGATCGAGGAGCTGAGGGCCCAGTTCGCCGGCATTGTAGGGATCGGCGAGCCGGGTGAGGCGGCGCTGCTCGGCGACGCCCCGTTTGTAGTGGTAGGGCACAGTCTCGGAGGCCACCTGGCGAGCCTCGCCGGCGCTTACCTTGGTAGCCGGATCACAGAAGTGGTGACCTTCAATGCACCGGGGTTCAGCGCGGGGCGGTTCGCGGAGTTACTCGGCGTTCCCCTGGGGAATACATCTCCAACTACCAACATCGAGGCCCTCGCAGGCATCGAGCTTACGGCAGGATGGCGGGGCCATACTGGCACGCCGGTTGAAGTCTTTACCGAGGGTCAGGGGGCGCTCCCGAATCCGGTCGCCAATCATAGTGTGTATTTTCTGTCGAACTCGATCGCCGTTGCAGAGCTGCTCGCACGCATCGATCCCAACCTTGAGGTGTCGACCTTCAATCGCCTGATGGCGGAGTCGTCGGTGCAGGAGAACCGGTCCGAGGAGGCAGTGGTCGAACTCGTGCTGCGGCTGCTGGGCTCCGAGTCGATCGTTCCAACAGACAATCGCACGGCGTTGATGGACGCAATCGGGGACGCGCATGTGCGCATCGATGCAGTTGCGGGTGGCCTCGGAGTAGTCACCATTCGTGCCTTGTCGGAACTGACCTCGACCGAGCTCGAGCTTCTGTTCCAGACGGACGAGGGCGTTCGATACGCGGTGCTCAACGGCAACACGATCGCATTCTCTGGCCTCGCCTACACTGGCGCGCTCGCCGTCGCCCCGGCGGTGGATTTTTCGGCCGAGTTCGTCCGGGACAGAGTCCACTTCGTGTTGGCGCTCGGCAGCAGCCATTCAATGAACTTGGGAGAAGTGCAGGGGGGTGGCGAGGGTTCTCAGGCGTACATGGGCTTAATGACCTATGAGTGGCGCTCAGGCTCCGAACTGCGAGCCCTACGGCCGCTTGGCTACGAGCTATTGGAGGACTCCCAGGCCCTACGAGGTCTTCAAGCGGTGGTCTTCGGCAGCGATGCTGCGGATATCGTCGTCGCGTCAGACGATGCACCATCGGGCGGCTACAACCGGCTCTATGGCTTGGACGGCGATGACACACTTTATGGCGGTGTTGGCGACGACCTGCTTGATGGCGGAGACGGACTGGATGCGTACTACATTGTCCCTGGAGAGGGGCGTGACACCATTCTCGATGCGGATCGTCGTGGTGCGCTGTGGGTTCGGATTGGCGAAACGTGGCGTAAGTTGACGGGAGAAGGCGAGCGCATCGACGACGTGACCTGGATCGATGAGGCGTTAGACGTTTCGTACTTCTTCGATGGCGCTTCGCTAATCATCGAAGTCGGTGGATCAACGATCACGGTACGTGGCTGGCAGCCGGACAGCGGCGCTCCGACCCTTCGGGCGCACCGCGAATCGGACGACGGCCGCGTTGGCATGCAGGCCGTGTCGAGCGGATCTATGCTCGGCATCTCGCGGCCGGACTACGCGGTAGACCAACTCCCCCAGGCACCGGCGTATTCCCGCATCGTCTCCGTGGGCTCGGGCTACGGCGCCAGCGGCGGCCAGGCCACAACCGGCGCCGACACCCTCTACGGCGACGGCGCGAACGACTCCTTCCGCCTGGGTGCGGGCAACGACTTCGCGTCGATGCTCGACGGCTCGGATCGAGAGGATGGCGAGGACGGCGACGACACCCTGCGCGGCGATGGCGGCGACGATGTCGTGATCGGCGGGGCCGGATTGGACGTGCTGCTGGGCGGTACCGGCAACGACCGCCTCTACGCCACCGCGGAGACCACCCGCAGCGACGCCACCGCGCCAGCGAACCAGCCTGCAGCCACCGGCGTGCGCGGCGAGTACCTCGACGGCGATGTGGGCGACGACACCCTGGTCGGCGCCGGCGGCAACGACCTGCTGCTGGCCGGCGAGGGCGGCGACTGGGTATTCGGCTCCACCGGCAACGACACGGTGTATGGCGACCGCAGCACCTACGACAACCGGGTCAACATGGACAGCGGCGGCAGCACGGCGCCGTGGTCGCTCAGCCGCAATCTGATCAACGGTTCCGACGGCTCGGTGTCCTACTCGGTCTCGATCCAGAACGCGCAGCTGTCGGCGTACAACGCCGCCGGGGTAGGCAACGACCGCATCGACGGCGGCGGCGGGGACGACTGGCTCTTCGGCGAAGGCGGCGACGACCTGCTGATGGGCGGTGCCGACCAGGATCTGCTGATCGGTGGGCAGGGCCGCGACACCCTGCTCGGTGGCAGCGGCAACGACAACCTGCACGGCGATGAGGTCGGCGCCAACGCGCCGCCCGACACGCACGCCAGCGATCTGCTCGACGGCGGGGATGGCGACGACATCCTGGTCGGCAATGGCGCCGGCGACACCCTGCTCGGTGGTGCGGGCGCCGACCAATTGATCGGCGACGACACCGCCACGCCCGCGCAGTACCACGGCAACGATGTCCTCGACGGCGGCACCGGCAACGACGTGTTGATCGGGCTCGGCGGCAACGATTCCCTGGACGGCGGCGACGGCGACGACAACCTGCAGGGCGACTACACCGGATCAGCGCAGGCCAGTCACGGCGACGATCGGCTCAGCGGGGGCGACGGCGCCGACCAGCTCTTCGGCCAGGGCGGCAACGATGTGCTCAGCGGTGG
>DAORTY010000227.1:0-2472 GCA_035432905.1 Ilumatobacteraceae bacterium | reverse complement strand
GACGACGTACTGACCGGCGGTGCAGGCTCCGACACGATGCAGGGCGGTGCTGGTGACGACACCTACCACACAGGCACCGGAGTCGACACCATCGTCGATGGGCGCGGCGCGAACGTACTCGACCTCGGTACCGGTGCCAGCGTGTCCCAGTTGCGTGTCGAGGCGCTTTACGGCGGCAACAGCACCTACTCGATCAGTTGGGGTGGGCCGGATGCCGTGCTGCTGGGGACGAGCGAAGGTTCCGGATTCGCCCCGCTGAGTTTTGCCGAGATGGAGAATCTCTATTCGATCCGGATTGGCGCCTCCGGCCAGACGGTGAACTTCCGGCACCTGATGGGCCGCTACCAGGAAGTGGCGGTCGTGCGCGACGCACTCACCGATACCGGGACCTACGGCGTCATCGCCTTCGGCAGCGCCGTGGATGATTCGATCGCCTTCGCCGGCGGCCAGGGGCAGATGTATGGCGGTCACGGCAACGACGAGTTCATCGCCGTGGCGAACATCCTCGGCATGCGGGGCGGAAACAGCTATCTGTACGAGCTGGGCGACGGTACCGACACCATCACGGACAGCGGTGCAATGGGCGCCCAGACGGCCGAGAACGTGGTCAGGTTCGGAGCCGGCATCGCGGCAGCCGACCTACACGTGATGTTCCTTGCCGGCGACAACGAGACGGTGGTGGTCCAGATTGGGGACGATCCCAGCCAACGTCTGCAGCTTCGACATTCCGCGGGCGCGTTTCGCCGGACCATGGGCGAGCAGTCGGTGATCGACCGCTTCGAGTTCGCGGACGGAAGCTCGGTGACCTGGGCGCAGCTGATCGCCCCGGGCTTCGACTTCTCCGGGACAGGCAATGCCGATGTCATCGTCGGTTCGGGAGCAGTCGACCGCATGGACGGGTTCGAGGGGAACGACATACTGAACGGGCTGCGCGGCGCTGACGTACTCGATGGGGGCACCGGAGACGACCTGTACATCATCAACAACGGCGCTTCGGTGGTTACGGAAGGCGCGGATGGCGGCATGGACACGGTCCGGTTCGTCGGTAGCGCGACCAGCTTGAGCTATGTGCTTGCCGCCAACGTCGAGAATCTCGAGCTGTCTTGGGAGTTCGATTCGGCCGATTCCCTGGCGCTCAATGGCACCGGCAATGCCCTGGACAACCTGATCACCGGAAACGTCGCCAGCAACGTGGTCGACGGTGCCGCAGGGAACGATCGCCTGGAGGGAGAACTGGGCGACGATGTACTGGTCGGCGGATCGGGCGATGATCTACTGGATGGCGGTGCGGGGCTCGATACCTACCGCATTGGCGCCAATCACGGCAGCGACGTCATCGAGTCGCAGGTCGATGTCTACGGGCGTCAGCGCCAGGATGTAGTGGTGTTCGAGGCGCACGCATCCACGGATGTACGCACGGTTCGCAACGGCAACGACCTTCTGGTCGAGCCGGTTGCGGGCGGAACGCCCCTGCTGGTCATTCGTGACTTCTTCACCGTCAACAGCGAGGTGGCTGAGCTGCGGTTCGCCAATGCCGTCACGCTGACGTGGCAGCAGATTCTCGCGGCGAATGCACCGGTGTTCACCAACGCTGCAGATGACGCAGTCGGCACGGACTTGCCGGATACCTACCGCTTGCTCGATGGCAACGACACGGCAACGGGAGGTCTGGGTGACGACAGCCTGTATGGCGATGGCGGAAACGACTCGCTTGCTGGTGACGAGGACAACGACCTGCTTGACGGGGGTGCTGGCAATGACGCGCTGGATGGTGGGCAAGGCAACGACACGCTTGTCGGCGGCACAGGAAGCGACACGCTGATGGGCGGATTCGGCGCGGATGTCTATCGCTTCGATCGTGGATTCGGAACGGACTCGATCCAGGGCGTTGAGGACTGGTCGGGGACCCAGCAGATCGGCGACACCGTGCGATTCGGCGCCGGGATCGTGCTTTCGGACCTGGTTCCCGTGCTCGGCTCAAACGGCCTGCGTCTGCATGTGCTACGTGCCGGCGGCATCACCGGAGACAGCATCGACCTGGTCGAACACTGGAACATGAATGGCGCGCCGAGTTTCGATGGCGTGGTCCGCTTCGAGTTCGCCGACGGTTCCTCCGCGACACTTGACCAGGTACTTGGATCGACGATTCGCGTCACCCAGGGCGCTGACTCCTATCGTCCCTCGCCAGCCGGCGGCACGATATCGTTGCTCGGTGGCGCGGACACGTTCTCGGGCCAAGGTGGCGCCGATTTCGTCGACGGCGGCGATGGGGACGACTCCATCGATGGTGCAGGTGGCGACGACCGGCTCAACGGTGGGCAGGGCTTCGACACCTTGAACGGCGGCGATGGGAACGACGAGCTCGACGGCGGCCGTGGCCTCGATTTCCTCAACGGCGGGCTGGGAGGCGACAGGTACCTCGTCAGCCGCAACTCCGGTCGCGACTGGGTGTCGGACGACGGCGGCGCCAAT
>DAORTY010000226.1:0-5563 GCA_035432905.1 Ilumatobacteraceae bacterium | reverse complement strand
GCGCGATGGCCGAGCCGCTGTTCAGCCGCACGGTCAGCGCGGTCACCCGACGGGGTGGTGCGCAGCACCCGGCGGTCGCGCCGTTCATCGCTGCGCTCGGTCGGTGAGAGCGTGCCTTCGCTGCAAGGCCATTGCAAGGCGTTGTCGGCATCGTCGCGGCCATGACCGCTTCCTCACTTCCACGCACCGACTCGGTCGTCGACCGCTTCCTCGCTGCCATCTGCGCCGGCGAGCCGATGGCGGCCGCCGACCTCTACGTTCCTGAAGTCACGCTCGATGCCGTCGTGCCCGGCTGGCGGTTCTCGGTGAGCGGCGCCGATGCCGTCGTTGCCGAGTACGGCCGCTGGTTCGGCGCCCCGGGCAGCGTGGACGAGCTGCGCCGTCTCCCGACCGCCGATGGCGAGGTGCTGGAGTACACGCTGCAATGGGAGGAGAGCGGGGTGCCGCACGGGGCACGCCACGTGCACCTGCTCTCGATCGATCGCGACGCCGACAGGATCACGACCGATCACGTGTGGTGCGGAGGAAGGTGGCCAGCCGATCTCCTCGCGCAGATGGGTGCCGCTGCCGCTGTGGGAGAGTGAAGGAGTGGAGACGGCGCTGGCCCTCACACCGCGAGTCGTGGTCGGGTCACTGGAGGAACTGCTCGCGGACGCCAGCGAGCGCTCGCCGTTCCTGACCTCGGATTCCAAGTCGGGCAACTCGTTCGAGCGGGTCGTCATCAACGGCGAAGCCCACGTTGTCAAGTACGTGCACGTCGACGACGACTTCACCATCCGAGCGCTCGGCGATCTGGGGCCGAGCGCCCTGCGGGTCTGGAGCTCCGGTCTCATCGATCTGTCGCCCGCTCACATCGATCATGCGGTGGTCGCAGCCGCTGGTGGTCTCGGCCGCAACGGATGGGGAGCCGCGATACTGATGCGCGACGTCGGCAGCGAGCTGGTGCCCCCCGGCGACGATCGGATCACGCTGCAGCAGCACCACTCGTTGCTCGATCATTGCGCTGCTCTCAGTGCGAGTGCCTGGGGCTGGCACGACGACATCGGGCTGACGCCGTATGCGGCACGCTTCCAGTTCTTCGGCCCGGGGATGATCGAGGCCGAGCGCGATCTCGGATTTCCCACGCCGGTACCGAAGATCGCTGCGACTGGATGGGAGCGCTTCGCCGACCGCGCTCCCGCGGTCGTTCGGCGGGCGATCGATGAGTTGCGTCACGACGTCGACCCGTTGGTCGATGCACTGCGTTCAACGCCCTCGACCTTCCTCCACGGTGACTGGAAGTTGGGCAACCTCGGCGCTGCAGCCGACGGGCGCACCATCCTGCTCGACTGGTCGTATCCCGGCGAGGGGCCGGCGTGTCACGAGCTCGGTTGGTACCTGGCCTTGAACGCGGCGCGCCTGCCCGAGTCGAAGGAAGCCACGATCGAGTCGTTCCGCGCGTCGCTCGAGCATCACGGTGTCGACACCGCGACGTGGTGGGATCGTCAGCTGGGCTTGAGCCTGCTCGCCGCACTCGTCCAGTTCGGGTGGGAGAAGGCGTTCGGCGACGAGGACGAGCTTCGCTGGTGGTGCGATCACGCAGTGGTGGGCCTTTCACTGCTGTGAGCGGCGCTCAGGCCCAGCCCAGCTGCTCGAGGCCTCGTTGCATCCACGCGGCCATCGCCGCTGCATCGACCTCGCTGCGCCCGCCGACCGTGGCGCACAACGCAGCGGCAGATGTCGACGCGCGGGCTGCCATCTCGTCGTCGTGAAGGTGTCGCGCGAGCTGTGCAGTCATCCACCACGAGTCGACCCCAGCCATCTCGTCGAGTTCGGCAAGGAGGGTCGGTGGCACCAGGGTGCGGTCGGGTGGCGCGGCGAGCAGCGCCAGGTGAGCGGCAAGAGTCGCGTAGCGCTGTGAACCCCGCCGCGTTGCATCTGACAGCAGCGAGTCGGCGAAGTCGCGAGCGGCGCGGTGGTCGTTGTGGTGCAGCGCGACGCGACCGCGCAGCCATGTGAGGCGCTGACGGACGTGCCACGCCATCGTGCTGGAGTCCTTGACCGTGTGGGTCACTTCGTCCAGCAGGCGAACCGCAGCGGTGGGGTCGCCGCCGCGCAACCGCCCCTCGGCCAGGTCGAGGCGAGCATGAGAGCAGGGCTCGTCGAACTGGAGATCTCGGGCGAGCACCAGCGCCCGCTGGTTGGCCTCATCGGCTGCGGCATCATCACCCGTCGACCGCAGCAGCCAGCCGTGAAGGTTGAGCGCGATGGCGCCGAACCGGGCGCCCAGCGATCCGTGGCTCGCCACCGATCTGTCAAGCCGCTGCACCGCGTCGAACGCATCGTCCAGCCGTCCGGAGAGAGCCGCCGCCATGCACCGCGACATCCAGACGTGGTGAGCAGCGAATGGATGGGGCAGCTCCGGGTCGTCGCCGAGCCCACGCAGCCGCACGTCGGCCGCCCGGGTTGCGCCCTCGTGCACCTCCAGCGAACCAAGCCAGAGGCTGCTCAGCGTGTGAATGGCGCCCGCGCCTTCGTCATCGGCCAGCTGCAGGTGCTGACGGGCGCCATGGAGGTCGCCGCGCGAGTGGCGAACGCGTCCGCTCAGTGCATGCGCGCTCGCACGGATGTCGGAGCTCGTCGCCAGGCGCACGGCCTCATCCGCGAGACGGTGGGCCGCCTCGAGATCACGGCGGTAGTAGGCGATCCATCCGGCGAGCTCGAATGCCTCGGCCCCTGCGCCCGGGCCGATCACGCGGCTGATGTCCTCGTCGGCGCCGATGTGATCCGAGTTGGCCATGCGCACCCTTGCTCGCTCCAGCCGGGTGACGGGGTCGTCGACGAGTTGCAGCGATTCCGTCAGCAATCGATCGGCGAGCGCAGGCTCGTAACGTTCGGCGGCCACCATGGCGCCGCTGCGCAGTGCGCGTGCCGCCGCTGCAACCTCGCCGCCCAGGCGAGCGTGGAACGCGGCCTCCATCGGCTCTGCGAAGGTGCGCGTCTGCAGCCTGGATGACGCCTCGCGGTGGATGAACGCCCGCCGTGCGGCCGTCACCCCCTGTGCGAGCGCATCGCGCACCAGTTCGTGCACGAACACGAAGCCGGCGCCGCGCTCCGCGAGCACCCGTGCCCCCGCCGCGGCTTCGAGGTGGTCGAGGACCTCGGCGAGCGGCCGACGTGTGCACGTTGCCAGCAGGTCGACATCCACCGCCATGCCGAGCACGGCCGCAGTTCGCACGACCGCCGCGGCCTCGCCGAGAGCGTCGACACGTCGTCGAACACCTTCGAGCAGCGATGGCGGCATCGCCCCGGCATCGGTGTGCGCGAGCTCGATCAGGTACAGCGGGTTGCCGCCGCTGCGGTCGAACACCTGGCCTGCGCGGTCGGCTCCGACCAGCCTCGCCGCTGCAGTGCGGTCGATCGGCCCCAGCTCGATGGTGGCGGTCGCCTGCAGGTCGGTTCGCACCGGCGGACGATGTGTCGTGACCATGAGCAGCCCTTGAGTGTGACCGAGCGCGTACTGCAGCCACGCGAGGGTCGCGTCGTCGGCGTCGTGGGCGTCGTCGAGCACGAGCGCTGCTCCTTGCCGGTCGCCGGTTCGCTCGATGGCGGCAGCCAGTGCTGCGAACAACTGGGTGCTCTGCACAGCGCTCGCGCCCACCAGAGTCGACGCGTTGGTTGCCGCGACCGGTGACCTGTGCCGGGCATTGCTGCTCACGAAGGGGGTCAGTTGGTCGTGCTGTGGCCCGAGGATGCGCAGCGCGTTGTCGTCGCCGCACTGGCGCAGGTGGTGTGCGAGGGCGTCGAAGAGGGGTTGCAGGGGGAGGTTGCGCCCGAGCGGGTGGCAGCGGCCGACGAGTACCGTGGTGCCGAGCTCCGCGACCTGCCGGGCCCAGGCTGCGACCAGCGCCGACTTGCCGATTCCGGGCTCGCCGCTGAGTTGCACCAGCCGCGCCGGCCCGCCCGCGACCAGACGCATCTGCGCGCTCAGCGCGGCGAGCTCTTCATCGCGACCGACGAGGCTGCGCTCATCGGCGGCAGATCCCTCCGGCGGCTCCACTGTGCCGAGCAGCACCGCGGTGTGCAGCGTCTCGGTCTCAGGGCAAGGATGGACGCCGAGCGACTCGACGAGCATCTCGCGGGTGAGTGCATAGGCGGCGAGTGCTGCGGCCGGTCGTTGCGCAGCCACGTGAGCACGCATCACGATGCGCAGCGCGACCTCGTCGTACGGCTCGTCGTCGAGCGCGGACTGCCCCAGCGCGGCCGCCTCGCTGGCATCGCCCGCGGCCAATGCCCCCTCGGCCGCGATCACCCGTGCGCGTGTCACGAGCCGTGCGATGCGAAGTCGCTCGCGGTCGGCCCACTCGCCGTCGTCGCCGGCGAGTGGTGACCCGCGCACCAACCGCAGCGCCGCCGCAGCTGCCGCTCGCGCCGACGCGATGTTCTGCGCCGCCATGCGAGCCGCCGCGTCGAGGGTGAGTTGTTCGAGCTCGTCGACGTCGAGCCAGTCGTAGACGATGCGATAGCCGCCGTCGACGCGTTCCACGCGATCGCGCCCGAGCACCGTCCGCAGCCGGCTGACCAACACCTGCAACTGCTCCATCGGATTTGCAGGAGGCTGGTCGCCCCACAGCACGTCGCAAAGCCGGTCGAACGGCACGCGCTCGCCGCGCGCCACCAAGAGCACCTTCAGCAGTGTGCGAGCCTTGCGGCTGCCCAGCTCCGGCGCGGGTACGCCGATCACGTCGAACGCTCCGAGGAGCCGGGCGCGAAGCACCTCCACGCGCTCAGTATTGCCGGTTCAGTGAACGCGGTTGACCGGCTCCCCGGGGCTCGCGCAGACATCGATGTGAGGCTGCAAGCTCCGTGCAAGGCAGCCAGCGCACGCTCGGGCCAACCTACGAAAGAGGAGCTCCGACATGACTGCTGCAACACCCGAACGCGTCTCGTTCAACGCACCGAACGAGACGCGCACCTTCGAGCTCGGTCGAGTCGACCTGGTCGACATCGGCGGAAGCCAGATCGGCCGTCTGACGTTGCAGCCCGGCTGGCGTTGGTCGGAGCACGTCAAGCCGCTCGCCGGCACCGAGCTCTGCGAAGCGCCGCACTTCCAGTTCCATGCGGCGGGCACGATCGGCATCCGCATGGCCGACGGCACCGAGATCATCGCCCATCCGGGCGACGTCACGGCGCTTCCGCATGGTCACGACGCCTGGGTGGTCGGCAACGAACCGGTGGTGCTGATCGACTGGTGGGGAGCGAGCAACTACGCCAAGGGGCCCGACGACGGCGCCTGAGCAACGACTGGCGGGAGAGCCCGACCAGGAGCGAGCGGTGATGTACGGCAAATCGATGGTTCAGGTTGCGAAGCCGGTGGTGAGAGTGACAGACTGACGGCGATGCGTGCCAACACCACCCTCAATGTCGTAGTACTCATCGTGTAGACGCACGCTCACATAGTCGCGTGCGTCCACAGCCTCCCAGTCGGGAGGCTGTTTCGTTTTTCCGGCCGGTTCAGTCGTTGAGTATCAAGGAGAGTCATGAAGATCACTGGGGCCCAGGCCCTCATCAGATCGCTGGAGAT
>DAORTY010000225.1:0-5563 GCA_035432905.1 Ilumatobacteraceae bacterium | reverse complement strand
CGCACGATGCTGTCGCCGATGACGGTGCTGCGCAGGTGGCCGACGTGCATCTCCTTGGCGACGTTGGGGGCCGAGTAGTCGACGACGACTCGCTCGGGTGTGGTCGCGAGTCGGACGCCAAGGCGCGCGTCCGACGCCGCTTGCGCCAGTTGTGTGGCCAGGAACTCGGGTGTGAACGTCAGGTTGATGAAACCGGGGCCGGCAACTTCTGCCGAGCTACAGACGTCGGCGAGCATGCCAGTGGCCAGGACGGCCTCGGCGAGTTCACGTGGGTTACGGCCCAACTGCTTCGCAAGCGCAAGCGCTCCGTTGGCCTGTGCGTCGGCGCGATCGCTGGAGCGCACGACGGCGTCGATCTCGGCAGCGGGCAGGCCGGTCACGGCAGCAAAGGCCTCGCACAGTGTGGCGGCAACGGTGAAGAGCGGATCGGCCATGGACGTTCGATCGTACCTGCCTCTCAGCGCCCCCAGCCGTTCCGTTTTGTCAGGACGTTTGCTGGCGCCACTGGGCCCAACAGTCGCTGCGCATCTCCGCTTTCCACTGCCTGCGTCATCAACGGATAGATGAAGTCGCTGCCTGGCCGGCCGAGCTGCGGTGCTGCGCGCAGCGCCCGCAAGAGGTCCTCAGGGTCGCCATTCGCGCGAGATGACCCTTGCAAGGTGATGCGGCTGGGCGGCAAGCGAACGAAGCGGCCAGCACAGCAGCGTGGTGGGCACGCTCGGGTCGCGCAGCAGCAGGGACATTCCGATCGGCCGGGTCAGGAGGACCATCGACTGCAGGCGGCGGCGACACCGGATCGCCGGCTTCGGAATCGGTGATCTGCCGTGCAGTGGTGGTGTTCATCATGGGCTGTACTCTCCACCTTCAAGTTCGGTTGATGTCAACCACGAATCTGGAGCACGTTGATGGCGATCCCCAAACCCCCAAAGGCACTCCCCGAGCTGCTCACCATCGGCCAGCTGGCAACCCGCGGTGGCATCGCTGCGTCGGCCTTGCGCTTCTATGAGAGCCAAGGCCTACTGCACACCATCCGGGTCGATCACAACCAGCGCCGTTACCACCGCGATGCACTGCGCAGGGTTGCCTTCATCCGCGCCGCACAGACGGTGGGGCTGAGCCTGGAGGACATCAAGAAGGCGATGGACCGTCTGCCCGAAAGCAGTACGGCCACGCACGCCGATTGGCGGGCCGTATCCATTGCGTGGAAAGCACAGCTCGACGAGCGGCAGCGGCTGATCGAGCGGATGCGTGACGACATCGAGTCGTGCATCGGCTGTGGCTGCCTGAGCATGGAGCAGTGCATTCGGTACAACCCCAACGATTCCGCTGCGCTACTCGGTCATGGCGCCCAGTACCTGAAAGGTCGCACCCCCGCGGACGCGGGCGTCGAGGTCTAGCTCACCCAACCCCTGGCCGCGTGAGTGACATTGGTCGCTATCGTGGCCGTGCCCGCTCGGCGTGTCCGAGTGGGTCCCCGCCCTCGTAGCTCAGGGGATAGATCGTCGGCCTCCGGAGCCGAAGGCGCAAGTTCGAATCTTGCCGAGGGCACTGTTGGTGACGAGATAGGGCTGGACGGTAGGGTCTCGGCCGTGATGCGACGTCTCGCCCTTTCCGCTTGCGCCCTCGTGGTAGCGGCTTCATTCTCCTCGTGCAGCTCGGTCGACGGTGGCAACACGGCGGCTGAGGTCAACGGGCACCGCCTGACCAACGATCAACTCGCCACCCTCGCCGGCGACTCCACCGACGGAGACGTCGTTCGCACGACACTCACCACGTGGATCGAGGTGGTTGCCGTCACCGACGACGCGACCGGCCTGGACACCCCTGCGGAGTTGTCGTCACGCAAGATGACGGCGTTGCAAGACCTCCTCGAAAAGTACGGTGATGCAGGCAAGGCCACATATGAGCTCGGCCTGAACGGCAGTCCGCTGCTGTGCCTTTCGGCCATACCTCTGGCCGACTCGGTCGCGAGCGCCAAGGTTCTCGACGATCTCGCGACCGGCACGTCGTTCGCCGCAGCAGCCAAGACGTACTCGTCCGACGAGACACTCGCCGCATCCGGTGGGCTGGTGAAGTCCCCCGAAGGTGCCGAGTGCATCGCTGGCGACAAGTTCAATCCGGCGCTCCTCGATGCACTCGCGAAAGCTGGCGCCGCCGTCGGTCAGCCGATTGCAATCACGCTCAACGGTGCCGAGGTGGTCATCCAGCTGCGTCCGTACGACGAGCTGATCCTCAGCGACGCCGAACGTGTGCAGCTGTCCGCCAACGAGATGGGTGCCGCGATCCACGACACCTACGCGACGGCCAAGATCAGCGTGTCGGGGCGGATCGGGTCGTGGGACAAGGAGCAGGGCATGATTCGGGCTACCGGCGCACCGGTCGTCACCACCGCTCCCGTCACGACCGGGTGAGCACCCCGCGCGTCACTGTCGTCGGCCTCGGCCCCGCAGGGCCTGAATACGTCACCGTCCACACGCTCGCCGAAATCGCCCGGGTCCCTCACCGGTACCTGCGCACTGCCCGGCATCCATCCGCTTCATTTGTTCCCGACGCGGTCACGTTCGACGACGTCTATGAGACTGCTGACACGTTCGCCGACGTCTACAGCGAGATTGCCGATCGGCTGGTCGCTGCCGCCGTCGAGCACGGCGAGGTGTTGTATGCGGTCCCCGGTTCGCCGCTGGTACTCGAGCGAACGGTGCGGTTGCTACGAGCCGACACGCGCATCGAGTGCGTGACGCATCCAGCCATGTCCTTCCTCGACGTCATCTATGCGCGCCTCGGCATCGACCCGGTCGAGGCAGGTGTCAGCTTGATCGACGGGCATGAGTTCGCGACCGCAGCCGCTGGGCTGGCGGGCCCGCTGCTGGTCGCCCACACGCATGCCAACTGGGTGCTCAGCGACATCAAGTTGGCCGTGGAGAACGCGAGCGGCGACGAGCCGGTGGTGATCCTGCAACGGCTCGGCTCACCCGACGAGTTGATCACGCACACGACGTGGGCAGAACTCGACCGCACCGTCGAGGCCGACCATCTCACCAGCATCTACATCGCCCATCTGGCGTCGCCCGTCGGAGCAGAAATGGTGCGTTTCCACCAGCTGGCGCGCACCTTGCGCGAGCAGTGCCCGTGGGACCAGGAGCAGACACATCAGTCGTTGGTGCGCTACCTGCTGGAGGAGACCTACGAGGTGGTCGACGCCCTACAGGCCCTCGACCCCGACGATCCGAGCACGGACGACGACCTCGTCGAGGAACTCGGTGACCTGCTCTACCAGATCGAGTTCCATGCGACCATCGCCGAGCAGGAGGGCCGCTTCACCATGGCCGATGTTGCCCAGGGCGTTCACGACAAGCTGGTGCGGCGGCACCCTCATGTGTTCGGCGATGTGGTTGCCGAGGATACGAACGCAGTGCTGTCCAACTGGGATGCGATCAAGCAGGAAGAGAAACAGCGCACCTCGATCTTCGAGGGTGTGCCGCACTCGCTGCCGGCACTGAGCTACGCCGACGCGGTGCAGCGCAAGGCGGCGAAGGTCGGCTTCGATTGGCCTGATGTCGAGGGCGCGTGGCCCAAGGTTGCCGAAGAATCGGCGGAAGTCCGGGCAGCAGCAGCAGGCGATGACGAGGCAGCGGTGCACGACGAGTTGGGCGATCTGTTGTTCGCGGTCGTCAACGTCGCACGCCACCTCGGCGTCGAGCCCGAGTCCGCATTGCGAGCTGCCACGCTGAAGTTCCGCGGTCGGTTCGAGCACGTGGAGATGCTCGCTCGCGAACGCGACATCACACTCAAGACCGCCGGACTTGCCGTTCTCGACGCACTATGGGATGAAGTGAAGGCCGCCGAATAGGCCGCTCGGAAACATCGCGGTCAGCGGCTGCGCAAGAAGTCAGGAAGCTCGCCGCGCTCGTTGTGTGCCATGTGCCGACCCGAGCATGCCCGATCGAATGACGACATTGCTTGGTACAGCGCCAACACCTGTATGCCGCAGACACACATGTTGCCGAGCGCCATGACGTTCAAATATGAGTCGCCCACTGTTTTCGCGAAGAACTGGGCCAGCAGGTTGGCTGCCACGGTGACCCACGGCAGCACGATGACGAACAGCCATGGACGCTGCGAAGCGCCGATCACCCCAGCCGCCCGGCGGTATGCCTCGAGGATGAGAAAGTGCGCGACAACCGTTATCACGATCAGCGCAGTCACCACCAGCGCTTTGCGGGTGCGTTCGTCATCCCCGTAGCTGCTGGTCCGCAGGGTGCCCACGAGCAGGACTGCACAGCCAGACATCAGCACGATCAGCAGCGGCGCAAAGATCGGCGAGACGGTGTAGCGCGCCTGCTTACGGGCATTGAGGGCTGCCGCTGTTGTCCACCACAGCCAGCCGAGCACCGAACAGGCAACGACCGAGGCAACGACCGCCGTGGCGACCGACCGACCACGGTCATCGAGATACCAGTTGGTGCCATCCAGCTCGAGATGGCCCTGACGCTCCAGTATGAAACCCACCAGCGGCGACCCGAGGCCGGCCAGAAGGCCAGCGATCACCATCGTGCGGGGCAGCAGCGTGTGGTGCAGCGAGCCATTGTTGGCCTTGTTGAAACCAACCACGATTCGACGCTGTGGTCGGCTGACGATCGGCTCGTCCGTGACCGGAATGGCACCCGAGGTGTCGCCGGGGGCGCGCGTCGGCAGCGACGGCTGGGCGGGCAGGACCGAGGTACGGCTCGGCTCGGTCTCGCTACCCCTGCTGAGGGTCGCGGCAAGCAACTGGTACGACTCCTCTGCGATTGCATCCTCCACGTGAGGTCTATCGGCCGCGAGGGTCCCAGGTTGAGCGGGTTCTTCATGGCGAGCGGTCACGTCAGCGAACCGCCCGGTGTCCGGTCATGAACGAGGGCAGGCCATCAGCATCGCCGAGCGACGCTTCGACCGCTCGACACGCGTGGTCGAAGGAGGCCATTGCTTGACAGATCGTCAACCACGCCCAGAGCCACAGCCCCAACGGAACCAGGGCGCCGAACACCGCAATCTCGCGGCTGCCAGTGTTCGCAGCGAGCATGAAGGAACCGAACAATGACAAGGCCGAGAGCCACGGGATGCAGATCAGTCGAGTCCACAAGGCCGGTTCGGCCTTGATGGCTCGGGCCGACTTGCGCAGGCTGAAGAGCACACCGTAGGCGCCCCAGACATAGGCCACCGCGAAGACGATGTAGAGGATCGTTCGAGGCCCCTCAGCCACAACTGTGGCTGCGACGAGGGCGGCAACTGCGACGAGCACTGCCATCGGCAGCATCCACGGCCAGCCGGCCTTGCGAGTCTTGGCCTGAGCGTTGAGAGTGGCAGCAACGACCCACCAGCCCCAGGCGAAGATCGGCAACGCGAACACCAAGAACGCAATCCCGACCGCCCAGTTCATCATCGTCGGGTCGAGTTCGTAGCCGGCGACCTGCTCGCTCGACGCATTGAAGCCGGCGGACTTGGTGAGATAGTCCCGTTGCAAGAGCATGATCACGAACGCGATCCCCATCACGCCAGTGATCGGGGCGAACGACACCAACAG
>DAORTY010000224.1:0-5575 GCA_035432905.1 Ilumatobacteraceae bacterium | reverse complement strand
CCCGAACGACCGGTGTCAGCCCGCCGTCGACGGCAGCGCAGGCGTCGCTCTATCAGACCCTTCGCGGGCACCTCGCAGTGTTGAAGCTCGATGCGTGCGCGGAAGCGTTGCCACGCGTCCTCGACGAAGCCGCCGCCGAGAAGCTGTCGGTGACAGCAACACTCGAGCGGCTGTTCGCGATCGAAGTCGACACCGCCCAAGCCCGACGCCTCGTCGGCCGGCTCCGCTTCGCATGCCTGCCGACACCAGCCACCCTGGACGACTTCGACTTCGACGCCCAACCCGGTGTCGACCGTCATCTGATCAACGAGCTCGGCACCTGCCGCTACATCGAGACCGCGACGAACGTGATTCTCATCGGACCGCCAGGTGTCGGCAAGACGCACCTCGCTGTCGGCCTCGCGAGGCAAGCAGCGACCGTCGGCTATCGCACCTACTTCACGACCGCCGCCGATCTCGCCGCTCGCTGCCATCGCGCCGCGATCGAAGGACGCTGGGCGACAACCATGCGGTTCTTCGCCGGACCCACCCTGCTCGTGATCGACGAACTCGGCTACCTGCCACTCCCAGCCGAGGCCGCGTCAGCGTTGTTCCAAGTCGTCTCACAGCGCCACCTGAAAACGTCGATCGTGATCACCACCAACCGCGGCGTCGCCGGCTGGGGCGAGATCCTCGGCGACACCACCGTCGCCGCCGCGATGCTCGACCGTCTCCTCCACCGATCCGTCGTGCTCAACCTCGACGGCGACAGCTACCGCCTCCGCGACCACCACGCACGCTCAGACCAACTCCGACGAACCACCACCGGCACCCGCAACCCGCTACGTTGACCACACCTCACAGGTGGGGAATTCCGGTGAGCACAACTGGGGAATTTCGGTGAGCGCGCTCACCTGGCTACGTGCCTTCTCCACGACCAGACCACGGTGGGGGTGGCGACGCGCTGCGAAGATCGCTCGGCGCGCCGGCTGGAAGGTCAACAACAAACGGATCCGGCGTCTGTGGCGTGCCGAGGGGCTGCGGGTCCCGCAACGACGCACCAAGAAGCGTCTCACCGGCATCGGCGTCAATGTCGGTGCGATGTGTCCGATCCGTCCCAACATCGTGTGGGCCATGGACTTCCAGTTCGATACCACCGCGGACGGCCGCCAGATCAAGTTCCTCAACATCATCGACGAGTTCACCCGCGAAGCCCTCGCGATCAAGATCGACCGTTCCATCAACGCCGACCAGGTCGCCGCCGTTCTCGACCATCTCAGCGCCCAGCGCGGCGCGCCGGCCTACGTCCGTTTCGACAACGGCCCCGAGTTCGTCGCCCACGCCATCGCAGACTGGTGCCGATTCAACAACACGAACAGCATCTTCATCGATCCCGGCTCACCCTGGCAGAACGCCTGGATCGAGTCATTCAACGGACGGCTGCGCGACGAACTGCTCAACTCGTGGCGAT
This sequence comes from Ilumatobacteraceae bacterium, assembly GCA_035432905.1. GTDB lineage: Bacteria > Actinomycetota > Acidimicrobiia > Acidimicrobiales > Ilumatobacteraceae > UBA668. Next base: position 4,125 of record DAORTY010000224.1, on the reverse strand, counting down.
TCGACTCGCTACTCGAAGCCCGCGTGATCGTTGAGGACTGGCGGCACGACTACAACACCAACCGACCCCACACCGCCCACGGCGAACTCACCCCAAACGAGTTCGCTCTACACTGGACCACCACCCACCAACCCCAAGCCGCATAGCGACTGGACCACCAATCGGGATCCCCTCAAGGGCTTCACGACGATTGGTTGCAGGTAGTACGGCCCGCTGCTGCCATGTATGTCATCTAGGAGTTGGAGCACCTGCTCGTTATCCCAGCGGTAGCCGCGCTGGGATAACGAGCACTCTGAATTCCCCAGTGATCTCGCTGACGAGACGCTTGGCGAGAACACCGTCCAGCTTGGCGTCACCCTCGTTGTCCTCCGTCATTCCCGGGATGCTACGAGTTTGCGCAGGTTGTCGTAGCGGTGTCCCGCCCATGCCCCACTGGAGGACGTTCGGGAGGGCGTCGGCTGCGACGCCACAGGGGCCCGCGGCAACCGCCACGCACGTCGTCGCCGTGGCAATCCGGTTCCACGCGCAGCAAGGCGACCCCGAACTGCGAGCGCGGTGTCTCGATGTCTTCGACGTCCTCGTTGCTCACCGGGCCGCTCGTCCGTTGCTTCAACCCGAGCTGGAATGGTCGACCTCAGTGAGCGGGATGAGCCCAACAGCGAGCATCGCCGAACGAGACCAAGCGCTCGCCGAATGGGCGGACCGAAACGCGCACAGTTGTGACGGCGACTTCGAGTGAGTGGAAGTAGTTCTTGTTGAATCCCGGAGCAACGGCAGGCAGCTAGGTATGCACTGGCAGACGGAGATGCTCGATTAGCAGTGTCTCCATCATTTTTGTGTCGAGATCTGTGCCGACCTCACCGGGCCTGCTATTCCTCGGTGCGTGGGGGTGGCCGTGGATGGACCACTGACGAGCGTTGGGGATGTCGTAGGGATCGTCGCCACCAAATGGCGAGACGAGCACAACAGCGTGGGTTCCAAAGATGTCGGCGGAGTCTCGTCGTATCCCCCAGAGGTACTTGGATGCCTCGGTGGCCAGATCCCCTGCGAGAAGGCGACCGCGTTGTTTCGCGTCAAGAACAACTAGTCGAGTCCCTTCGGGCCCGGACGCGATCAGTGCGACATCGGGATCCAGCTTTGAGGTGGTACTCCACCACGAAGAGCCGAGAATGGTCCGAGGTCTATTCGTGAATGTACAAGGGTGTCGGAGTTCGAGCTGCCAGTCGGGGCCACTCCAACCGCAAGCGATCCGTCCCTCATCGACCCACGTCGGCAACCCAAGAATTCGCGTAAGAATGGAGAGCACCCGCTCCGCCAGCCAAGCCTCGTAAAGGCGCCAGAGGTCGGCCAGAGGAATCCAGCCACTCCTGGTCCCGCCGCTTCGCGCGGTGCTCAGAACGGCAACTGCCGCGGAGTAAGCCTCCACGAATATGGGTGGCCATGACGAGAAGGGGGGATCAGATAGGGGCTGGGTCGGTCGTGCGCGCTGCGCCACCGCCGCTATCGGGGTTACAAGCGATGCCGGCACGTTTCCGAATACTTTTTGGTTGTCCACCGATCTGACCATCGCGCATACCTGCGCCGAGACGGAGGCGAGGGCGCGGCTGGTCCAATCGTCGACCTGCGCGACTCGTCGGATTGTTACTGCTGGAGCAAGTCGGCCGCCTTTCGTTCCCAGGAGATCGATCTGGCCGCCGAGTTGCCGCTCAGTCGCGTCGATGAGCTCCGTTCCGCGAGAAAGCTCAAGTGGATGACGGACGTGTCGAGTTGATGTTCGTGATGGCCAATGGGTCAAAGTTGATTGAGCTGCAGCAGCGGATCTCGACAGTGCAGTCCAGGCAATTTCATCGCGAGAACGTGATCTTGTTGCGTTGGGGGCATGGTGCAAAGCGCCGCTGCCGGCCAGCTCGCTTTGATCGATTCTGTTCGCTGCAAGCAGCATCGTCCAAAGATCGGCCATTCTCCAGGGCGCGGGTGCGGGCACATCGAGCGAGGCGAGCTTGATGGTCCGGTTGTCCACATACGGAATGTTCAACCGTCCCACGAAGGTGCTCACCGACGAGCTCGGACGAAGGCGTACCTCGTCAACACGCCCATGCGAAATCCTGTCAACGATTAGTCCAGTCGGCAGAACAAGTGGGAGCGCCGCGCCTGGAACCTCCACGGCAACGTCTACGTGCCCGATGAATCGGACCCTCATGCTCACTAGGACAACGCGGACCAGTAGTCGACCGCATAGCCGAGCGCTGAGTCACCATCAGCGGGCACGAGACGTGCGCATCGAGATCTCAAAAGACTGTCCACGGGCGACGCCCGAAATAGTTCGACCGTCTGCCCAAACTGCTGAGGAGTCAGACCAGGCAGTACGAAATGGAGCAACGCGTTTTCGGCTGCCTTGGCATCGAGATCGGCGGTGTCTAAGTCGGGTACGTGTGGAGCAATCTCGCAGAACCACGACATGTACAGCAGGCACCGATGCTCGTCGCGCTTGCTGACTGGGTTCGATCCAAGCCGATCGGTCAGACGTGTAGTTGCAGCATTCAGGGCTGAAGCCAGAATGGCAAGCCGAGGCTGCTCCAAAATTGACGCCAGTTCAGTGCGTGGATCATTGAGCAGTTCTTGCGGACCTGGATCCCAGTCCGTTGCGGCCGTCGGCTCGAATAGGGCCGTGACACCGTCGAGCGCCGCTGGTGAGGTTGATGGCTCTAGGAGCACCACGCAGGCTCGGCCGGATACTTTGCGCGCAGGCGCCATCGCCGTGTGGTCCACGTTGATGGTTCCGAGAAATCTCGGCCATGGGCCAACGACGAGCACTGGCGGCACAGTCCTCGGAGCTTCAGCCCGTCCTGTTCGTGCAACGAAGCCATCAAGCGGGTGCAACGGCCAGGTCACGGAAAGTTGTGCGGGTGCAGAGAGACCGTGAACCACAGGATTCAAGTATCCCTCGATTGCTGAAAGGTTGGCTTCCTCCACGACAATTATCGGGGTTCTTGCCTCGTCGGCAGCGCTGTTCGCGCCAGGGTTGAACTGCGCACGAAGCATCTGGTCCAAACCGGGTTTCGCAAGGTAGTAGTCGGCGAACGACGAGTACGCGCCCACGACGTCTTGCGGAGTTTCCCAAGTTCGTTCCACGGCGATGACCGCACGACGAGTTGGAGGCGCGAAGAAATCAGCCAGCGCCAGCGCCGCGGTTGACTTGCCAGTGCCGCTTGGTCCCGCAAAAAGCACGAACTGCGAACTCAGAATTGCAGCCAGCAAATCTGCTTTCACCACGGGGTCATAGACCAATCCGCGCGATCCTAGGTAGCTGTCAAAGCTCAGCGCTGTCTGTTCATTCCGGTTAATGGGCATGGCGTCCGATCAGCTAGCGAATAGTACCGACGTGTGGGCGGGTGCCAGAACGCTTCGAAACCGATTGGCATTGAGCGCGGAGCCACCGCCCTTATGGAAGTAGTCCATCATCAGAGCGAAGTCGTTTCCGCTTGGGAGTTGCGCGTCATTTGGGTTGGCATCCTGAAGAATTCGGTCAATGGAACCCGGCGCGAGTAACACGTTCTTAACGTCCGCTCCGCCGTGGGCAGGAATGAGGCAGCGAGGCCCGCCTGGCCCGCTCACGCCAGATCCCTTAGAGGCGCAATTAATGCCGTTCAGCGTGCAGACGGGTTGATCGGTGACTGGCGCAAAGTCCACGCCCGACTTCGTACGTGCTTTCTTCGGCTGGATCGCGAAGTACTGGCATTGGTTCCGGGGGGTTCCTAGAACCTCGGTGGCGGCGATCTCACCCAAGACGAACAGCTCATCGGCTGGGAATGCACATGAGATGCCTTGCTGTTGCCCGTAGTCGTTGGCGCGTTTGTACTCTCGGGCCGAGGGATATCCGTCCTCCGGTAGATCATTTGTGTCTGAGTTCCACAACCAGCTGGGGTCCGAGAGCGGAACCTGGTAACCCCACTTGTTGTCGACCACCACAACGCAGTCCTGATTGCCTGCGCTCTGCAGCGGATCGAAGATGATCCGGTTCGGGTGACCAATGTGGGAAAGCGCTCCGCCTGTGACATCACGCATAATCGGGCGCTTCGGATTTCAGGGTGGGGTGAGTTGGTCGAGGAGTGACCAGTTGGGTTT
>DAORTY010000223.1:3892-5598 GCA_035432905.1 Ilumatobacteraceae bacterium | reverse complement strand
TGACCTGCATCTGCGCGGTCTGTTTGCCGAGGTGTTGCGTATACCGATCTGCCGCCGGACCCGCGAACTGAATGTGCGCACCGCCCTGCCGATGAGCGACGGCCGTGACCTGTTCGATCTTCTTCGCGGCGCGTTTGATCTCGGCCCCCCAGGCCGCGATGGCAGGTGGATCATATGGAAGGGGGTGGCTCACGTGGGGTCCTCTGCAATCTCGACGTCCTCGAATCCGTTCATGACCATCGCCAGCTCGCCCCACAGTTCAACAGGGTGAATTCTTCGCAGGCATGGCTCGTCACCCCGTTCGAGAAGCCACGGCCCTGTGGCCGTATGAACAATCGTCGAGTCATACGCGAGCTGCGTTCCAGCGGTGTCGGCGGAGGCACTCCACATACGAATGACGCTCTGAACTGAGCCGAGTGCTGGCCTCATCTCTGAGGTCACGTTTCCGTCTCGGAGCGCTTCGAGTGCAGTCGGAGACAGTCGAACGCGAGGGCGATCGGCGGCCTCGTCGATCACCCAACCGGCGACGACGTTCTCCCGAAACCCAATCGCCAGAGCGAGCCGGATGGTGAGGACTCCGTCGTCGGCGGGCCATGTTGTCGTCAGCACCTGCTCGTAGCCGTGACAGCATTCGACAATCGAGCGTGGTCCAGCGAACCATTCGGAACGTTGCACCGCCTCCTCGGAGAGCAAGTGCACTTCTACTACCAATGCCAGATCGGCTTCGGCGATGCGGTCAACGGCCGCCCGGTGTTGTGGGGCGAAGGTGTCCGCGAGGGCGGGCTCGAGGTCAGGCAGAGTTGCAATGACGGAGTTGAACGTCGACGTACGGAAGCGGGCCGGTGCACAGATCGCTGTGAACTCTTGGGCGGTAGGCGTATTGCTCGTCATGCCAACGGTCCCAACTCACCGAATCTGTCGGCGTACGAATCAAGGATCTCCTTGGCTGCAGTCCGAAGGGCCCACTCGGCGAGTTCCTTCGCCCGAGCGCCGGAGATCCCCGGAATCGCGTCGATCCGCTTCTTGATCTTTGCCTCTGCCGTCGTGAGCGCGTATCCGATTTCCGACATCAGGCCAAAGAGTTTCATCACGCCCGAGCGGGCGTCTTCACCTTCGATGTCGAGGGAGTTGACGTGGTCGGGGTCGAAGCGGCGCATGTTGCCGCTCTCTGTCCCGTCCGGCTGCTTGCGCGCGCACTTGGACAGCGCAGCATTGGCGGCCGCGGTCTTCATCAATCCTGCTGGTGAGAACTGGCTGGAGGCGGTGATGCCCAGCCGCTTGTACGCAGCGTCGTGAACCTTGCAACACGCGTCGAGTGTGTCGGTCGGCGTCTTGGTCTCGCCCTTGTTTCCGGCTCCACAGAAGTTGCCCCAGAACGTTCCGTTCCTCGCTTTGTCCGCGAGGTGGGCGTAGTCCTGTGCCTGGTCGACGAACTTCGTCATGATGCCGGTGATCTTGATGGTTCCCTTGGCGATCTTCAGGATCTTCTTTTTCAACCATTTCGGCATGCTGATACGACTGACGCCGGAAGCTCCCCAGACCATTTGCTCCGAAAGGTCGATGATCGCTGCGCGGGTGCTGAGCGATCGTGACACGGCGCGAAGTGCCTCCGGCACGCTTCGCGTGCTGCGGTATGCGGTGGCCAACTTGGCGCGCTCGACTCCGCTGATGTCGGTGTCGAGCAGCCACTTCATGTCGGCGTTGCC
>DAORTY010000223.1:0-3792 GCA_035432905.1 Ilumatobacteraceae bacterium | reverse complement strand
GAGATCATTGTGTCGGACTGTAAGCCCGGAGCTGGAGATCGACTGTCAGCGTTGAGACAATTCGCGATCGACGGCGCTGGTTCCGTAGCTGTGTTTGTCGATAGTGACAAGTCGTGTCATGTTGGTGACAGTCGAACGTCGTGCGATCCTGCAGGATCTGGGCTGTGAATGCTCCATCTCATCCGGGCCCGAAGCCGGCCGGAGATCCTGTCGCGTTACGGGCGGCTGCCGATCGAGCGCGAGCGCAGGCGAAGGCGCTGCGTGATTGCGCGAAGGACGTGTCGCGAATCGTGAAGGGAAACTGGTTCGAAGGTCCGGGCAGGGCGGGAATCGACGGAGAAGTTCGCGGGGCAGCCACTTCGCTCTCCGCTGCCGACTCAGATCTCGAGGCTGCTGCGGCGGCGCTGGACCAGAAGGCGGAGGAGATCGAGAGGGCGCAGGCTTCTTGGCTGCTCGCTGATTTGGCGTACCGGGCATGGCAGGCGTTGGAGCAACTGCTGTGAGAATCGCCGTCGACCTACAGGGAATGAGATCCGCGCACGCCGCGCTGCTCAGCGCGGCCCATGAATGTGACGACCGGGCCAGTCGCTGCAGTGGCATTGACCTGCCGGCTCACGCACCTCCGGGCGCTGCCGCTGGGATTCGATCAGCAGCCCAGTCGTGCCGCTCGGCGGGCAGGGTCCTGCGCGCGCAGGCGGAGCAGTTGCGCCGCAGAATTCGCCTGGTCGAGCTCGCCGAATCGTTCGCAGGCGTCGACGATCGGTCCCTCGCGTTGCTGTTGATGGTTGCGGTTGGTGGCGACAAGGCCATGGAGAAGGTTGCATCCACCGGCCTCTTCAAGGCAGGGAACATGTCGATCACGGCACTCGGCTACATCGTGGCCGGCAATCAGAAGATTCTCGAGGTCGCCGCGGCATCCGAATTCCTGAAGTCCGGCACTCGTGATGTCCAGTTTGCAATGCAGGGTGCCCACGTCAACCTCGAGTGGGCAGGCAAGCTCAGCAAGTTTGGCAAAGGCCTCAGCATTGCCGGCGCGGCGTTCACCTTCGTCGGTTCGTGGGCAGACTCGTCGTCGTCGTCGTATGTAGGAAAGGGTGTCACCGCCGGGTTTACCACTGCCGGTACCTGGCACCCAGGCTTTGCCGCGCTCGACCTGGCGACAGGGTCAGCGGACGGCAAAGGAACCGGCGTTGTTGGCGGTGCTGGTGACTTCTACGGCGCGTTGGCGGACGGTGCATGGAATGGCAATCTGACCGCAATCGAGGAATGGAATCGCAAGAACTTGAGCGGAGAGCACGGTTATGTGTTCCAGCAATACGGCAAGCTGGGCGACGAGTACCTCCCCGCGGCACAGACGGCGGCGGTCGATGCGACGTCTGGATTCTTGAACAAACACATGGGTGAGAACTGGCCGTTCGACGGTGACGGTCGACCGTGGTGAGCGCCGACTGGTTCGAGCCGTACATCGAGTCGGCGCGCCGATCCGTAGAGGTGCCGTGCTCCGCAGCCGCTGAATGGCTCGGCCGATCGCGTGATGACGGCATGATGCTTGCCGATGCCCTGCTGGGTCACCGACCCGCAGCTCCCGCTGTTCTTGACGAACGGGTGACCTCCCTACTGTCGTTGCCGTCACTTCGTGCGTACGTCATCGCCGAGTGGCTGCCCAATGGCTCATCACGAAGCGCGGTCCTGGTGGGCGACGAACTGCAGGTTGCAGCGTGGTTGGTTGTCGATGACAGGCTGTTCGTCGGTGAGCCATTCGGTTTCGGTGACATGTGGGGCCGCTGGTCGTCGGTCGCTGAGCCGGGCCTGCCGATCGAGGTACCGCGGAGTTGGTTTGCTGCGCTGTGCTGCTGGCGAGATCAGAGCGAATGGACGCGCACGGTGTACGAGTCTCGGCTGGCCGACGTGCTCGAAGCGCCGGGTGATGTCCTCGACGCACTCATCGATGCCGAGGTCGTGGTGGCCCAAGGTGACCGGATGGTGCTCGGTGACGTCGGCAAAGCAGTGCACAATTCGACCTATGGCTCGATTGTGAAGGTTCTGACGATCACCGTCGATCTGTCTGGTCCGACGACCACCGAACTGCTCCTCTCGGGGCCCGACAGGCAACGGCGATGCGCGGTCCTTCGTGGCGGCTCACCGAACACCGTTGTGTCGATGCCAACCACTGCCGACGATGTGATGTCGATGTTGAGTTTGCTGAGCACCACGAGCGAGTGATCGTGACCGCTGCTCATCCGACACCGACGCCAGCTCTCGCCGGCGTGAGTACCATGCGCTAGTGGAACTGTGGCTGCTGGTTGAGACTGCGATGGGGTCGTCGGCCGAGGTGGCGATCGAGGTCGAGCCGCACCACACGGTGCGGATGCTCGCCGATGGACTGGCTGCGCGGCTGGGTCTTGCTTCGCCCACCTCGTCGCCCCTCTACTCGTATCGTCTTGGTCGCAGCCTGGAGCCCGCCGACTCGGTTCTCGTTGCGGGGCTCCGGTTCGGTGACCGGCTCAGCCTGGGTGCCCCGCTCGACGCGGGTGGGCTGCTGCAGAGTGGAAACGGTGCACCGGTCTGCGTCGTGTCGGTGGTCGGTGGTCCTGCGACGGGCGCTCGCGTTGCACTCACCATCGGCGAGCATCTGTTGGGTCGCGGCGAAACGTGCGGGGTGCCGGTCGATGATGCGGCGCTCTCACGCGAGCACGTCCGAATCGCCATCACGCAGGTCGACGGCGGCCTGACGATCACGGTGTACGACGCAGGGTCGCGCAACGGAACGTTCGTCGATGGTGAGCGACTGACCCGCGGCAAGCAGATTGCGCTCGGGCAACCAGTCGAGGCCGGGCACTCGCTGTTCCGCCTCGAGCGAATGCCGGTGGTGAACCAGCCGTCGAGCGGCTCGACCAGCAAGGGTGTCGTTGCGTTCAACCGGCCACCCCGCATGCGGCCCAAGTCGCCCGACCGCATCTTTCAATTGGCGGCTCCACCCGACAAGCCCGAGAAGCGCAAGGTGCCAACGGCGGGCATCATCGGGCCCCTGGTACTCGGCCTCCCAATGGTCATCCTCGGCCCAAAACTCATGAAGTCGCCGAATGGCGGCCCGAACATGCTGGTCATCCTCGGCGCGATCTCGATGGTCGGGTCGCTGCTCATGGCGGGTATCAGTTTCTTCGAAGACCGCCGCACAGGCCGGGGCGCCTATCGCCACAAGCGAGTCGGGTTCTACGACGACCTCAAGGAACTCGCCGACCGGATCACTGCGTCGACCAAGGACGAGACCCTGGAGCGGCGTCGCCTCTCGCCGAACGCGGCAGAGCTGGCGGACCGTGCCAGCGGGCCGACGCCACAGCTGTGGGAGCGCCGGCCCGACGACGCCGACTTCCTGTGCCTGTCAGTCGGCTGGGCGGACCAGCCCTCCACCAGCCAGGTCGAGTTCGCCGAGGGTGGCGACGACGCGTTGCGTCAAGAGGCGAACAGTGTGCTGGGCGATCTGTCGATTGTCCACAATGTGCCGATCGTCCTGGACCTGCAGCGCTTCGGTGTCGCCGGTGTCAGCGGCGAGGCATCGGCCATCGGTGGACTGGGTCGCTGGCTGCTGGTGCAACTCGCCGCCCTCCACAGCCCTCGCGACGTCGTCATCTCGGTCGCAGTCGCCGCTGATGAATCGACGGAGTGGTCGTGGGTTTCGTGGCTGCCCCACACCCGCTCCGACTCGTCGCCCATCGAGGGCAATCATCTAGCGGTGGGCGAGATGCAGGCCTCCAGTCTCTTCGAGACCTTGAACGGTGTCATCCGCGCTCG
>DAORTY010000222.1:0-5666 GCA_035432905.1 Ilumatobacteraceae bacterium | reverse complement strand
CAAGAGCTCGCTGGGCATCCCGGACCACGACACGCTGAGCACCTCGCGAGCACGCGTGGCTGCGACGAAGACCAGACTGCGTTCGAGCTCGAGGGAGCGGGCGTGAGCCTTGGGGTCGACGTTCTCGGGCACGATCGCCGCCGGCAGCGGTACCGACCCGCGAGAACAGTCGACAACCGCAACAGCCCGGAACTCGAGACCCTTCATACGGTGCATGGTGCCGACTGCGATCGCCGCCGGTTCCAACTCGGTGTCGCCCTCCAGCACTTGCACCGGCAATCCGGCCCCACGAAGCGAGGCAGCTACAGCGTCGCCGACAGCCCGGGTACGTGCGGCGATCGCAATCTCCCCGTACTCGAACTCATGCTGATGCAGCTGCTGTGCCCACTCGACGACGTGTTTCGCTTCGGCGGCCGACGAGGTGCAAGCCGTGAACGTTGGCTGGCCGCCGGTGAGCAGCGAGCGGTAGCCGTGCAGGGTGTCGGCTTCGCCGTCGAGGTCGTCGGCTTCGACGCCCTTGAGGAGAGCGATCGCCCAGTGCAGGATCTGCTGCGTCGTTCGGTAGTTGATGCGGAGGCGGTGCGATCTGCCGACGACGCTGACTCCGACCTTGGAGAGCGTGGTTCGGTTCGCGTAGATGCGTTGGTAGCCGTCGCCGACGATGAACATGTCGTTGGGACCCTCGGCCACCAGCGCACGCAAGAGCCGCCACTGTGCCGGGTGGAGGTCTTGCGCTTCGTCGACGATCACGGCCGCGTAGGGCCTGACCGACCGAGCCTGCAGGTAGCCGGCGGCCTCCAGCGAGAGTTGCAGAAAGGTCCGCTTCCCAGACTCACGTTGGATCGCCCCGAATGCCTCGACCGCCGTCCACAGGACTAGGCGCTGTCGTCGATCAAGGCGACCTCCGCGACCTGGTCGCGCAGCGCGCAGGTAGTCATCGCGGTTGCTGATGGCCTGAGCGAGGATCACTTGCTCCCACTCGCGCTGCAGGAAGTCGGCTTCGAAGTCGCACCCAACCTCTTCGATGGCCCGCTGCCATGCGCGGGTCTCCTCGACAGCACCCAACACCTGAGGTCGCCCGCCTTCTGCATCGCGCACGATCTGCACGGCAATGCGATCTACGTTCAGCACGGTCACCCGGCCGCGCAGCGCCTTGCCACCCAGCACCTCCAAGTTTCGCCCGATGACGCCGGTGAGGTTCTTGGTGAACGTGGTGAACAGGATCGGCTGGTCGGCCGGCAGCTGTTCAGCGAGTGCCTTCGCGCGGTGCATGGCCACCACGGTCTTCCCGGTGCCGGCACCGCCGGTAACCCGCACCGGCCCTGAGTAGGTGGCTCTGTAGGCGAGGCGACGTTGGTCAGGGTGCAGGAAGACTCGCCAAAGATCGAGTGGCTTGGAGAGCACGTCGAGCAGTTCTTCCGGGCCGTCGATGGTGACGAACTCGGCCGCTGTCACGTCACGCTGCAGCGCTGCCTCGAAGTCGCCGGTGTCGATGGTCTCCGTAGCGTTACGGCCGGCTATCTGGCTCCACACCTCCTCGGGGGTCTTGCCACCGGCCAAGTCCAGCAGCACCTCTCCTTGCGCCAAGGGCAGCAGCAGTGCCAACGCTTCAAGCTGGTCGTCGGAGCGAATGGTGCGCACCAAGGGCAGTACGTCGGCGGCGACGCCAAGGTCGAGGAGCGTCTTGTCAGAGAGCCCTGCAAAGACGAGCGGGTCGTTGGCAGCAGGCGCGAGAGCGAGCGTGTCGGCGACGGCCTCGGCCTCGGCGATGTCGACCACCTCGATGCCACCTGTGGCGCTGTTGATGCGAAACAGGTTGCGTTGCGCCCAGGTGTAGGCGTCGTCGTGCGCCATGACACGCAACAGGAAGTACGTGTCGCCCCGCACGGGTGCCATGACGACGCCACGCCAGAAGTTGTCGATGCGAACGGTGCGCGCCTGCGGATCGCGGGCGGCTTTCGGGGTCTCGATGTGGGCGCCGGCAAAGGCCTGCTGGGCGAAGTTGGTGATCAGGTTGCTCACCTTGCCGGCAACATCCTGGGGGAGCCGTGCGTAGTCGCGCAGCATGCTCGAAGACAGCACTATCCGAGGCATCAGTGGGGGCTTCCAATCGCGTCCATCAGTTCTCCGAGTGTCCATTCGTCGATGTCTTTTGCAGTCCAACCTCGGGTCCGAATCACCCGGGTGTCGGCGTCGTCGACTCCGACCAGGATTGCCACCTTTGCTTCCACCCATGCGACTTCCAGTGGTGGAAGTGCGCCATCCTCGTCGACTTCGTAGCCGACTACCGGCACCGGCGCCCCCTGAGCTACGGCTCGACTTACGAGCCTTCGTGCAGAGTCGTCGGTGATCAGGCCGACCTCGGTGATGGCGCCCCCGATCTCGATCTCAGGGGAAGCGAGGACAGCCGCACCGCCAGGCACGAGGGTCAGGTTCCCGAGGTCGATCGTGGCGTTCTCGGTTCGCACGCCGATGAGGTGTTCTGCATGCTGACCGTTGGCGAACTGGAGGACGTTGGCCCATTGCAGCCAGTCGGCCCATCGGCCCCGGTGTTGACTGTCGGCCACAGCCTCGTCGGTGTCGTCGATGACAGCCGCCGCCAGCAGACGAGGGAGTGTGGCGTCGGCGTACTCGTTGCGGGTGTCGACGAACACGGCGATCGGCAGACCGTTCAGCGACTCAGCCACCAGCCCGAGCACTTCGCCGTCAGGTTCGCCGTCGGGCAGTGCCGCACCGTTGAACCCGGCACGCACCACCTCCTCCATCCGATCCAGGCTGAATCGAGGGGCAGACGCGAGACCTGGGTGTGTGGCAACCAATGCCCCTGCCGCGCAGCGAGCGAGCAGTGTCCACCGTTCGTCGGGGTGGCGCAGGTACTCGAGCAACAACCGCACGGGATTGTGTTGCACCCAGCGTGCCTCGAAGCCGCCGTAGTGAGCTCCGCGGGCGACGATGGTTTGGGCCTGGATGCGCTGCGCGTCCGTGAGCAGCGGACGGTCCGGGGGCTGTGTGGCAACGTCGGGGTTGAGCGCCTTGCTGAACTCCTCGATGTCAGCCCAAGTGAGGTTCCAGACCACCACGCTCTTGTCTCGCAGACCGCGGCGTTTGGTCGCGTCGTCGGCCAGCCGATTGTGTTCCTTCGAAGCATGGAACTGGAAGCCGTCCAAGTAGACCGCCACCTCCTGCGGTGGGCCGTCCTGGCGTGTGAAGACGAAGTCAGGCAGCGTTTGGTACGCCCCGCCGGCTCGCTCCTGCTCGGTCACCAACCAACGGGTCACCTGGGTGTCGCCATCACGCATCCGCACTTCAATGCCGGTCTTGCCGGCGGCCTGCGCAATTGGCTGGGCCGAGCCGTCGGTGAACTGGTTGGTTCCCCAGTCGAGAATCAGCTTGCCAAAGCGGCGTTCCAATTCACTTTGTTCGACCTGGGAGATGTCAATGTCGGCCACCGACGCCACCGGATGGAACTTCCAGTCGCGCAGCAGCTGGTCGAGCACTTCCAACGCCAGCACACGCGACACCGACGCGATTTCGCTGGGCGCGACGCCACTGAGGAGGCAGCGGTGGCAGGCCCGGCGGCCTTCGTTCTGGCACTCACACCGCGCGATGGCCACCCGCGCCGCTTCGAGAATGGCACCCAACCGAGCAGGATCGGCCAAGCGACCGAGGTAGCCGGTGCCCCCTGGCACGAGGTCATGCACGACCAGGAAGCGCCTGCGGCCCGGGCCGCCCGACCCTGGGTAGTCGCTCGCCAGGATGGAGAGATGATCAGGTTCACCGCCGAAGTCGAGCCGCAGGCCGAGCATCAGTGCGCCCTTGAACGAGGCCAGCCGTTCCTTGTCTTCGAACGTGGAGACCGGCATCAGCATGCGCACGGCCTCGGTGCGGAGTTCGTGCATCAGAACCAGGTCGCGCCACTCTTCCTTCTTGCTGCCGCTCTTCGTGTAGCACCAGCCGCGGTGCTTCACCTCCTCATGTTGGCGGCGGCGGCGGGCACCATCGACAACCCCGCAGTACAGGCACGTACGGAACCGGCCGGCCTTGCGTTCGGCGCCGGCGATCAACACAGTGGATGCGCCAGTGCGCAGCTTGCCAAGATTGACTGTTCGCAGTGTGGCCAACCGGGCCAGCTCGACACCAAAGGTCTCGGTGTCGTGCTCGTGAGCTTCGGCGACGTCGACGGGATCGATGTCGACGGTCTGGACGATCTCGTACAGTTCGCGTTCGCGTTCGTCGGTGTCGTCGTACACACGCGTGGCTTCTTCGGAGTCGATGGTGCTCACCTTGGTGAGTGAGATCACTCGGTGTTGCGCCCCGATGTCGTGGATGTCATCTCGTTTGCATCGCGGGCACTTCGCCCACGACTGTTGCGCGTTCTGCGGCGCGCCGTAGCCGCACTCTGGGCACAGTCGCCACAGCACCTCGGCGTCATCGCCGGCACCGCCGATGTCGAGCCCGTCGATCACCAGCCGGTGGCCACCCGCATAGAACGAGTTGCCCGGGGCAAACTCGCGGATGGCCATTGCACTGTTGCGTCGATAGTCGTGCAGGGTGGATTCGTATTCGCCGGTTGGGGTCTTGCGCCACAGTGTCGCGTCGAGCTGCGCGGTCTCGCCAATGAGCGTGTAGTTCGGCAACAGGCCCATCCGCTCGAGACCGCCGAGCACGTATTCCTCGCGCATGAAGGTGATCTGTCGATGGACCGCTGCCCGTTCACCGCCCAGTTGGTTGCGGTTGTCCTCGTCGTCTTGCGTCTTGTGTGGCAGCGCGTCGATGACTTCGATCGCTTCCTTGAGCCGGCGGCGTTGATTGGTGAGATCGGCGAGCTGGTTCTCCCAACGAGCGAACGCAGACTTCACATGCTGGGCGATCCCACTTGCGGCGTAGTCGGCCAGCAGCGCGCGCGTGTCGTCGGTGATTGCGTCACCGAACAGGTCCGCGAAGGCGCTGGAGTGCAGGGTGGCATCGAATTGTGAGGCCTGCACGATGGCGTACATCCAGCCCCCTTGGTCCAAACCCTTCGGCACGGCGAGCCCCGTGCGCGCAGGCATGGGTGGGGCTCCAATCGCACCACGGGCGCTGGCGTCGATGAGGTACGCGACGAACTGGCGGCGGATGATCTCGATCGCGTCGAGGTAGCAGCTTGGTGGGCGCACCTCACCCGAAAGCATGTTGCGTGGCTCGGTGAGGTAGTAGAGCGCACGGGGCTCTGTTGGCATGAACGACACCACCAGCGCGTTCCCCGTGAGACGGCCGGCGCGGCCGGAACGTTGGATGTAGGCGGCCGGGCTTCGTGGCACCGAGGTGAGCATGACCGCGGAGAGGTCGCCGATGTCGATGCCCAGCTCCATCGTGGGAGTGCACACGAGCACGTTGGGTGAGTCCGGGTTCGTCCCGGACTTGAAGTCGGTCTCTACACGCTCGCGATTCGCACGGTTGAGCAACCCGGTGTGCTCGTCGGTGACCACCCGCCGCATGCCTGAGAGGTACAGGCGGCGGTAGTAGCTGGGCTCTACGTTGCTGGCGCGACGAAAGCGGCCGGTGCAGCGATATCGCAGACACGGCGTGTCGTCCCAGGCAACTATCTCGGCGAGAAGTGGCATCCACGAGTACGAGCAGGCGTCACAACGCACGACATCCCAGGTGCCGCCCGGCTGCTCGACGTG
>DAORTY010000221.1:0-5759 GCA_035432905.1 Ilumatobacteraceae bacterium | reverse complement strand
TCGGCGCGGTGCAGCGCGAGTTGACCCGCCAAGGCGTCCGTCACCAGTAGCCAGCTCGGCGCACCGAATCCGAGCGACCGGTCGGCGCGACTCCACACCCGATGTCGAATTCACGCGACCAGACGTGGCCGCTCAGTGGGCGAGCAGCTGACGCACGAGGCCGACGGCGAAGTCGGGCATGCCGGGCATCCCTGCCATGCGGCTGAGCTCTGCACGCATCAACTCGCGGCGGTGCTCGTCGAAGCGATGGAACTGCAGCAGGTCGCCGACGAGCCGCACGACAAGCCCTGGGTTGAGGGGCATCAGCACACTCACCTCGTCGACGAACAACCGGTAGCCCGCGCCCGACGCGTGGTGGAACACGCTGCGATTGCGCGTGCAGAACGGGAACCAGATGGCCATTACCCGGGCGCGGTCGTGGCGGTCGTACAAGTCGCTCGCGGCCAGCCGAGACACACGCTCGATGGTGTCGGCTCGGCGCGCACCGGTCTGTGCGCGCAGCCACCGGTCGATCAGCTTGGGGGCGCCGGCCCACCGCAGACGGGTGAAGGTCAGGTACTCGTCGAGAGGCAAGTCGTCGCGGTGCGCCAACTGGGTGAGCGCTCGCACAGCGCGCGTGGCGTTCGGAGAGGCCAACTCGCGCTCGGCTGCCGCAACTCCCTGGACCGAACCGGCGGCGAGGAGGTAGCCGAGCACGGGTTCCCACAGCATTCGCGAAGCAATGCCGGCCGGCGTCGTGGCGGCGTGGTCGAGGCTTGCCTGCGCTCCGATC
The DNA here is from genome assembly GCA_035432905.1 of Ilumatobacteraceae bacterium. Lineage (GTDB taxonomy): Bacteria > Actinomycetota > Acidimicrobiia > Acidimicrobiales > Ilumatobacteraceae > UBA668. The sequence continues at coordinate 4,987 of DAORTY010000221.1, read as the reverse complement.
AGGGCCAACAGCTCACTGTGCAGAGCCGCACCGACCTCGCGGCGCAGGTGGCCGAGACCGCGAGCGACACCGTCGACGTCGATGAGCGGCTCGCGGTCGCCCAGGGCGAACTCGTCAGGCGGGGCCAGCAACTGCGCGACCAGCGCTGGGTCGCGCTCGTCGCGAATCACTTGACGCAGGCCACCGACGAGCGCACCCACTGCGTGCTCGGCTTCGCTCGAATTGCCCGCCCGATGGGCATCCACTACCCGGATCATCAGCTCCTGCGACGCCCACCAGCGGGTGTACGCGTCGTCGTCGTAGGCCATCAAGGTGGCGAGATCGGCCGCAAGGACGCTCATGCGGAGATCGACCGGCGCGGAGTAGCCGCGAAGTGCTGACACGATGACCGGGCGGTCGCACTGCGCGACTACATGCTGCTCACGACTGCCCACCAGCACCAGATGAGTGGTTGACGTCGTGCCCGCGATCTCCACCGGCGTCGGGGCGCCGGTCTCGTCGCGAAAGCCGAGCACGATCGGAATCGCAACTGGCGGATCATCGGTGAGCTCGTCGGTGCGTTCCACGGCGATCTCGACCGATCCTGGGAAGTGCGAGGTGGCGATGGTGATCGACGGCCTGCCCGCGAGGTGGAACCAGCGAGCGATGCCCTCGAGGTCGTCGGCCAGCACCGGCGCAACCTCCTGTGCGAGCGAGACGAAGTCGTCGACCCCTGCAGCGCTCAGGTCGTGCCGCTGCACGAACTTGCCGAACACCTCGCTCCACAGCTTCGGCCCCATGACGGTGCGGATCATGCCGAAGATCTCCGCTGCCTTGAGGTAGGTGGTGCGCGTGTACAGCTGATGTGGGTCGGCCACCTCGCCGCGCAGCACCGGCGCACCGATGGTGACCTCCTCGGGGAACTGCAGCCGGCGCAGGTCGAGCACGTCGAGCACCCGGCCTACAGGGCCGAGCAGGTGCCGTCGGAAGTCGTTCTGTGCCGTCAGCACGGTGAGGCCTTCCTTCAAGGCCAGCTGGTCCCACGAGCGGACAGTGACCCTGTTGCCGCGAACGTGATGACCGTACTCGTGAGCGACGTTGGCGACGATGCCGAGCAAGTCGTCGTCGACGTAACCGCGGGTGTCCACCATCAGCACCGCCGACTCGAAGAACATCAGGCCGTGGTATTCGGTTGCGTCGGGGTAGCCAGGAATCGACACGAAGGTCAGCACATCGAGATCGTGTTCGATGCCACCGTGTGCCTCGTCGAATGCGATGACCTGCGCCATCGTCTCCAAGGCGTACGTCGCGCCGCCGGTCTGTTCGGGCGGCGCGGCGACTCTCAATTCGAGTTGCCGACCCGACGACGTGGTGTAGCGCGCAGAAGCTGATTGCAGCAGCCCCGCCACGACGGCGAACAAGTACGAGGGCTTCGGCACAGGGTCGACGAAGCGAGCCCAGGCACGGCCGTCGACGAGAACGCCGCTGCCGACCAGATCGCCGTTGCACAGCATCGTCGGGTAGCGAACCGGGTCGCCCACGAGGGTGACGTCATACGTGGCGCGGTTCCCGGGCCGATCGAGGAAGTACGTGATGCGCCGAAAGCCGGTGGGCTCACAGTTCGTGCTGAGCAGCGTGGGGCGAGAGGTGAACCCTTCGTCATTGGGGCCGCCCGGCGCGGACGAAACCCGATACGACACGACGTGCTCGTCGCCGGGCCCGAGGTGAATGCGCAGCGACCGATCGTCGCGTTGGACAGTCGCCAGGTCGATGTCGTCGCCATCGACGCTGAGTGCCAGCAGCTCCAGGCCGCGACCGTCCAGCGTCACCTCTTCGGCGGTGCCCCCGAGCATGCGTGCGAAGTGCGACGTGGTGTCGACGACCACCAAGTCGTCACCGAGCTCGATCGTCATCATGACGTGATGCAGGTGCCAGGCCTCGGCGAGCACGGCGGCAGTCATGACCGCTCCAGGAAGTGGCCGATCAGCTCCAGCACGATGTCGACCTCCTCGATGGTGTTGTAGTGCGTTGGGCCGATGCGTACCACACCACCGAGGTCGCGTAGACCGAGCCACTCGATCACCGGCAACGCATAGGAGTGACCGTCCCACACGTAGACGCCGTGGCCGTCGAGGAAGGTGGCCAGCTCGGCCGGCACCAGACCGGGTTTGGTCATCGACACCGTCGGCACCCGGCGGGCGAAGGCGGCGGGGTCGACGATGCCGCGCACCTCGACGCCGTCGAGGCTCTGCAGGCCCTCGATCAGCCGGCCGCTGAGTGCGTGTTCGTAGTCGGCCATAGCGCTGAGGGCGCCGTGGATCTCGCGGGTGCGCGGGCGCTGGCCGCCGCCGGTGGGCATGTGCGCCCCGCCCATCGTCGTGCCCAGCCACTGCAGGTACTCGAGCGCACCGATGGTGCCGGCCTGCCCTTCCAACGATTGGGTGCCGGTCTCGAACTTGCCCGGCGGCAGGTCGGGCACCACCCGCAGCTTGTAGGCGGGCAGCGACTGCAGCAGTTCTTCACGACCCCAGAGCACACCCTGATGGGGACCGTAGAACTTGTAGGCGGAGGCGACCAGGAAGTCGCAGCCGAGATCCTGCACGTCGATCGGGCCGTGCGGCGCGTACTGCACCGCATCGACATAGGTGAGCGCGCCGGCGGCCCGCAGGCGACGGCACATCTCCTTGATCGGGTTGATCGTGCCGAGGATGTTGCTGGAGTAGTTCAGTGCCGCGAATCGCGTGCGATCGGTGATGAGCGAGTCGAGCTCGTCGAGATCGAACTCGTACGTGGTGCGATCGAAGGAGAGCGTCTTCACCACCAGGCCGTGATCCTCCGCCATGCGACGCCACGGTGTGCTGTTGCCGTCGTGCTCCATGTGGGTGGAGATGAGCTCGTCGCCGGGCCGGAACGTGGGCCCGAGTACGCGGGCCATCATGAACGTGAGCGACGTCATGTTCGGCCCGAACACGACCTCCTGCTCGGACGAGGCGTTGAAGAAGTCGGCCATCGCGACATGCGCCTGGTGCGACAACTCGGTGGCCTCGCGTGAGGTGCGGAAGTGGCCGTGCATGTTCGCGTTGCACTGCACCATCGCTGCGCGCATCCGGTCGAGCACCTGGTGTGGCACCTGCGTACCCGCCGGGTTGTCGAAGTAGACCCGCTGTCTGCCGTCATCGTGCAGCGCCAGCGCAGGGAATTGCTCCCGAATGGTGTCGAGCTTCAACGTCATCGTGTCTCCTCGGGCGCAGCCTGTGATCGCGTCTCTTGTACGGTGTGCAACACTAGCCACACCGGCACGACCAGGAGACCAGGATGGGCATCACGTCGAACTCGACCGACCGGCAGCGGGCCGTTGCCAGCGGTCTGCTGCCCATCATGCGCATCGCCGATCAGCCGGTCAGCTGGCCGATCGACGAACGACTCGCACACTACGGCTGCCCGGGGGTCGGCGTGGCAGCGCTGAAGGACGGCCGCATCGACTGGGTCGACGGGTTCGGTGTGCGCGAGGCCGACCGCCCCGAGCGCTGCGGCCCCGACACGATCTTCATGGTCGCCTCGTGCAGCAAGCCGGTGACCGCGCTGATGGTGCTGCAACAGGTGGAGCGAGGCGTGCTCGACCTCGACACCGACGTGAACCGTTACCTGCGCCGTTGGCAGGTGCCCGCCAACGACTTCACCGCCGCCACCCCGGTCACCCTGCGCCACATGCTCAGCCACACCGCCGGGCTGACCGTGAACGGCTGGGGTGTCGTTCCTCGCGACGGCAGGCCGGTGCCCGACCTGCTCGACCTGCTCGAGGGCCACCCTCCTTCCACCCAGGCGCCGGTGGTGGTCGACAAGGCCTACGACGGCACCGATCGCTACTCCGGCGGCGGCTTCATCCTCGCCCAGATGGCACTCGAAGACACGCTCGGCCGCAGCTTCGCCGAGATCGCAAACGAGTTCGTGTTCGCCCCGTTGGGCATGACCCGGTCAACCTTCCGTCACCCGTTGCCCACCGAGTTCCACGGCGACGTCGCGTCGGGCCACGGCGACGACGGCAGGCCGGCCGTCGGCGGGTGGATGATCTCCGGCGAGATGGGGGCCGGCGGCATGTTCAGCACCGCCCGCGACTACGCCACCTTCCTGCTCGGCGCCCGCGCGGCGTACCACGGCGAGCCCGGTGCGATCCTCGGCAGGTCGCTGGCGGTGGAGATGATGACGCGGCACGACCTGGGCAGCTTCGGCCTCGGCTTTCACGTGCTCGGCAGCGGTTCCACACTGCGCATCAACCACGGCGGCTCGAACGACGGCTACCAGTCCGAGACCGACTGCTTCCTCGAGTCGGGCGACGGGGGCGTGGTGCTCACCAACGCCACGTCGGGCATCTTCCTGTTCCGCGAGATCCTCAACGCGCTCGCCGACGTGTACGAATGGCCCGGCTACATGCCGGCGCCCAAGCACCTGCGCCAGCTCACCGAGCAGGAGATGCAGGCGTACGTGGGCTCGTACCGGATCGTCAGCGGCATCGAACTGCCACTGCTCCGCACGTGGGTGGAGGACGGGCGCATGTTCAGCGAAATCCCCGGCCTGCGCTTCGGGGTGCAGGAGTCGTTCTGCGACACCGACGGCGTGCTCTTCAACCAGGCGGGCCCGTTCGAGACCCGAGTCTCGTTCGGCCCCGACGGCACGGCCCAGGAGCTGTCCGTCCACCAGGGCGACGTGGTGATCCTCACGGCCGTGAGAGTCGTCGAGTGAACATGTTCACCGCTCTTGTACATCGTGCAATAATGTCCGCAGTTCAGTGATCTAGGGGGAGAACCATGGGTATCCGTTCAAAGGGTCCGTTGCGCCGCATAGCAGCGCTCACGCTGGTGGCCGCGCTCGCCGCTGCCTGTGGGGGCAACGACCCGTCGTCGTCCACGCAAGCACCCACACCCGTCGACAGCGCCGCCACCGGCGAGACCACGCCCGTCACCGACGCGCCGGTGCTCAGCCAGACGACCGGCCACAACGTCACCGTGCT
>DAORTY010000220.1:0-5617 GCA_035432905.1 Ilumatobacteraceae bacterium | reverse complement strand
TACCGGTCCAGCGGGTACCGGTCCAGCGGGTACCGGTCCAGCGGGTACCGGTCCAGCGGGTACCGGTCCAACGGGTACCGGTCCAACGGGTACCGGTCCAACGGGTACCGGCGTGGCTGACCTCAGCCTCTTCGCGAGCGGTGTGAATGAGCAAGCTATCCATGGGTTGTCCTCCTGAGTGACGACTCTGCTTCGGCATCCTAAACCGATGAGTCAAGTCATGAATGTTGATGTTTCACGACTCTCCGCGGTATTCACCGTACCTGTTTGTCCGCTCAGGTTTTGCTTCGGTCAAGATTTCACCTCTACACTGATCAATCGGGAATCCCGTCTCACCATTTGGGACACCCAAACCCTTGGAGGTCCGCAATGTCGTCACCCAAAATGTCGTCACCAACGACGCTGGCGGAGAAGGTGTGGAACCGTCACGTGGTGCACGAGGGCCCGGGCGAACCCGACCTTTTGTACATCGATCTTCACCTCGTTCACGAGGTCACCAGCCCGCAGGCATTCGACGGATTGCGCCTCACCGGTCGTACCGTGCGCCGCCCCGATCTGACGATCGCGACCGAGGACCACAACGTGCCGACGGCTGACATCGACCAGCCCATCGCCGACCCGATCTCGGCTCGCCAGGTGCAGGTGTTGCGCGACAACACCGCCGAGTTCGGCATCATCGAGTTCCCGATGGGCCATCCCAGCCAGGGCATCGTGCACGTCATCGCTCCCGAGCAGGGCCGCACTCTGCCGGGGATGACCGTGGTGTGCGGTGACAGCCACACCGCCACGCATGGTGCGTTCGGCGCCCTGGCGTTCGGCATCGGCACCAGCGAGGTCGAGCACGTGCTCGCCACGCAGACGCTGCCGCAATCGCGACCGAAGTGGATGGCGGTGACGGTCGAGGGCGATGCACCCGCAGACGTCACCGCCAAGGACATCATCCTTGCAATCATCGGAGTCATCGGCACCGGCGGTGGCATCGGGCACGTCATCGAGTACCGCGGCGCCGCGATCCGGGCGCTCTCGATGGAGGGCCGCATGACCCTGTGCAACATGAGCATCGAGGCGGGCGCAAAGGCGGGCATGGTGGCACCCGACGACATCACGTTCGCGTACCTCGAGGGCCGCGAGCACGCACCGAAGGGCGCCCAGTGGTCGGCTGCGGTCGCCGACTGGCGCGGCCTGGTCACCGACGCCGGGGCCGTCTTCGACAAGGAGGTCGTGATCGATGCCTCCACGATGACCCCACAGGTGAGCTGGGGCACGAACCCCGGCCAGGTCATCTCCATCGATGCCTCGCTGCCGTCGCCCGACGACTTCGACGACGCCACCGCCCGCGACACCGTCGCTCGGGCGCTGGAGTACATGGGCCTCGCCGCCGGCACGCCGGTGCGCGACATCACGGTCGACACGGTGTTCATCGGCTCGTGCACCAACAGCCGCATCGAAGACCTGCGCGCCGCGGCGGCGGTGATGAAGGGTCGCACGGTCACGGTGCCGCGTGTGATGGTGGTGCCCGGTAGCCACGCCGTGAAAGCGCAGGCCGAAGCCGAGGGTCTGCCCGAGGTCTTCCGCGCTGCCGGCGCCGACTGGCGCGAGCCCGGCTGCAGCATGTGCCTGGCCATGAACCCCGACAAGCTGGTACCCGGCGAGCGCGCCGCCAGCACCAGCAACCGCAACTTCGAAGGCCGCCAGGGTCGCGGCGGTCGCACTCACTTGGTCTCCCCCGCCGTCGCCGCCGCCACCGCGGTCGCCGGCCACTTCGCAACCCCCGAGGACTTGGCATGAAGGCTGTACACATCATCACCGGGCGCGGCGTGCCGCTGAAGCGCAGCGACGTGGACACCGACCAGATCATTCCGGCCGAATGGCTCAAGCGTGTCGAGCGCACCGGCTTCGAGAAGGGCCTGTTCAGCACGTGGCGCGACGACCGCAACTTCGTGCTCAACGACGAGCGTTACGTGGGTGCCAGCGTCCTGGTGGCCGGTCCGTCGTTCGGCGTCGGCTCGTCACGCGAGCACGCGGTGTGGGCGATTCAGCAGGGTGGTTTCGATGCCGTCATCGCGCCCAGCTTCAGCGACATCTTCCGCAACAACTGCACGAAGAACGGGCTGGTACCGGTCGTCGTTCCTGAGGAAGTCGTGCACCAGATCTGGGCGGCCATCGAGGCCGACCACACGGTGGAGATCACCATCGACGTCGAGCGGCTCACCGTCGAGGTGCCCGCCGTCGGCATTTCGGCCAGCTTCCCGATGGACAGCCAGACGCAGCACCGCTACCTCAACGGCCTCGACGACGTCGGCATCACCCTCACCCACGCCAGCGCCATCGACGACTTCGAAACCACCCGCCCCGCCTGGCTCCCCTAGCCCCCTCCTCCCCCCGTTTTACGTAAACACTGTCGGCCGCTGACCAGGGGCTTCGCGCCGGAACGCTTGACACAAACCGGGGGCGAGGCTGATAAACCTTGGCAATGCGGACAGAATGCGACCTTGCTCGGCGGATAGAGCACAGCGCGGCGAAGTTCGTCACGAGCCAAGCTGTGGCGTTGGCGGAAGTGGCGCCGACCAGCGGCGCGCAGGCCGAGGCGCTGGACGGCGGTGCGCTGGTGTCGTTCGGACCTGGTCGCTACGTCAATCGAGCAATCGGGTTGGGTTTCGGGGGCACGGCCGCGGATGAGATTCTTGGCGCGCTCGACGCGTTCTATGGCGAACGGGGAATGCCGCCGTCACTGGAGCTCTCCCCGCTGGCAGACCCGGCGCTGCTGACTGCGTTGACGATGGACGGCTACGTGCTCGAGCGCTTCCGAAACGTCTATGCCCACGACCTGTCGAACCTGGCGCCGGCGGGTGGTCAGGAAATCGTGCCGCTCACTGCCGAGACGGCTGACGATCGCAAGCGCATTCTGTCCAACGATGCACCGCAGGGCACCGACGCCCGTCGACTCTCCGACGAGTTCTGTGATGCGTCATCCGGATTCGCCGGAACACATGACTTCATCGCCGTCATCGACGGAGTGTCGGCCGCCTGCGGGTCGCTCGCCGTCAGCGATGGTGTCGGCTGGGTTGGCGGGGCTGCCACACTCGCAGCGCACCAAGGCAAGGGCCTGCAATCTGCGTTGATTGCGTTTCGGCTATGGCTGGCGCAGGAGTTCGGTTGCGAGCTGGCCGCAGCGACAGCGCTCCCGGATGGACAGTCCGCGCAGAACCTGGTCCGCCTGGGCTTCCAGCTGCTCTACACCCAAGTCGTCCTCACCAAACCCTCCTAACCCGACGCACAATCGCACGTGTCGCGGCCACCACCGCGTCACACCGAGGTCAGGCCGCGACACGTGCGATTGTGAACTGGGACGACGAGGGGTGCGCCGCGGGAGCGTTAGAGGTGGAAGTCGGGGAGGTGCTTCAGCATGGGATTGTTGCTGAAGACTTCGATGGGGGGCGTCGGGTCGAGACGCATGGCACGCTGCAGGATGCGGACCTGCGTGTGCTGGTTGTACTCGGCCAGCGTGACGGCCCAGCCGTCGCGACCAGCGCGGGCGGTGCGACCGCTGCGGTGCAGGTAGTCCTTCACGTCGCCGGCGGGTTCGTAGTGGATGACCGAACCGATGTCGTCGACATCGATACCTCGGGCTGCAACGTCGGTGGCAACCAACACGGACAGCTCGCCGTCGGTGAAGCGCTTCAGCGCTCGCTCACGGGCGGCCTGCGCGAGGTCGCCGTGAATGGCGGCGGCGCGAACGCCGAGCTCTTGCAGGTTGCGCTCGACGCGATCGCAGGTGCGCTTGGTCTGGCAGAAGACGATGGTCTTGGCCATGCCGCTGGCGATGGACGCGACGACCTTGTCCTTGTCCATGTGGTGCACCGCGAGGAACAGGTGGTGCATCGTGCCAACGGTGTCGGTGGCGGCATCGACGGACACCTCGGCGGGGTCCTTCATGTAGCGGGTGACCAGGTGGCCGACATCGCCATCGAGCGTGGCGGAGAACAGCATCGTCTGGTGTGCGAGCGTGACCTTGCGCATGATCCATTCGACCTGCGGGGTGAACCCGTCGTCGGCCATACGGTCGGCTTCATCGAGCACCAGGATCTCGACGGCGTCGAGCTGCAGTTCGCTTTCCTTGAGCAGGTCGATGAGGCGCAGCGGCGTGGCAACGACCACATCGACACCGAGCTGGAGTGCCTCGATCTGCTGCTGGCGCGAGGCGCCGCCGTAGACGGCCAGCACGGTGCGACCGCACGCGATGGCGACGGGCGACAGCACCTCTGCCACCTGCAGCGCCAGCTCGCGAGTGGGAACCAGGATGAGAGCGGCGGGCCGACGCGGCTCGCCGTCCTTGGTGAGCCGGGCCAGTAGCGGCACACCGAACGCAAGCGTCTTGCCCGAGCCGGTCTTGGCGCGGCCACAGACATCGCGGCCGGTGAGGGCTACAGGGATGGCCAAGGTCTGGATGGCGAACGGTGCAGAGAAGCCGGCGGCGGCAAGGCCGAAGTCGACGTTCTCGGGAACGCCGAGCTCGACGAAACCGGTGGGCACGTAGTCGTCTTTGGAAAGGGTGAGTACCGGCGCAACAGCTGCGTTTCGGTACTCGGCGGGCCGGGTGGCGGGGCGGGAACGCCGCGGCGCCCGCTGAGGGCGGTTGTTGTCAGACATGTCGATGTTCAGGGTACCGAATGAAGCCGCTACCGCGACTGGCATCGCCCGGCAACACCGGCCGACGCCGACATCGGCCATGATTGCGTCATGAAGGTCGCACTCACCGTCAACGACTTCCTCCGCCGCGCCGAAGAGGTCTATCCACATCGCATCGCCGTGGTCGACGAGCCCGACCAGCCGGCCGAATCATGGGGCTCGTACACCTTTGCAGAGATGGCAGCGAAGGCCCGCGCCCAGGCCGCCGCGCTCGATGCGCTCGGCATCCACCAGGGGGAGCGGGTTGCCATCGTCAGCCAGAACTCGGCGCGCCTGCTGACTGCACTGTTCGGGGTCAGCGGCTCGGGACGGGTGCTGGTACCGATCAACTTCCGCCTGGTCGCCGAAGAGGTCAAGTACATCATCCAGCACAGCGGCGCCCGGGTGCTGATGATCGACCCCGAGCTGGAGGAGGGCCTCGCCGAGGTCGAGTGCGAGTTCAAGCTCGTCATCGGCCGCGCCACCGATGCGCCAGCCGAACACGTCGACCCAAAGCCGTGGGTATACGACGAGGACGCGACCGCGACCATCAATTACACCAGCGGCACAACCGCCCGCCCGAAGGGCGTGCAGCTGACCCACCGCAACATCTGGCTCAACGCCACCACGTTCGGCTGGCAGCTCGGCATCAACGATCGCGACGTGTACCTGCACACACTGCCGCAGTTCCACTGTAACGGGTGGGGCGTGCTCTACGCAGTCACCGGCATGGGTGCGAAGCACATCATCATCCGCAAGATCGACGGCACCGAGATCCTGCGCCGCGTGCAGCAGCACGGCGTCACGGTGATGTGCGCCGCCCCGGCCGTGGCGAACGCGATCCTCGACGCGGCCTCGCACTGGGAGGGCCCCATCCCCGGCAGCGGCCTCGTTCGCATCGTGTGCGCCGGCGCTCCCCCGCCCACCAAGACGATCGAGCGCATCGAAA
>DAORTY010000219.1:0-5823 GCA_035432905.1 Ilumatobacteraceae bacterium | reverse complement strand
TCGAAGATCGTGTGGCTCACCGTCTCATGTTCTTCTGGTCTGTCGTCGTGTGCTGCTGTGGGTTTGAGCTGGCGCTTCGCGAGTCGACGATTCCACCTCGTGTCACCGCTTCCACCCGTTTCTAGGTCCGAAACTAGGGATTTCGCCGATTTCGGCCCACTTCGATTTCGCGACATCCGTAGTCCGAAGATGGTCCGTAGGGCGATCCTCGTCGCAGCGTCGCGGGCGTCAATCGACCAGAACATGTAGCGAATCTTCGAGTGCAGCGAAGCCTTGTTGGCGGACGACCGCTGCGACGACATCCGCAGGCGACCTCGGCGGCCGCCTCTTGCGCGCCGCCATCGACCACATTGCGATGGCCACCACGCTGGGCTCGTCGTCGACGAGTTGTCCAACCAGTTGCGGTGGAGTGACGATCGCGATGCCACGCTCTCGGAGCAACTCGCTGTCGTCGCTGACGTCGTAACCAGGGCCTGCCCCACAGCGCTACGTCTTCGAGTTGCTGCTCTAGGCTGCGGGCATGTCAGAGACAGAGCAGCGAGCTTTTCGGGTGCGCTACAAGATCGGTCAGGCTCCCGCCGAGGCTGACGAAGACGATGTTCTTCGTGTCGAAGCCGCGATGTTTGTGACCAACGGTACGTTCATCGACTTCTACTCGAGGGGAGACCGAAACCTGGGCGGAACGCTGAATCCAACTGGAGATGTCGTGTTCCGGGTGAGCGCGGACATGGTTGCAGACATCCGTGAAGCGGGAGCATGAACGCCGCCGACTACCGGAGGGCCAGTGCGGGATAGCTGGATTGTTCGAGTTCTCGTCTCTGTCATTGTGGGCGCAGCGGCCTATGCAATCGATGCTTGGCTCAGCAAGGGTGGTGCGTCCGTTCTAACGGCGGTCATCGTCGCCGCCACGCTCGCCTACTGCTGGTTCACCTACGACCTTGTGACCACAGCTCGCAGCGAGAGGGACGGCGGGTGGCAGCTCTGCGGACAGAGGAGCGTCGTCTTGTAGAGCGTCTCATCGTAGAAATTCAACAGAATCTGCACCGGAAGGGACAGACCCACGCGTGGTATGCCCACGTTCCCTTCGAAATGACAGCCTTCGACGATGCTCGACATCTTTTCCTTCGGATGCCACCGGAGGTGTGGAGCCATGTCGCCGAGATCAGTTCAAGGTCCGCTCGGTACAACGTTGTTGCCCACTATGCGAACGAACGCATTGCTCCCGGGTCTGGCTCGGCTGACGGGTTCGTAACCCGACTCGCAGTTGAGGCGCATGAGACTCAGGAGAATGCGATTCCGATCCTTCAGAAATGGGCGAAGGAGACCTTCGACGACGAGTGAAGGCGCTCGGCACGCCAGCATCGACCACACTGCGAGGTTCACCACGCTGGGCTCCTCGTCGACGAGTTGTCCGACCAGCTGAGCCTTCGTGACGATGGCGATGTCGCGGCGCCGAAGCAACTCGCTGTCGAAGTCGCCCACTTTGTAGGGCACCATCGCCGTCGCGCCGATGTGGACTCCGGCCGCCGCGACATGCTGGCCTTCGGGTGGTTGTCCATGGCGTCGATCCGCCTGCCACTCTGCTGGCCTGCAACGTCCCGGGCAGGTGCTGGTACGCGATGGGGTCAGGCCATTTCAAGGATGCTGCAGCTGGATAGCCGGTCCTTCGCACGCGGGCATGGCCCGTCCACTGCGCGGGCGGCCAATGCTCCCACGACTGTGTTCAGGCACGGCGTACGGTGTGCACGTGAATCTGGGCTTCGCACTCGCTTACCAAACACCCGTCAACGGCCGCGCTGATGGGGCAACGGTACGGTCCAGCGCAGCGCGCGAAGCACTGCAAGTTGGCTGCCAGAGTCGTCGGTCGACGGACGGTCTGCACACGGCTGGCACCCGGATGATCCGCGCGTCACACCGTGAGGCGCGGCATCTTGAACAGGGGATGAAATGACCGGTGCCCAGCGTTCTGCCGCAAGCCCTTCGTCGCCCGATGTTGTACTCCGACCAGAGGAAATGATCGAAGACCGCGAGGTCCGAGAGGGCGCCGACGATCGTCTTCAGCATGGCCAAATCGGCCAGCAGCTCGCCGACCTCGCCATGTCGGTGCCGACCCCTTCCAACATTGCGTTGTATGGAGCTTGGGGATCAGGCAAGAGCGGCGTTGGCAACCTGGTTCGGTGCCATCTGGAAAGCAAGGGTCATCTTGACAAGCGGGGCGAGGTCGCATTCGCCCGGTTCGATGCCTTCAAGTATGCCGAGAATCCGCTTCGGCGAAACTTCGTCACTGCGATGGCAACCGAGCTCGGTATCGACGACGATGCCTTCCACGAGGATCTATACGCGGGGACCACGAACACAAAGCTCAAGTTCCCGCTCGGGCAAACGGCGCGACTCGTCGCCATCTTCGTCGCGTTCCTCGGCCTCGTCGTCGCTCTTCTGACTGGAGGTTGCCTACTTGTTGCGTGGTTGCAGCAAGGCGACACCAGCGACAACTTTGGCAAGATCGCCAAGGTGCTCTTCGCCGCAGCGCTTGCGCCAGCAGCTCTGCTTGCTGCGTTCGTTGCACTTGGCGGCAAGACCCTGAACGTGGATCGAAGGATTGACAAGGCCGACAGCCACGAGCAGTTCGAGAAGCTGTTCCGGAGCCTGGTCAAGAAGACCGGCAAGAAGGTCGTTGTCTTCGTGGATGAACTTGATCGGTGCTCGGCGTCGAACGTCGTCGCGACGCTCGACGCGATGCGCACATTCCTCGGTGTCCCCGGATGCGTGTTCATCGTCGCTGCCGACCGCCAGGTGCTCGAACAAGCGCTGACGACAGCGCTGCAGCAGGCAACACCGAGCGACACGGTCAATCCGTACTACAGCGAAGGGAGCGCATACCTCGACAAAGTGTTCCAATACGAGGTGACGGTGCCCCCGCTGCTTCAGCACAGCGTGACCAGGTTTGCGGTAGAGCTCGTAGATGGCAGGCCCGGTCTGTGGTGCGAGCTTCACGACCTCGAACTGGTGGTCTCGATCCTCGTGCCCTCGCACGTCAGGAGCCCGCGGCGGGTCAAAGCTCTGCTCAATGCATTCGCGCTCGCGTACCGCTTGGCTGAGGCGCGAGAGCGATCTGGCCTGCTGAAAACGGACGTGCGCGGTCGCGCCGCAGAGATCGCGCGCCTCGTCTGCCTTCGTATCGAGTTCCCGCTGTTCGCCCAGTACCTCGTGATGGATCATCGACTCCCGGTGTATGTGCTGTCGATGGATACGCCGGAGCACGCGGATGCGCTGTGGGAGAGGTTTCCGTTCGCCACAGATGAAGTGCGAGAGGTGGCCAAGAGGTTTGCGGAAATCCAGGCGTCCGTGGCGACGCTCATCAGTTCGCCGGAGGACGAGGATGAGGACATCGACGTGGAGGTTTCGCCCTCAACCTTGGCGAGTGCAGTGGGTCGCAAGGCTGGTCGGCAGCTGCTCGACTATCTGTCCCGAACACGGGACGTGCCAGGTCCCGGGCGCGACCTGATCCACCTCAGAAGCACCGGAAGTGTCGTCGGGCTCGAGTCCGATCAAGCCGAAGCGATCGAGGAGATGGCCAGCAACGGTTCGGTCGGCCAGATCGTTGAGATGGTCGAGCGCTTCGATGAAGCTTCCACGCAAGCGGTCCTTGGTCTGCTTATCGAGCACGCGCGGGGCGCTATCGGCGTGGAGTCCCAGGGTGTTGCGAGGACGCTGCTCGCACTCGCTGGCTCAGCGGACGTGGCACTCAACCAGCACGGTGGAGCGATCGCCAACTCGATCGCTCCAACGCTTGAGCTGTACCCAGAGCTTCTTGCCTCCTCCAGCTTGTCCGGCGCATGGCGGCTCGGGAGCGTCACCAACTCGACGGCGGGACGGCGTTTGCAGAGGATTGTATTGGATTCAGCAGCCACGCGAACCGACCCGGGGGTGGGCCTCATGGTGCTCCGCGACGCGTGCGCTGCCCTTGCCGCTGACGCGGCAGCGACCCAGCTGATCCTCCAGTCCCATCTCGTCGCCGCTCACGTAGCGGACACAGCCGCAGTGATCGAAGGTCTCGACCCTGGAACAGCTGCTGATCTACTTCGAGGCGACCCGGCCTCTCTCGCTGCCACACTGGCCGCTGCGCTCACTCCACCTGTCGCGCCGGCTGCGGCCCCGACGACTCCTCCCGCGCCTGCGGCCGCCCCTGCCGCCGCCGTCTCGACAGCCGATGAAGATGAGGAGGACGATGCCTCACTAGTCGACGGTGGCAGGGCTGACAGCACGCAAGTCCACGCAGCCCTGGTAGGCCTGTTGTCGAATCTGGCGTCCGGTCCAGACGGTCCAGCGCAGGCTCTGCTCGGTGTGCTGTTGCTCGTGGATAGCCAGGAGATGCGGGACACCGTTCAAGCGTCGCTGTCGTCGGTCGGAGACATCGAGGATCCTGAGCTCACCTCGCGGATTCTCACGTCTTGCTGCCGACGTGGTGTGTCGGCGTGGCCCCGTTGGATGGACTCGCTCAGCCCGGTGGTCCTTGCCGACGCACGGTTCGACAATGAGCTCGATGCGGCCGCGCGGCTGCTGTGGACGCGGGCCGCCGCGTCTGACAAGCGCGCCACCGACGCGGCCTTGGCGAGCGCCGGCGCTGCGCTGTTGCGGTTGGTGGAAGGCCGACCGTTAGATCGTTGGCCGTCGCTGGACGATGAAGTCGAAGCAGCCTTGGGAACCTGCGCAGAGGACGACGTGAGCGCGCTCCGTCGAACGGATGTCCTCACGAACGCAGCACCGCTCGTCGAAGCAGGGCTCTTGCCGGTTCGAACACTTGCCAAAGCCGAATACGACGCCGCCGTCCAGACGCTGGAGATCGACAAGGAACCAGAACTGTTGGAGTCCGAACTGGTCTCCTACATTGTCGAGACCATCGCTCGAGCCATTGTGCACTGGGATCCGACCCTTCCGACAGGCGGTGCGATTGAGGTCGACGAGCTTGCAGCTCTCGCAGTTGCAGCGGACGGATGCGGCTGGCTTCCGGAACCGCAAGCGTCCGTGGTCAAACTGACTCTTCGAGCCGCTTGGGCGCCAGCGGACCAGACCTCACTTGCTGCGTTGCCGCTCACCGATGAGATGGTGCAGCTTTGGGGGGATTTCAGCACTCCCGCCGCACCGGCGGTTCAGGCCTGGCTGACCCTTGCTCAACTCTCGGCAGCCGACGTCGTGGCGATCGGAAGCGCGTTCGTGACTTCGCAGCCACCTGCGTCGGTTCTGGCTGCCCTCGGCAATGCGACGGTCGGCTTGAACCGGACGTCGAGGTTGGAGGCGCTCCAGCATCTGTTGGTCGATCCGGCTGGAATGGTCCCAAGCCGTGCGGTCCTCGACGCGTTGGGGGCGCCGTCCGTCTCGGCCGCAGATCTCGCTCAAATGCTCATCGCGCGTTACACGGCCTGCGGCAACAACCATCAGAGGAAGCAGGTGCTTGAGCTTTGGGGCAGGCTCGACATCAGCGCCACAGCGCGGCGCGATCTGATCGATCGAATCGTGATTCCAATGTTCGGGCTGAACCAGCAAGCGAAAGAGCACGCCCTCGACTACGTGGAGCGACTCTGCCTTCCATTCCCGCCCAAAACGAAGAAGCGACTCGGCGACGTGATAGTGGGAGCTACTCGTGGCACGAGCATCGAGAAGCGGTCGCAGGACAAGATGAAGGCCATGGGATATAGCGTGAAGAAGACGGGCGGGTTCTTGGGTCTTGGAAAGACCACACTGGTCGATACGGGTAGTGACGAGGACTGACCGAGTCGCCCGCCGCCACCGCTGCAACATCATCAGTCGATCTCGATTCCTCGC
>DAORTY010000218.1:0-5831 GCA_035432905.1 Ilumatobacteraceae bacterium | reverse complement strand
GAGGGTTTCGCCAAGATCGTGGCGTTCCTCGAAAACTTGAAGGTCATCTGAGGAGCAGCGGCATGAACATCTGGGTTTTCTCACAAGAAGCAAGCGGTGCGCCCACCACGGCGACACTGGAACTCCTGACGAAGGCACGTTCACTCGGCGACGTCACCGCGTTCGTCGGTGGCGATGCGTCGGCAATCGCCGCCTCGCTCGGCGAGCACGGCGCCACCAAGGTGTACGCCACGGGCGACCTGGCAGGCAAGCTGCCCGGCGTTGCGGTGTCGGCAGCGATGAAGGCCGTCATCGACGGTGGCGATTCGCCCGACCTCATCATGTTCCCGCAGACCACCGAGGGCCGCGACGTGATGAGCCGCCTGTCGGTCAAGCTCGACCGCACCGTGCTCACCAACAACGTCGACATCACCGTCGACGGCGGGGCTGTCAGTGTCACCACCCCGATCTTCGGTGGCAACGTGTTGGTCACCACCTCGTTCTCCGGCAGCGGCCCGTTCCTCGCGGCGTTCCGCCCGAAGAGCTTCGCCGCCGAGTCCGCTGGCGGCGCTGCTGCCGCCGTGACTGCTGCGCCGGTACCCGACCTGGGCTCTGTCGGCGCGGCGCAGGTCGTTGCCGTGCACGTGGAAGCCACGTCGGGCCCGAAGCTCGACGAGGCCGCCATCGTGGTCTCGGGTGGCCGTGGCCTCGGCGAAGCCGCCAAGTACGAAATGGTCGAGACGCTGGCGAAGCTGCTCAAGGGCGCCCCCGGTGCCTCGCGAGCCATCGTCGACGCCGGCTGGGTGCCGTACAGCTATCAGGTCGGCCAGACCGGCAAGGTCGTCAAGCCGGGCGTCTACATCGCCTGTGGCATCTCGGGTGCCACTCAGCACATGGTGGGCATGAAGGGTTCGAAGAACATCATCGCCATCAACAAGGACAAGGAAGCTCCCATCTTCGGCATTGCCGACCTGGGCATTGTGGGCGACGTCCACAAGGTGCTCCCGAAGCTGATCGAGGCGTTGCAGAGTCGCGGCTGACCGAGCAACACCGGAACGGAAGAAGGCGGCCCGCAAGGGCCGCCTTTCGCCGTTTTCGGGCAGGTGTTCGTGGTGTCGCTCGGCGTTGCCGGGTGGTCACACCAGCGGCCAGGGGTAACGACGGCCGCTGTTGTCCACCGGGAACACGCGGTGCTCCACGATCCATTGGGCCCGTTCCTGGATGGCGGCGACTTCCTCGTCGTTCAGCAGCGCGGCGACTCCGAGGGGTACCCGTTCGGCGATCTTGGCGGCGGCGGCGAGCAGTTCGGCGGGCACCGTCTCGCCACCGAACTCCCATACGACGGTGCGCAGCTTGAACTCGGCAGCGAAGCACAGGCCGTGGTCGATGCCCCAGATGTGATCGTCACCGTCGATGAGTACGTGGCCGCTCTTGCGGTCGGTGTTGTTGGCGAGAATGTCGAACAGCGCGATCCCGCGCATCACGCCGTGGAGGTCCTCTCGGGCCTCGTAGATGGTGAAGTAGTGCTGCTGATGATCAGCCTCCACGAACCACTGCATACTGCCCTCACCCAGGGGCCCGTCGCGGATGATGGTCGGTGGCACCAGATCGATGCCCATGGCTTCGCTGAGCAGATATGCGGCCAATTCTCGGCGGTGAAGGCCCGGTTCGAAGTCCCACAGTGGACGTTCTCCGCGCTGTGGCTTGTAGATGGCCTGGCCCATTGTCTCGCCATCGACGGAGAGGTTCACCAGAAAGGTGGCGTTGCTGCTCCACGGCATTCGGCCTTCGATATCGACCTCGGCGGTTGCCAGCAGGTGCAGACGGTCGGTCATCGACTAGTTCATCCGCACGCAGAAGTGGCCGTCGGGGTTGACCGGATTGGCGCACCACACGCACGACGGCCGACCGGCGGCAACGATGTTCTCAGCGTGTCGACAGAACGCATGCGCCTGATTGCGGGTGAGGAACATTCGGATGTGCCCGCGATCGGGATCTTCGTCGAGGGCTTCGCCCTCCTCGTCGACGGCGATCACCTCCTCGAGTTGCAGCAGGACCATGTCGTTGCTGCGGTCGTAGCCGAGTCCGACCGGGCCGAGCACGAAGGCCGCATCGAAGGGACCGATCAGTTCCATCGCAGCTGCGATGGGTCGTTCGGTGGGCTCGGGGAGATCGTTGAGGACCCTGCGGAGGTAGTCGGAGATGGCCGAGGCCTGCTGCTTCTCGCACTTGACGGTCACGCGTTGGGTGCCACGTCGCGCCTGCAGGTAAAAGGCGCGGGCGCCGGGCTCGCCAAGGGCGCCGACGGTGAAGGCATCCACCTCATCGAAGTCGAAATACACGCTCACGCGAAGTTCGCCAGCTCAGGAGGGGCGAAGCTCGGCGAGCGAGCCACCCGTGGAGTTGACGGTGAGAACGACCGGCGCACCCATGCCATACGCGATTGCGGAGACGGAGCAGGTGCCGATGACGATGCGCTGGAAGAGGTCGATGTGGGTGCCCATCGCGTGCGCAACTGCAGCCTTGATGGGGTCGGCATGCGAGACGCACACGATGGTGCCGCCGGGGTGCGCGGCACGCAGCCGGTCGATGGCGCCGACGATCCGGTTCTGCATGGCGGTGAAGCTCTCGCCGCCAGGGAACGTGAAGGTGCTCGGTGCGCGCTGAACCGTGTTCCACTCGGGCAGCTTCATCAGGTTCTTCAGTTCGGCGCCGGTCCAGTCGCCGAAGTCGCACTCCAGCAAGCCCTTGTCGATGCGAACCTTCAAACCGCGAGCTGCGGCGATGGGGGCAGCTGTCTCGCGGGCGCGTTCCAACGGCGAGGCGTAGACGGCATCGACTTTGGTGAGCGCCGAAATGCGCTCGGCGGCACGCTGCGCTTGCTCGATCCCGACGTCGGCCAGGTGAAGGCCTGCCGCGCGTCCGGGCAGCAACTTGCCCGTGGTCGGTGTCTGGCCGTGCCGGACGAGGAGTACGACGGTGGGATCGGGATGTGAGGTCTTCGCGCGGGCCATGTCACCGAGAAACCTACTGCGCATGCCGCGGCTTCGCTCGGTCAGGCTCGGCGGTACGGATGTGACAGTTACCGCTTGCGGCGCGTTGCGTAGGCGACGATCGCGTCGAACTCGTGCGCTTCCAGCGGCATCACCGAGAGCCGGTTGCCCTTGGCCAACAGGCGGCAGTTGGCCAGCTCGGGGATGGTCTTGAGCTCGTCGAGTGACACGAATGGCAGCTTCTTCACCGGAGCGACGGTGACCCAGTCCCACCGTGGGTCGGCTGGCTTGGACGCCGGGTCGAAGTACTTGCTCGCCGGGTCGAACTGTGTGGGGTCGGGTTCGGCGGTCTTGGCCACCTTGCACACGCCGGCAATTCCCGGCGGCGTCGCATTCGAGTGGTAGAAGATGGCCTTGTCGCCGACCTTCATCGCCCGCATGAAGTTGCGCGCCTGGTAGTTGCGTACACCATCCCAGCCTTCGAGCTTGTTGGCCACCAGATGGTCGTAGGAGAACACGTCGGGTTCGGACTTGAACAACCAGTAAGCAGCCACGGCAGCGAGGCTACTCAGCGCTCGGCTAGAAGGACAGGCGCAGCACGGTGAACACAGCCATGCCGACCACCATCATGGCGATCATGTTGCGGGTCTTGGCGAACACGAGCCCCGCCGCGATGAGGGCCCACATCTGGTAGTTGTGCACGCTGACATACGGCTGGTGATCGCGTGCGAGCACCCCCTGCACGACAATGGCCGTGAGCGCACACGCCGGTGCATAGCGCAGCGCTCGCTCCACGTTGGCCGGCAGCTCGATGCGTGCCGGCAGCATGAAGAAGCTGCTGCGTGTAGCAATGGTCACGACGGTCAGGCCCACGATGGCGGCAGCGAGATATGCAGTGCTGCCCATCAGACGACCTCGCCTTCGGTGGCGATGTCGGCGGCCACGGCGGCAGCACCGTGGGGCTGGTCGTCGGGGCGCAGGCTCTCGACGCCGACTGCAACACCAACACCAGCGAGGACCGCCAGCAGCAGGCCCAGGCGGAGCGGAAAGTTGACCGTTGCCACGGCGATCACTGCGGTCACGAGCACTCCGGCCGCGACCGGAAGCCGATGCACCATCGGGATGACGACGGCCAGGAGCGCCAGGTACGCGCCGAGTTCGAGGCCCCAGTCGGTTGGTGCCAGGCCGCCCAGCAAGATGCCGACGATCGAGGAGCCCATCCAGGCCACCCAGTTGACGACCGCAACGCCGTAGAAGTAGCCCCACTGCACGGGGCTGCCTCGGTCGGGATCGTTCGCAAATCGGCGAGCGAACAGCGCAAAGCCGAGATCGCCATTGAGGTAGCCCGCGAGCATCCGCTGCTGCCACGGAAGGTGCACGAACGACTTGCGTGCGGCGGCGGCGAAAATGACGAAGCGGAGGTTCACCAACAGCGCTGTCACCCAGACGATGGGTAGGGGAGCGGATGTTGCCAGCAACGGCAGCACGGCCAACTGAGCCGACCCGGCGAACACGGTCAGCGTCATCACGATCGCGACGGCGATCGACAGCCCGGAGTTGACCAACGCGACGCCGGTGACCAAGCCCCAGACCGCAATTGCGACGCTGATCGGGGTCATTGCCCGTACGCCTTCGCTGTATGCAGGTCGGTCGATCGGCGGCAGCAGCCCTCTGAATCTCGCCAACCGATGCATCATTGCAATCATGCCGTGGCCGTCGGCCACGCCCCACCAATTTGCTAGTGGCAGCGCTACCTGCCTGTCTAGTGTGGCGAAGTGAAAAAGGAGAGGATCCGCCTCGGCGGCAGCTATCGCAAGCTGTATGTGGCCACAGCGATGTCCAACATCGGCGACGGCATGTCGTCGATCGCGTATCCGTGGCTGGCCACGGCGATCACACGCAACCCGCTGCTGGTGGCCCTGGTGGCTGCCGCGCAACGGCTTCCGTGGCTGGTGTTCACACTGCCCGCGGGGGTCATCACCGATCGCGTCGATCGCCGCAAGGCAATGGTGCTGATGGACGCGCTGCGCTTCGCCTTCACGTTGTTGATCGCGTTCTCGGTGCTCGCCGAGCAGGGGTCGCTGCCGGCGCCCGACCAGGTACGCAACGTCGTGGGTACCCGCACCGGGTTGTATCTGATGCTGCTGCTGGCCACCCTGCTGCTGGGTTCTGCGGAGGTGCTACGCGACAACTGCGGCCAGACCATCATGCCGTCCATCGTTCGGCCCGAACAGCTCGAACGGGCGAACGGCCGGCTGTGGAGCATCGAGTCGGTGGCCAACACCTTCATCGGCCCGCCGATCGGTTCGCTGTTGCTGTTGGTCGCGTTCTCGGTGCCGTTCTTCATCGACGCCACATCGTTCTTCGTGGGCGCAGCGTTGGTCGCCATGATCCCCGGATCATTCCGTGCGGTACACCCCGAGCGCAGTGAGGGTGCGCCCGCGCCCTCGTGGAAGGCCGAGTTGAAGGAGGGTGTGCGCTGGTTGTGGGGTAACCACCTGTTGCGCTCGATGGCGATCATTCTTGGTCTGATGAACCTCTCCTCGAATCTGAGCGGGGCGATGTTCGTGCTGTTCTCCCAGGACGTGTTGCACGTGACGCCGTTGACGTTCACGTTCATGGGTTTCGGTTTCGCGGTCGGTGCCATCGTCGGTGGGTATGCCGCCCCGTGGATGTCACGGACGCTGGGCAGTGGCACCTGCCTCGCGCTCACCCTGGGGTCGACCTCGGTGATCAGCGTGTTGGTCGGCCTCTCGTCGTGGTGGCCGCTCACGGGCGTGCTGTTCGCCGTCGGCACGCTGCTGGGCAGCACGTGGAACGTCATCACCGTCAGCCTGCGCCAGACCATCATCCCGCCGC
>DAORTY010000217.1:0-5873 GCA_035432905.1 Ilumatobacteraceae bacterium | reverse complement strand
CGAGCCGCGCCACCAACCCGAAGCGGTCGCGCAGCGGCCCGGTGATCATGCCGGTGCGGGTGGTTGCGCCGACCAATGTGAAAGGCGGCAGGGTCAGGCGAATACTGGATGCGGCGGGCCCTTTGCCGACAACGATGTCGAGCTGGAAGTCCTCCATCGCCGGATACAGGATCTCTTCCACCGCCCTGGAGAGGCGATGGATCTCGTCGATGAACAGCACGTCACCTTCCTCGAGCTTGGTGAGGATGGCAGCGAGGTCGCCGGCACGCTCGAGGGCGGGGCCGGACGTGATGTGCATGTGCACACCCATCTCCGCAGCGACGATGCCAGCCATCGAGGTCTTACCCAACCCTGGAGGGCCGGCCAGCAACAGGTGGTCGGCGGGTTGCCCGCGCAACTTCGCGGCCTCCAACACGATCGACAGGTGCTCCTTCAGCTCCCGCTGCCCAACGAACTCGCTGAGCCTGCGTGGCCGCAGCCCGACCTCGTCGACCTCCTCGTCGGTGCTGACCATCTCCGGTTCCAGGAACTCTTCACGCACGCTTGGCTCCCAACAGCTTCAGTGCATCACGCAGCAGGCTGGACGCGTCGCCGTCCGCGGACAGCTCGCGCATCGCGTCGCGAACTTCCTCGGGCCCATAGCCCAGGCCCGTGAGGGCTTCGCGCACATTGCCGATCACCGAGGCCTTGCCATCTGCGCCCGCCGGTAACGGGTCGAGCATCGGCAGGCTGAGTCGATTGCGCAGCTCGATCAACAATCGCTCGGCTGTCTTCTTGCCGACACCGGGAACGAGCGTGAGCGCGCCGATGTCATTGGACGCAATGATGTCGACCAGTGCCGACGGGCCATGAGTGCCCAGGATGGCAAGGGCGAGGGCGGGGCCGATGCCGTGCGTTGCAATGAGGACCTGAAACGTGGTGCGTTCGTCGCGCTGCAGGAAACCGAACAGCGTCTGTGATTCCTCGCGGATGTGATGATGCACATACACGAACACGGACGCGCCAGGCTCGAGCTCCGCGAGGGTGCGCGGCGTGACCGACACGAAATAGCCGACGCCGTTGACCTCGATGAGCGCCGTGGATTCCTCGGTGCGCTCCAACACCGAGCCGCGCAGCGACCCGATCATCTGAACGACCCGATCATCTGAACGACCCGATCATCTGGCCAGCGCCCGCGACACGCTGCGACGCATGGGAGCAGCGGCGATGTAACACAGCGCCAGCGCCGCAGCGTCGGCGGCATCAGCTGGCTTGGGCGGTGTGGACAGCCCCAGCCGAGCCTGCACCATCCGCTGCACCTGTGCCTTGTCGGCGCCACCCCAACCTGCGACACAATCCTTCACCTGGTTGGGGGTGAACTGAACGACGTCGCACCCGAAGGCGGCCGCTTCGGCCAAGGCCAATCCGCTGGCCTGGCCCACGCTCATCGCCGTGCGCACGTTGGTCTGGAAGAACACCTGCTCGACTGCCACCGCGAACGGAACGTACTGCTGTAGCAGCAACACCAGCTCACCCTTCAGCGCCGCCAGTCGCTGCGGTAACGGATCGGTGGGCGGTGTGCGAATGACCCCCAGCGCAATGGGACGAACGACGTTGCCGGCGGAATGCAGAACTGCGTAGCCACATCGAGTGAGGCCCGGGTCGATCCCTAGGACGATGGCTTCATCACGAACGAACACGTGTACGAGCCTAGCGGGTGTGTCGCGCTCGACCGTGGACCGTCAACGAGGAAGGCTGAGCAGCACGTCGATCAACTCGCCCACCGGGCGGAAGGTGAGCCCGGCGATGGCACGGTGCACGTATCGAACGACACCGTTTGCGTCGATGATGAACACGCTGCGCCGAGGAAAGCCCAGTGGCCCCAGCGTGCCGTACGCAGCTGCAACCGATTTGTCGACGTCGGCCAGCAGCGGGAACTTGAAGCCGTGCTTGTCGGAGAACTTCTCGTGACTCTCCACGCTCTGGGCGGAGATGGCCACGACCTGGGCGTTGAGCGCCTGGAACTGCGAGAGATCGTCGTTGTAACTGTTGAGTTGCTTGGTACACACGGGCGTGTCGTCGCCCGGGTAGAACACGAGGACGAGCGGCCTGCCGAGGAAGTCGCTCAGTGACGCGTCGCCGCCACCGGTGGCCGCCAGCGTGAACGAGGGTGCGGCATCGCCGACCGAGATGCTCACTCGCCGACCAGTTCCATCAGCTCTTCACTGATGTCGAAGTTGCTGTAGACGTCTTGCACGTCGTCATTGTCCTCCAACGCATCGATGATGCGGAGAATCTTACGCGCATCCTCGGGGTCGGTGACCTCGACGGTGAGGCTCGACACCATCGTGCTCTCGGCAGACTCCACCGTGAGCCCAGCCGCATGCAGCGCGTCACGGACATCGAAGACATGCGCTGGGTCGCAGGTCAAGCGCCACATCCCGTCGCCATCGTCAGTGACATCGTCGGCGCCCGCATCGAGGGCGGCCATCATCACCGTGTCTTCATCGCCACCGTGCACCAGCAGCACACCACGGCGACTGAACTGCCAACCAACGGCACCAGGCTCGGCCAACGAACCGCCCAGCTTGGCGAAGATGTTGCGTACGTCGCCGCCGCTGCGGTTGCGGTTATCAGTGAGCACATCGACCAACATTGCCACGCCGCCGGGCGCGTAACCCTCGTACATGATCGCTTCGTAGGTGCCGCCGTCGGAGACACCGGCGCCACGCTTCACCGCCCGATCGATGGCGTCATTGGTCATCTGCGCGCCCTTCGCCTTCAGAATGACGGTGCGTAGCGATGCGTTGGTCGACGGGTCGCCGCCGCCCTCGCGGGCTGCAACCTCGAGTTGACGAGCAATCTTGTTGAACACCTTCGCGCGCGCCTTGTCGGCAGCGCCCTTCTTGTGCTTGATGGTTGCCCATTTGGAATGGCCCGACATGGGACTATCCCCTTTCCGTACTGATCGAGCGTGGCTCGGTGGTGAATCCGTTGTGCTGCAAGAACATCTCGTGCAGGCGTGCGTCTGGTGTGATCTCTGGATGGAAGGACGCGACCAGGACATGCCCCTGACGTGCGAGAACCGGCACGTCATCGTGCGTGGCCAGCACCTCTACGTCGGCACCGGTTGCTTCCACCTTAGGTGCCCGGATGAACACTGCGTGGAACACGTCGTCCAGCCCGACGACCGCGATGTCGGTCTCGAAGCTGTCGACCTGACGGCCGTAGCCGTTTCGGCGAACATCGATGTCGATGACACCGAAACTACGTTGGTCGGGGCGACCGTCGAGCACATTGGTCGCCAGCAGGATCATGCCCGCGCAGGTGCCGAACACTGGCATGCCATCAGTCAGCCGCTGCTGCAGCGGACCGAACAGCCGCGACGTATCGAGCAGTCGCGACATGGTGGTGCTTTCTCCGCCAGGCATCACCAAGGCGTCGACCTGCTCGAGATCTAGTGGCGTGCGAACCTGACGGGTGACAACGCCCAACCCGCGCAGCGTGTCGTCATGCGCTTCGAACGCGCCCTGCAAGGCAAGGACGCCCACGACGCGCCGGCTCGCCGCTGACTGCCCAACGCCGGCGTTCACCTGGCGGCTCCGCTGACGGCATGACTGGCTACCAGCCGCGCTCTGCGAAACGTGTGGTCTTGTTGATCTCGTCCATACCGATGCCTGTCATCGGGGCACCGAGGCCTCGGCTGACCTTGGCCAGAATAGCTGCATCGCGGAAATGGGTGGTCGCCTCGACGATGGCCTTTGCTCGCGGCGAGGGGTCGTCGCTCTTGAAGATTCCAGAACCTACGAACACGGCCTGAGCACCGAGCTGCATGGCGAGTGCCGCATCGGCTGGGGTGGCGATACCACCGGCGCAGAACAAGGGCACTTGCAGCCATCCGGTTTCTGCGATCTCCTGCACGAGCGGTAGCGGCGCCTGCAACTGCTTCGCCCACTGGAACAGCTCGGCGTTGTCGGCCTGGGTGATCTTGCGAATGTCGCCGATGATGCTGCGCAGATGACGCACGGCCTCGACGATGTTGCCGGTGCCTGCCTCGCCCTTGCTGCGGATCATGCACGCACCTTCGCTGATGCGCCGCAGGGCCTCACCCAGGTTGGTGGCGCCGCACACGAAGGGCACGGTGAACGCCCACTTGTCGATGTGGTGCGTCTCGTCGGCGGGGCTGAGCACTTCGCTCTCATCGATGTAGTCGACGCCGAGCGACTGCAGGATCTGCGCCTCGACGAAGTGGCCGATGCGAGCCTTTGCCATGACTGGAATGGTGACCGCCGCCTTGATGCCTTCGATCATCTCGGGGTCGCTCATGCGCGACACGCCGCCGTCGCGGCGGATGTCGGCCGGCACCCGCTCGAGCGCCATCACGGCGCAGGCGCCGGCGTCTTCGGCGATCTTGGCCTGCTCAGCGTTGACGACGTCCATGATGACGCCGCCCTTCATCATTTCAGCGAGTCCACGCTTCACTTGCATGGTGCCTGTGGCGCGGGAAGGAGACGTCTCCGAAGTCATGTGGCAAGCGTATCGCTGCAGACCTGGCGGCACGTCAGCCAATTCCAGGTGGCCGTACTACCCGGCCATCAGGTAGTCGCGTTGGCGCTGTCGACGCGTGCGAGTTCCACGAAGGTGCGGCCAGGGGTCAAGGCGATGGTGGCGCCGCTGGCGTCCTGCAGGATGATGGCCGACAGCCGGTCGGTGCGCGTCCAGGTGCCACGCTGCACGACGCCACCGGTGAACAACCAGGCGTCACCGCCGCCGATGGTCTGCGCCTCGGGGCTGCGATTGTCGGCCGGGCTGGGCTGATAGTCCACGAACATCACCAGCACGTTCTCCGTGCTGACCTGGCCGCTGAGTTCGTCCATGTGCGGTGTGCCGCCATTGGAGCGAAGGTACGCACCCGACGGTGCATCGAAGCGCCACTCGATTGGCAGGCCGTCCATGTCCAGGTCGACGCCTGTCGCTGGTTCCCCGAGAGCAGCTTCGCCCTGCTTGCGGTACAGGAACTGCTGTGGCGGTGCGCTCGAACCTTCCGGCGCCAGCGTCCACGCCCCTGTCGTCGATGCGTACAGGTCGTGTGGGTTCTTGCGCTTGTTGCTGCGGAAGTAGCCGGCAGCGTTGTACACGCTGCTGCGTTGGGCACTGAGGTTGACGAAATCGCTGCCTTCGATCGTGCGTGTCACGTTGCCGTTGCCGCCGCTCCACATGAACAGCGGACTGTTGAACGAGCCGAGCAGCAGCACATCTTGTGTGCGTCCCGAGCGGATAGGTCCGACTGGATCGGCACCCTGCGAGTGGAAGACAGCAGCAAACCGGGTCTGTACTTCGACGATCTCCTCGAAGACGATGTCGGCCTCGTTGAGGCCACTTTGCGGGCGAGCGCCGGCATTGTTGTCGATCTTGACGACGAGCGCGGGGCGCTCGGCTGCAACTGGGTCCGTCACGGGCAAGCCCGTCAGCGGATACACCGGCACCGCCACTTCGGTGGTGGTCGTCTCCGCAACTGTGGTGACGGGGGAAAGCGACGTGGTGGTGGTCGCTCGCGTGGTCGCCACTTGCGACGTGGTTGGGTCGACCGTCGGCGCAGACGTGTCGCTGCCACCGCACCCAACGACACCTATCACAAGCGCGACAGAAGCAAGGAAGCTGGATGGGCGGCTCATAGTTCGCGAAGCATCGCGATCCGCTCTTCTAGCGGAGGATGCGTGTCGAACATCTTGTTCCATTTGCCCATCTTGCCGTGGTCGCCGACACCGGACATCGGCTGCTCGATCCACATGTGTGCTGTTGCCGTGGACGCCGAGTGCGTGACGGTGACATCGTCGCGCAGCTTCTCCAGGGCGGAGATGAGGCCGGGCGGATATCGGGTGAGCTGGCAGGCG
>DAORTY010000216.1:0-5904 GCA_035432905.1 Ilumatobacteraceae bacterium | reverse complement strand
GGCCTCCACCATCTCGGGGCCTTCGATCGTGAATGTGGTGCCGGAGATCATCAGACTTTGAAGTTGGTCATCCACGGGTAGCCGTTGCCTCCGGTGGTCAGCAGGTTGACCTGACGCGCGGCCACCACCGGGCCGGTTGTGTTGTACGGCACGAGCGCGCTCGTGGTGCCAGGTCCGATCGCGATCTGCCGCAGCTTGAGCACGAAGCCCTCGCCCTTGACCTGCCCGAGCATCTGCATCGGCACGAACCACGCCTTGGAGTTGGCGGTGTCGGTGAGGATGTCGGTGCTGCTCACCGCCACGGCGCCCCAGGTCGAGGACGGCACCCAGGCCTGGAAATAGACGCGGTTGCTGGCGCCGTAGTTCGTGCGCACGCATGGCGTCGCCGTGCTGGCATTGATGGTCGATACCGAGTGCGCCATCACAGCGGTCTGGTTGCCGAAGTTCGCGATTGACCCGGTGCCCAAGGAGAACACTGCGCTGTAGGCGTTGTCTGATGCATCGACCACCAGCGCGCCGGCGCCAGCCAGGAAGCCCGCTGCTACTGCAGGGTTCTGGAATGCGAAGACAACCGCCTCGGCGCTGTCGAAGTAATAGGCCCGGATGCTCGCGCCGTAAATGCTCGCGATGGATAGCTGGGCCCAGACTTTCACCGCGCCGGTGTCGTCGCCCATGATCGTGCCGCTGGCAGCCGTCAGGTTGCTGGGCGTGTCGACATTGCCGGCCGGGAAGTACGCACCGTACAGCACGTTCGTCGTGGCAGCGGTATCGAAGATTGCCGAGTTGCTGCCCGCGGGTGCGCTCGTGTAGCACAGCAGCAGGATGCGGCCTGCGCTGCCGTCCTTGGGCTTGAGCGTGAGATAGAACGGCGTGGCCGCGCTGCTCTTGCTGGCCTTCTGCCAGAAGAACGTCGCATCGCCGGCCTTGCTCGTGATGAGCGTGTCGAGGTCGTCGAGCAGCGTGTTGATCGTGGTGCCGGTCTTGGTGGCCGCACCGCTGCTTGCCCAGGTGAGCGTTGCTGACATAGTGAGTCCTCAGACGTAGGTGATTTCGTGCCACGTGCCGCTGATGAGGTACGGCAGTGGATCAACGTTGTTCTGCACCAGACCGCTCACCAGCGTGAACACCGAAACCTGCTGCCCGGCGTTGATCTGCCGCTGCCAACCGGTCTCATCCCACACCCACGTGCGGCCGCTGTAGGTGTAGACCTGCCCAGACACCGGGCTGGAGGGGAAGTCGATCATGCCGCGTTCCTCACCCAGCCGCTGCCGTCATAGGTCCACGTGCGGCCGCCGTAGCTGTATGTCTGGCCCACTGTCGGGGACGCAGGGAAGTCGATCACGTAGCAGTCCATCAGAACTCCACCCAGGCGTAACTGTTGCCGTCGTAGAAGTAGGTGTAGAGGATGCCGGTGTCGAGGTCAACCCAGCGGTCACCGACGCGCGGGCTTCCCGGCGCCACCGAAGCCGCGGTGTAGGTACCAGCCAGGGCGGCGACTTGCTGCGCCGTCATGCTGTAGTAGCTGCTGCCCTTCTGCCCGACCAAGATCTCGTCGCCGTCGATGCCACTGGCGAGTGAGGGCACGTACTCAGCCCCTGGCACGGCACCGACGTCGCCAGCGTCCAACAGCACGGCGCCGACCTGACTGTTGACGCTGGTCACCGCCCCACCGCCCGGTGCCAGCGCGGCGATCTGCGCCAGCGTGACGACGTAGTAGCCGCTGCCCTTGAACACCACGGCCGACTCGCTGCCGTCTACGCCACTGGCCAGCGAGGGCACGTACTCCGCGCCAGGCACCGCGCCAACATCACCTGCGTCGATCGTGACGGTTCCACTGAAGCCGTTGACGCTCTCCACGGCGCCCACATCGGCCGCGGTCAGCACAACCACGCCAGTCTGCCCATTGACGCTGTCCACTGCCCCATCACCGCCCCCACCACTGCCGAAGAAGGCGAGGTTTGCGATGTCCTGCACGGTGGTCTGGTACCAAACGCCCCCGAGTTGCACGGCCACCAGTTCGTCGCCGCCCAAACCCCCGGATTGCGCGGACAAGGCGCTGATGTCGGGCAAGTCGTCCTGCACGAGCGCGCGGAACGTCGGCTCGTCCGGTGTGCCGCTGGTAGGCCCGGCGAAGACGAGGTGCGCACTCTGCGGGTCGAAGATGCCGCCGCTCAGAAGCGCGACCTGGGTTTGCAGCTGCGCGATCGAGATCCGCAGGGACTGAATCACCGCGTCGAAGCTGGTCGTGCCCGCGTTCTGCAGGATGGTGACCGCCGCCTCCAGCTTCTCGATGCGCTGACGCGCCGCCGCGATAGAGGCCTGCACCGGCCGCAGCACCAACTGCCCTGGCGTGGTGATGGCTGGCTTGCCGTCGACAGCCATCAGCCGAGCTCCGTCACATCCTCGGCGGCCTGGGCGATGCGCACGGTCGACGTGCCGAGAATCTCGATCTGGAATGTCTCGTACTCGTCAGCTTCATCGAGCGTGAACTCCGTCGACTCGGTCACCACGATCTCGCTGATCTGCACGCCATCGCCGTAGAAGCGCACGAGCAGGTTCAGGTAGTCCTCGGCGCGCACCTGGGCGATCGTAAACCACGCCGGGTGCTCCAGCAGCCACAGCTTGCTCAACCACCGGTAGGTCATGTCGACCGAGGGGTTGCCTTCGAACTCGTAGACCGTGCGCCCGTCGAGGTACACCGGCGGCGCGGCCGGAATCGGCAGGCTCGGGTCGTCCGGCTCGTTGTCCTCGTCGAGCACGAGGTACATCTTGTCCTCGATCGGGTCGACGAACGACGCGCTGGCGTGGAAGGCCATCTGCACGACACCGAAGCCGTTGGGCTTCATGTCGATCGCGTAGCAGCCGCGGTTGGACCCCGACTCCCAGAACAGGAAGTAGATGTCGTTGTGCGACACCCCGACGATGCTCGTGGGGTCGAGGGCTTGCCACTGCTCGCGCGTGAAGACGCTGTCGGTCAGGTTGCGGATCTGGCCGACACCCTGCACGGCCATCAGGCCGTCCGGGTTGGAGAAGACGACACCGATGCCGGTGAGGTAGTCGAAGCTGCGCTTGCTCGAGCACGCGTACGGCACTTCGAACTTGCTCATGCTGTACGCCGCCGGCTCGCTGCCGCTGGCGATGTAGACGAAGCTCTCCGTGCCGATCACCACCGTCGTGTCGACGTTGCCGATGCCGACGATGTCGGTGTCGGTGGTGAGCCGGTAGCT
Source organism: Ilumatobacteraceae bacterium (assembly GCA_035432905.1). Lineage (GTDB taxonomy): Bacteria > Actinomycetota > Acidimicrobiia > Acidimicrobiales > Ilumatobacteraceae > UBA668. The sequence goes on along the minus strand of DAORTY010000216.1, from coordinate 2,677 downwards.
CACCGGCCAGGCGTGCGGCCGATTCTGCGCGGACAGGCACAGCTGGTTGCGGCGGAAGCCCACCATCACGCCGTTGGGTAGCGCGAGGATGCCCTCGAGGTCATCGGGCGGCAGGTCCCACAGTTCGCTCTCCAGCGCTTCGCCGAGTTGCGCGTCGGTGAGCACGTCCACGTAGTCGGCGGTGCCCAGCGCGATCTCAGCGACGAACAGGAACTCGGTGCCCACGTTGCCGGTGGCCGCGCGGTAGATGCGCTTGGTCGTGATCGCGTAGTCCGACGAGACACCCGACGGCACCACCGTCGGCGTCGTCACGGTGACGCTGATGCCATCCGGCCGCAGGATGGTGGCGCTGGCCTCGCTCGGCGCGCTCTCTTCGCCGAGGTCGTTGACGAAGGTGTAGACGTAGTTCGTCGCCAGGTTGGCGGGCACGTAGCCCGTCGAGCCGCTGGCGCGCACGAGGATGTTGTCGTAGTAGGTCTTCGCGCTGTTGGACGACGTCTCGTGCACGAAGCCGACGTAGTCGCCGAGCGAGAAGATGTTGGTGATGCTGACCGAAGTGATCAGGCCGCTACCGAGGTACAGGCTGGCCGTCACAGTCTGCGTGCCATCACTGTTGGCGATGACCTGCACCGTCACCGTGTACCAGGTCGAGTGCGCGAGCAGCGAGATCGTGCTGGACACCAGCGACGAGGACCCGGTGGAAGCCCACCCTGTCCCCGCCGAGATGGAGAAGCGCGAGAAGACCGAGTCGTAGCGAACCTGTAGGCCGGATCCGAGGACCCCGGTCATGATGTTCGCGATCATCTGCGCGTCGGCCGCGCCGGACTGGTAGGACCAGTCGAACGACACCTGCACGACCGTGCCCGACGCAATGCCGAAGTTGCGGTAGGCGTACGCCGGCAGGCCTGCGTTGCCGTTGGCCAGCAGCGCGTAGCTGGGCGCCGGGTTGCCCACCACGGCGTCTTGCGTGACCTCGCTGACACCCGGGCTCGATCCGGAGATCGTCCAGCTTTCGGTCAGCGAATCGCCTTCGTCGAGGATGTCCACGGCGAAGGTCGTCGCGGTCTCGTCGATGCCGGTCACCAGCGTCGGGGGCGACGTCGGCGCGGGCACGCCCAGCGGCCGCGTGGCCACCGGAAACGGTTCGGCGCCGGTGGTCGCCAGCGCGTAATTCGTGAAGCGCGGCTCGCCGTACAGGCCGGGCGACGTCAGGTAGGTGCGGTACGTGGTGTCGCCGGGGATGATCCCTCGCGCCACATCCACGTCGGCCTCCCACGACAGCCACTGGTCGTTGAGCAGGTAGATCGTGCGCACGGGCCCCGAACCGCTGTTGGCCAAGCCCTTGGTCGTCGCGAACTGCCGCCAGGCTTTCAGGTCACCGGTGAACAGTTGCGCGTTGACGGCCTCCTGCGCGGCGTTGTCCGGCAGCGCCCTCGGCGTAACTCGGGGCGCTTCTCCGCGGAACGATTCGATGGCTCGGCGCATGGGTCACTCGTTGGGGAACGGTGCAGTGGGCGGCGTGAAGTCGGTCGTGTAGCGCGCGATGCCCTTGGTGATGCGGAACTCGTCGAGCACGCCGACGAACCCGTGGTTCGTGCCCCAGTCGGCCACCAGCGCGCCGCCCACCGTGATCGCGTGCGCCGCCTCCGGGCTGTTGTCCCCGCCTGCGGTGAACTGCAACACGCCGTCCTGGAAGGCATACACCGTCGTGCTGGCGCGGCAGATCGCCAAGTGCGTCCAGACGTCGGGGTCCGCGTCGGCGACAAAGTCCGTCAGCAGGCCGCCAGGGCCGCGGTAGGAGAACTTGCCAGTGATCGGGTTGAAGCACAGGTAGCGCAGCTGTGTACCCCCGCCGCTGCTGATGTTGGCAAAGATGACATTGGGGTCGACGGCACTCGACTGCCCCGTGCGCTTGGCAAAGCATTCGATCGTCCAGTCGCCGCCGAACCCGAAGTCGATGCTGCTGGCACACTGCAGGTAGTTCGTGCCGTCGTAGATGCCTGAGCCGGCGCCGAACTTAGGGTCGGTCGTGTCGGTGGCAATCAGCCCGGTCTGCGTCGTTTCCCGGTGGTACGAACTGAAATCGGGGTAGGCCTGCTCGTCGTCGTTGTCGTAGTGCAGCAGCAGGACGACGTTAGCGAAGTCCGGGTCCGGCGCCGGGATGTGAGGCATCAACGCCCCCGCGTGCGTGGTGCGCATTACGGCGCTCCCAGATCACCGCACAGCACCCACTCGTCGGCTCCGGTGTGGATCAGCGACAGCACGGCGTATTGCCCTGCCGTTTCGGGAAGCAGCGCGCTGCGCACGTTCACCGTGACGCCGCTCTGGCCTACGACACTGACCCCGCCGAGGCCCGCCTGCATGATCAGTACCGAGACGTCTTCACTGGCGATCCCGAGGCTGGTGTCGCCCGGCACCGTGATGATCAGTTGGCCTGTGGTGTGCGTGGTCCTGACACCGTTGCCGAGGTCCGCGACATCCAGCAGGTAATCGCCTGCGACATCGCTCCACGTGAAGGCCTCGCCCGTCACAGTGACCACGTTGGCGTTCTCGCCGGTGCCACGCGTTGCGATCAGGTTGCGGCCGAAGTTGACCGTGTCGACGTTCGGCAGGCCGAGGTCGGTGCCTTGGTTCTGGAACTGGATGTAGTTCGGAAACTCGTCCGAGGCTTGCGGCG
>DAORTY010000215.1:0-5907 GCA_035432905.1 Ilumatobacteraceae bacterium | reverse complement strand
GGAAGAGCTTGACCATCTCCATGGCGGGCCCGGCGGCGCCGGCGATGGCGACGCCACTGTGCAGGTCGGCCTGGACAACTTTTTCCATGTCGCGATGGCTGATGAGATTGCCGCTGGTGGCTCGACGGTCGCCCGCCATGATGACGCCGTCGGTGAAGCGCAGCGCGACGCAGGTGGTGGCATGCGGCACGGCGAACTCGCCGTGGGCGCCGGCCGATGGATCCGCGGCGAGCCCCATTCGCCTGAGTAGCTCGGGAAAGTTGGAACCCGGGTCTGTTCCGGGTGTGAACATCGGCATTGACATCGAACTATTGGCCGCCTTTTTGCACGTACGACTTCACGAAGTCCTCAGCGTTGGTCTCCAGCACATCGTCGATCTCGTCGAGCAGATCATCGAGCTCGGCTTTCAACTTGTCGCTACCACCGACCACAGCCGGCGCTGCCTCGACAGTTTCTTCGCTACGAGCCGGTGTTGGTTTCTGCTTCTGTGTGCGCTCAGCCATGTGTTCTCCTGTGTGGACGAAGCCCGTCGTGCGGACCGTTCAGGAACCCAGCCGGGCCAGCAGCTCGGCTGGGGTATCGCTTTCGTCGATCAACCTAGCCACGGATTCGGCTGTGCCGCGCAATGGTTCCATCATCGGCACTCGGCGCAGCGGTTCGCGACCGATGTCGAACACCATGCTGTCCCAGTTGGCGGCGACGATCTGCTCAGGCCACTTCTCCAGGCAACGCCCTCGGAAGTACGCCCGGGTGGTCAGCGGCGGCTTGGTCATCGCATCGTGAACCTCTGCCTCGGTGGTCAACACGTCGAGACCGACGCGACGCGCCAGGCACTTGTCGCGGCGAAGGTCGTGATACTGCAGATCCAGCGCCTTCAGGCGGGCGTCGCCGGGTCGAGCGCCATGACGGCCGGCGTACGCCTCCACCACTCGGCGCTTGGCAACCCAGTCGACCTGGTGAGCCACGGATTCGGGGTTGGCCTCCAGACCGGTGAGGATGCTCTCCCACAGTGCGAGGACTTCGCGTCCGACGTCGTGGCCGACGGGTTCCAGACCGTGCGATCGTTCGTACTTGAGCGCCAACTCGAGCAGCCCCCACTGGATTTCGAGGGCAGTAGCACGACGGCCATTGCGCAGCAGCACGGTGCGCTGCAACGAAGGGTCGTGACTGATGTGTCGGATGGCGGCCACGGGGTTGGCGAGGACCAGATCGTCGCCGAGAACGTCGTCCTCGATCATCGCCAGCAGTATGGATGTGGCACCCAGCTTGACCAGGGTGGCGGTTTCGCTCATGTTGGCGTCGCCGACGATCACATGCAGGCGGCGGTACTTGCTGGCGTCGCAGTGCGGTTCGTCGCGGGTGTTGATGATCGGTCGCTTGAGTGTTGTTTCGAGACCGACCTCCTCCTCGAAGAAGTCCGCACGCTGGCTGATCTGGAACGGGATGTCGGCGGCGGAAATGCCCGGCAGTTCGCACCCCACCTTGCCGGCACCGACCACGATCTGACGGGTGACGAAGTGTGGTGTGATCTGGTGGACGATGCGGCTGAAGGGCACGTCGCGAGCGAGTAGATAGTTCTCGTGGCAGCCGTAGCTGTTGCCCTTGCCATCCGAGTTGTTCTTGTGGCACAACACCTCTGCACCGTCGGGGAGCAGCGCATTGGCGGCCTGCATGCTGGCCCACACGATCTCCTCAGCAGCACGATCGAAGACCAGTGCCTCGCGTGCGGTACGGCATTCGGGGGTGCTGATCTCCGGATGTGCATGATCGACGTAGTAGCGGGCGCCGTTGGTGAGTACTGCGTTGACCAGGTGCGTCTCGATCTCGGGTTCGAGCAGATCGCTGACCCTGAAACCGCGAGCGTCAGCGCCGGGGTGCTCGTCCTCGAAGTCCCACCCGACCAAACGCCGGCTGGCGGCGAGGTAGGCGTTGATCAGCAGCGACGAAGCCGACACGGGATTGCTGGTGTGGTCGCTGACAGGCCCCCGAACCAGAATGCCGTACTCGGTCTCGATGCCGCAGACCTTCGGAATCGCCATGGGTGGACCCTAACAACGCATTCAGATGTTGAACAGTTGCAGCGCCGCAGCCCAGAGGTCGTCGACGAGGTCCCAGCCGGCGGAGTTCGTCTCCTCGTAGTGGCCGTCGGGCTCACCCAACTCTCGGCCGAGTGCTTGCCCATAGCGACAGACGGCCTGCAATGCCGTCAGCTGCTCGGGCGTATACGAACTGCTCTCGGGATCGTCCGTGACCGTGCGGCACACCGGGCCCGCGACAGCGTCGACCGCCACCAACAATCCCTCGTCGAAGAGTCGCTGGCAGTTGTATCCGCTCGCCGGGTCGAAGACCAGGTCGAGGCACTTCATTCGTGCCTCGTTGATGGGGATCCAGTAGCCCAGCTCATCGCCGCCGAGACCGACCGTGAATGTCGTCTTCGTCGGCACGAGGTCGAGCAGATGACCTGGGATCTGGTAGTCGGCTCCGACCGCGTGAAGGTCGGGCTCCGTGTAGTACGCCGCGGAGTTGGACTCGAAGTCTGCCGGCAAGCCGATGACCAGTTCCGGGGAGAGTTCGCCGGGCATGAACAGGAAGCCGACATCACCCAGGCTGACCCACGTGATCTGCGACTTGAGCACGTCGCCTTTGCGAATCTGGCTGTCCACCAACGGGGTCAGCACGGGGTCGTCCTCGAATGCTCCCCCGTCGTCGGTGCAGTTGTCATCGGAGTACGGCTTGGCACTGCAGTTGTACGCGGCAGGAATCTGCCAACCGAGGTCGCCGTCTGCCAGCAGTACACGGAAGCCGATATTGGTCAGCGCGGTGTAGAACGGTTGCTGGCGCCATTCGATGTCGGTGACCTCCGTTGGCTGCGCCTCGGCGACCAGTTCCAACACGTGCGCGGCCAACTCGTCACCGATTGCCTGCGTGCGAGCCAAGTTCTTGCCGCGTAGGTCAGTTGCACCGGCCACGGGTCGAGCGCCGGCTGGGGCGGTGACCCCATCACCCACCGGATGCTCGGCGTCGATCTGCCAGACGTCGGCGTCGCCGGGCCCGATCTGGCTGCCGATGGCGCCGTTGAAGTACAGCACTTCGCCGCCGAGTGCCGCGATCACCCGCTCACGCACGATGCCCGGATAATCGGCAGTGAAATAGCGGCCGTCGGCGGTGCAGTCGTCGGCATCCCAGCCCTTCGTCGCGCACTGGGCGCTGTAGTCGCCGGGCGGGTCCCAGCCGAGCGTCGTCTCGGGGTGGCTGGCCCACTGCACCACGGTGGCAATCGTCCGGGTGCTGTCGGCGTCGGCCGCCACCCGCATGATGTTGAGGCGAGGATCGACGATGACCGGGTCACGTCCGTCGCTCTGGCCGAAACGGTGGTCGGCGGAGACAACCTCGAGTCGGGCCGGTTCCATCGAGGTTGCCGCCCTGTAGATCGTGTCCGCCACCTCGTCGGCCATGATGTCGTACCAGTCGTCGTTGATACTGAACGCCGACTCAGGGCCGTGGTGGTTGTGGGTGGCACTGATCACGATCTGGGCGATGTCGTTCAGGTCCGCAGGCAGCAGCGCCCGTGCTCGCTTCTCGATCTCGGCCGAGTCGGCAGCGAAGATCATGTAGACGTCGACGGTGGTCATGATCACCAGCGAGTCATCACGCCGCAGCGCCAGCGACGTGGCCCGCAGATCGTCGTGCACCCACGAGGCATCATCGCTCCCGTTTGCGACGTCGATCTTGCCCTGGTCCCATGTCGGCACGAAGACGCCGATGTCGTTCGGGTCGAGGTCGTTCCACCCGGGTGCGTCGAGCAGATACGAGCGGTCGCCGTCGACCGTCGGCAAGATGGTGTTGCTGGCCGCACCAGCGGAGAGCTCCGCTGGTGGCGTCGCCGCTGTCACCGTCGTGTCTGGTGCAACGGGGGCTCCGGTCGTCTGTATCGTCGTCGCCGCCACCGACACATCGCTGGCCGGTGACGTCGTGGCGGGTGCCGCGTCGTCACCAGAACATGCAGCAATACCCAGCAGTGCAACAGCGCTCAATGCGAGCAACGACTTCATGGCGTCTCCCCTTGTTCCGACGCAGAGGAGAGTAGCCATTGTGCAGAGGTGTCGGAGGTACCGGCGCGTGGCAGTGCGCGAGATGCCGTGGCCTGCAACACTCAGGGAATGACGGATTGGTTCTCCATCGCTCGGCGCAACGCACGATCGGTGCAAACCACGATCGGGTGGATCTTCTGGGACCCGGGAGCTGCGAAGCGATACCACGCGGCCGGCCTGCCGGAAGCCTTCGCCAGTCCGCTGGGCTACATCGCGGCGCGTGGTGCCCCACTTGCTGCAGCCGGTCCGGCGGCTGTCATTGCTGCGTTCGGGTCGATCAGCCCCTTGGGAATCACTGCCGCCTTCGACCTGGTCGGCAACGCCGAGCGGTTCACCGAGATGTGGGCAGCTCGTAACGAGGCAGTGGCGGCAGGGCTTCACGAGTACGCACCCGAGATCATCGAACCCCTGATCGGCTACGCCGACGAACTGTGGGCCGTCGTTGATCGCCTGCCTCTGGTCGGGCGCACCTTCTTTGGAGCTCAGCTGGCGATGCCGCGCCCCGACGATGCCCTGCTGTCGGGCTGGCACGCAGTCAACTGCCTGCGCGAGTGGCGCGGCGACACGCACTGGGCGCTCGTCGTGGCGGCGGGTCTCACGCAGGCGGAGGCATCGATCCTGCACAACTCATGGCTCGGTTACGAGCCGGATTGGCTGGCACGTTCTCGTGGCACCTCCGCTGACGACATCGCAGCAGGTTGGGCGCTGCTCCACGATCGAGGTCTGGCACTTGACGGTGAGGTCACCGCCGCAGGCCTGCAGGTGCGACAACAGCTCGAGGATGACACCGATCGGCTGACCACACTTCCGTGGGAGCTGTTGGGCGAGGCGCGCTCAACAGCGTTCGCCGAGTTGTTCGAGCCGCCGTGCGAGCTGCTGCTGCGTCGTGTCGATGAGACGGCCGGCCCTCACTACCAGCCGGCCTCGAGGCTTCGGCACAACGAGTTGCCACACGATTAGAGGTACTGGCCGGTCGCGACGCGTTCGATGGCACGCCCGCCGGCGCGATCCTTCGCCTCTCGCCCCTTGACCAGCGTGCGGATGAAAACGATGCGCTCACCCTTCTTACCGCTGATCTTCGCCCAGTCGTCAGGGTTGGTGGTGTTCGGGAGATCTTCGTGCTCCTTGTACTCCTGACGAATGCTGTCGAGCATGTCATTCAGGCACACGCCTCGGCTGCCGCCGGCGATGACGCGCTTGATGGCCAGCTTCTTGGCACGGCGCACGATGTTTTCGATCATGGCTCCGGATGCGAAGTCCTTGTAGTACAGGATCTCCTTGTCACCGTTCTGGTAGGTGACCTCCAAAAATTGGTTGGCTTCGTCGTCTCGGTACATCTCGGCCACCGTCGCGTCGATCATCTCTGGGACCGAGGAATCGGCGTCGATGGGGATCTCGTCGGTGAGGTACTGCGCAAAGATCTGTTTCGCTGCAACGGCGGTGGGCCGCTCGATCTTGATCTTCACGTCGAGTCTGCCAGGCCGCAGAATGGCGGGATCGATGAGGTCTTCGCGGTTGGTGGCGCCGATCACGATCACATTTTTCAGGCCTTCTACCCCGTCGATCTCGGCCAGGAGCTGGGGCACGATCGTGCTTTCCATGTCGCTACTGATGCCGGAACCACGAGTGCGGAACATGCTGTCCATCTCGTCGAAGAAGACGATGACGGGCCAGCCTTCCTCGCTCTTCTCACGTGCCCGCTGGAAGACCAGGCGGATCTGCCGCTCGGTCTCACCGACGTATTTGTTGAGCAGCTCTGGTCCCTTGATGTTGATGAAGTAGCTGCGACCCTTCTCGCCGCCGGTCTTCTCGGCGA
>DAORTY010000214.1:4592-5926 GCA_035432905.1 Ilumatobacteraceae bacterium | reverse complement strand
TCGATGCCGGCGAGCGCTCACGCTCGAACGACGAGCTGGAACGGCTGCACGGCGTACTCTGATCATCAGAGTTCTGGAACCAAGGCAGTGTGGATCACGTCGCACAACTGCACCCAGACGAGAACACGCGTCGGGGTCAGCATCGACGGGACGGTGTACCAGTATCCAGGGCCATGGGTGACGGGCAACGCCTACATCAGCACCACCGCCGGAACATACGCGAGCGGGTCGGTCGCTATGGCGAACGGAAACACTCAGTCGAATTGGGTCTCACACTGAAGCAGTCGTGCCGCAGCTGGCTCGCAGCCTTGTTGGTCGTAGGTTGTGGATGCTCAGCAGGGTCGTCGGCACACGACAGGTCGTCGACGACCCCTGGCTCCGTATCGGGTTCGTCGTCCGACGCAGGTCCGCTGCAGGGGGCGATACTCGCCGATGGTGTCGTCACCGATGCCGAGCTCCACACAGCGATGCAGGCCACCGTCGAGTGCATCCGTCGGCTTGGTTTTGACGCGGCCGTCCTCCCAAGCAACCTCATCACGTACAGCGCCAAGGAGAATCTCACGGACGAGCTGGATGCGGCCGCTTTCACGTGCGAAACGCAGTACAGCACACAGGTACAGCTTCGTTACTCGGTCGGTCATGTTCCACCTGAGTTCGACCTAGAAGCCATCTGGGACTGCTTGGAGGAGCGAGGCATTGTCGATCGAGATGCGAACTCCGACCCGGTTGAAGCCTTCCAGATGGCAGACGCGGCCGACTCGACGGCAACCTCAGCGTGCATTCAAGAAGGCCGCAGTGGCTGATCACCATCATCTGCGCCACCGCAGGGCGATCGCCGGCTACATAAGCGGGCTGGCAGTCATGTTGGCGATGAGCTGCATTGGGTGTTCGGCTGGGTCGTCGGCGCAGGACAGTTCGTCGACGACGCTGGTCACGCTGGTTACGACGGTTGCGGCTGCGCCCTCCGACATCGGCTCGTTGCAATCCGCGATCCTGGCCGACGGGGTTGTCACTGATGCGGAGTTCAACTCCGCCAATCAGGCCGCCGCCGAATGCATCCGCCGACTCGGATTCGGTGCCGAAGTGCTGCCCGGCGGCGGTATGCGAACCAGCTACGAGGATGGCCAGGAGGACGCTCTCGACGCTGCGCAGTACACGTGCGAGACGGAGTACAACACACAGGTACAGCTTCGCTACGCAGTCGGGCACCTTCTTCCATCTGAGTTCGACCTAGAGGCGATCTGGGATTGTTTGGAGGAACGGGGAATCGTCGATCGGGCGACAAACGCCGACCCGGTGGAAGCCTTCCAGCTTGCAGACGCTGCCAACTCTCA
>DAORTY010000214.1:0-4492 GCA_035432905.1 Ilumatobacteraceae bacterium | reverse complement strand
CGACAAACGCCGACCCGGTGGAAGCCTTCCAGCTTGCAGACGCTGCCAACTCTCAAGCGACAGGCGAATGCATGCAGACGGGTCGCGGTGGCTGAGCGGCTGTCGTGGGCGGCGCGAGCACTGGCCGCCGTTGGCCTGCTTGCGGTTGGCGGAGCATGCGCGCTTGCGATGACGTCCGAGGCAGACCCTGACCTCACGCGGGCGGTGGCCGATGACGAGCTGGTGGTCCCAGTCGTCGCGGCCGCCTCCGACGGCCGCCTGGAAGTGTCGGTGGAGCTCTCCTGGCAACCGGGCCAAGTGCTGCGCGCTCCGCCTGGATGGGCAGGAATTGTCACCGCGGTGACGCCACCGGCCGACGGGACGCTCGACGAAGGTGACCGCCCATTTGCCGTCGGCGGCGTCGACCGAATTGTTATCGCCACCACCGCTCCCTTGGTCAACCCGGTGAAGGCGGGCGCGACCGGGCCCGACGTACTGGAGCTCCGCGGCGCACTCACCCGACTCGGCTTGCTGCCGCCGGACTCGGGCGGCTCGCGACCCGAACGAGCCGACAACGAGTTCATGCGAGCGCTGGCCGCGCTTGGCACTTCGCTGCGCGCACCGGGCACCGCACCCGCGTTCGATCCTTCGTGGCTGATCTGGACTGGCGGCCCCGCTGTGACCATGGACCTTCTCCTCGAAGTCGGCGAGGCGGCTCCATCCGCCGGAACTCCCATTGCCTCGGAGGGAGTCCGGCTGACGTCTGCCGCCATCACACAAGACCCGCCGCTCGGTGGAGGGGAGTTCGTGGTCTCTGTCGACGAACTCGACCCGGTCAAGCTCACCGGCAGGGCTGTTGTTCCGGAGGAGTTAGCGGCGCTGGGCGAGCGACTTCTCAAACTTGGCGCCGACCCGGACAGTGGTGACCTGCGGGCGGGAGTCATCTTCAGGACGACACCGATCGACGTCCTTCGGTTGCAGGCATCCGCCATTGGAGTAGCCGGCACGAACACTTGTGTGTGGCTCGCCGACGGCACCCCGATACGAATCGAGATAGTCGCTAGCCAACTCGGCGTCAGCGACCTGGTGCCTGTGGCAGAGCTTGCCGCTTCGCCGGACGTGCTGGCCTTTCCTTCAGTAGAGCTGCGTGCCCTTTGTTAGCGGAACCGATCTCACTGTCGAATGTTGGCTTTCACTATCGCAACGGCCAATGGCTGTTTCGTGGCGTCTCGTTCGAGTTTCCTGCCGGTTCGACCACGGCCATCGTCGGTCCATCCGGAACAGGCAAGACGACGCTCCTAGCCCTACTCGACGGCTCGCTGCGCCCGACAGAGGGCACGGTGGCGAGAGATGAGGGAAAGCGGATTTGGCTGTTCCAGTCTCCAAGCCTTTTGCCCCGGAGAACCGCGACCGAGAATGTCGCGCTGCCGATGGTCGCGGCTGGAGTTCGCTGGGGCGACTGTCTGACGGCAGCCGCTGCTCACTTGGAGACGGTCGGCTTGGCGGATGTTGCGCGAAGCCAAGCACGGCACCTCAGCGGCGGGCAGGCGCAGCGCGTGGCCGTCGCTCGGTGCTTGGCGGCCCGACCGGAGCTGCTGTTGGCAGACGAGCCGACCGCGGCGCTCGATCGGGTCAGCGCGTCACCCATCTGCGATTCGCTTCGGGCCGTTGCGGCCTCGGGTGCCACTGTCGTAATTGCCACCCATGACGAACGACTGGCTGCAGCGTGCGACCGAATTCTGGAACTCGCGCCTCCGGCATTCTGATCCTCGTCTGCCGTTCGCTCGCAACGGCAGCGGTGTGGGCATGGGCACTTGTCGCGCCAGTGGCATTGGTTTCGCTGGGTGTGTCCGCCGCCGAGGCGCAATCACGACAGCGGATCATCAGTGACGATGCGAGAGCGAGCGCCCGCGGCGACAACGTGCTCGTCCTGGCGGCACCTGATGCCGTCGACGGAAGCGCTTGCGATTCGCTGGGCCGAATCTCCGGCGTGATCTCGGCCGGCGCCTATCGGCACGCGGACGACGTCCACCTCGTGCAAGAACCGAACGATCCGGTGCCGGTGTTCGAAATCACCGCCGGCTTGGTGGAGGCACTCGCAGGGCCGCTGCCACCGAGCCTGCGCGTGCTGATGGGTGCAGGCCTGGCGGGCGAGGTCGGGGCGCTGCAGGAAGTCGCCGTTGTCGGAGCGGCGACGATGTGGCCTGTCGACGCCGTTGCCGGCGGCACGGAGAGAATTCCTGAGTTGACCCGCTCGCTGCAGATGGTCGTTCCGTCCACAGGACAGTTCGACACCTGCATCGTCGACTTCGAGCGAATCAAGCCGCGCGATGCCGACTCCATCGTGCTGGCTCTCGCCATCAGCCCGGGAAGGAACATTTCGGTCGGAACCCTCAGCGGGGTGCCGATCGAGCGTGTCATCGACCCTGCCGAGCGCCTCGAGGAGGAATCACCGACGCGTCCGCTGGCGGTAGCCGGGTTTGTCTGCTTCCTCACCGGGCTTGTCTCATTTCGGTTGCGGCGGCGAGAACACACAGTGCTCGCGTTCTGTGGGTTTGGTCGGTCATCACGGTTGTTGCTGCTGATCGTCGAAGCACTTCCGCTCCTGATCGCCGCCGTGGCCGTCACGGTGGTCGGAGGACGGCTGCTCGAACCAGACCTCAGTTCGCGGCTCTCCACCCTCATCGCGCTGCGCGCAGGCACCGTCGCCGCAGCATCGGCGCTGCTCGGCCTCAGCATCGCCACACTGACGCAGCGAACCAGTCAGGCCCTCGTCGTCCTCCGAGACGACTGACCCGAGACCGCTTACCGGTGTCGGGATTTGTAGGAGGCGGCGATCCGGTGTTGCGCGTCAGGGGACGAGGTCGAGGGCTTCGCAGTGAGCGGGCCGGACTACGGCGAAGTCCCGGTGATTGAGAGTGGCGATCTCGCGTATGCCGTGATGTTCGGCGATGGCGATGATCGAGGCGTCAACGAATCCGAGTCCGAGATCGGTGTAGGTGCGGATCAGGGCAATGGCGCGCTGGTAGTCGACGTTGATTGGGTCGACAATGGTGAACCTCGAACTGGTGACCAACGTCAGGAAGCGGGCTTCGGCGGCCGGTCCAAGGCGGGCTTCGATGAGCCAGGCGGCCTCGGGGATCACGGTTGCAGTAACGGCGAGGTCGCTGCGCGTGCGGAGAAGAGCGGCGCAATCGTTGTGGTGGGGCTCGTCGCGATCTGCGACCGCGACGAAGATGCCGGTGTCGATCAACAGCATCGTTGACCGTCAGATGCCTTGAGCGAACTTCTTCGCTGCGGCTTCGGCTCGTTCGTGTTGGATCTCGAACGGTTCGGTCCGACCCGACGCGGCGCAACCGATAAACGCTTCCAATGGGTCATCGAGCCGAGCGGCGAGCTCATCAATGAGTGTCTCGGTCGTGATCCCGCGACGCTCTGCTTCGGCAGTGAGCCGGGTAGCGAGTTGCTCGATCGTGATCGACATGGCGCAAGCCTACGCGTTCCGGCGGCGTTGCCGCTCGGTTTCGATCTCCGGCCACTCAGCATGCTCCGACGGCTACCGCTCGCATCGCCCGACAGTGACCGGCTCACTCAAGAGCACAGTTCTCGAGATTCTGCGTGTTGTCGCGACCTGGGGTGATGTGACCGGGGGCACTCAAAGTTCGTCGGAATCGTCTGGAGTCAATACACTCTCAACGTTTGCCCAACCAGCGTGGCTTCGTCGTCGCGCCCGAGATACCCCGGAGATCACCGGTGCCAGCACTTATCGCCGAAGGCGGCTTTCAAGAGTTCACACTCAAAGGTGGCGAGTGGGCAGTCCTGCTGCTCTCCGTCGCAGCCGCTCTCATTGCCATTGCAGTCGGACTCTTCCTCGCCAAGCTGGTGATGGCCGAGGACGCAGGCTCGCCCAAGATGCAGGAGATCGCGAAAGCCATTCAGGAAGGCTCCGCCGCCTACCTGAAGCGGCAGTTCAAGACGATCGCCGTCATCGTCGTGCCGCTGGCGATCATCGTGTTCCTGACGAGCACCGAGATCATCAAACCCAGCGGAGAGGTGGCGCTGTCATTTGCTCAGTCCGGTGCGTTCCGCACACTGGCCTTCATTCTCGGCTGCGTTGCCTCCGGGTTCACCGGCTACATCGGCATGACCCTGGCCACCCGCGGCAACGTCCGCACGGCCGCTGCCGCCCTCACCAACAGCATGCCCAAGGCCCTCACCGTGGCGTTCCGCACGGGCGGCGTCGCCGGCATGTTCACCGTCGGCCTCGGCCTGCTGGGCGCCACCGCCATCATCATGGTGTTCCAGAACACCAGCTCGGTCATCCTCATCGGCTTCGGCTTCGGTGGCTCGCTGCTCGCGCTCTTCCTGCGAGTAGGTGGCGGCATCTTCACCAAGGCCGCTGACGTCGGCGCCGACCTCGTCGGCAAGGTCGAAGCGGGCATCCCCGAAGACGACCCTCGCAACCCGGCCACCATCGCCGACAACGTGGGCGACAACGTCGGCGACTGCGCCG
>DAORTY010000213.1:0-5930 GCA_035432905.1 Ilumatobacteraceae bacterium | reverse complement strand
GGCCTCCACCATCTCGGGGCCTTCGATCGTGAATGTGGTGCCGGAGATCATCAGATCTTGAAGTTGGTCAGCCACGGGAACCCATTGCCGCCGGCGGTGGCGATGTTGAACTGGCGCGCGGCGACGACCGGGCCTGTGGTGTTGTACGGCGTCAGCGGGCCGACGGTGCCCGGGCCGAAGCCGATCTGGCGCAGCTTGAGCACGAAGCCCTCGCCCTTGGTCACGCCCAGCAACTGCGCCGGCACGAACCACGCCTTGGACGCGGCGGTGTCGGTGAGGATGTCGGTGGCGCCCACCGCCGACGAGGCCCACACGCCGGTCGGCGCCCACGCGAGGTAGTAGACGCGGTTGCTTGACCCGTAGTTCGTGCGCACCAGCGCCACGGAGCCGCCTGCATTCTGCGTGGTCGTGACCCACGGCATCAGCGACGTGGTCGAGCCGAACGTGCTCACCGATGACCCGGCGAACGACATCACCGCCGGGTAGGCGTTGTCTGACGCATCGACGAGCAGTTCGCCGGCCCCGTACATGTAGCAGGTCGCCGCGGCCGGGTTCTGGAACCCGAGCACCATCGCCTCGTCGCTGTCGAAGTAGAACGGCCGGAAACTCGCCGCGTAGATCGTGGCGATGTTGCCCGACCCCCAGACCTTGACCGCCCCGGTGTCCGATCCCATGATCGTGCCACTGGACGCCGTAAGGTTGCTCGGCGTGTCGACGTTGCCTGCCGGGAAGTAGGCGCCGTAGAACACGTTGGTGGTGGCCGTCGTGTCGAAGATCGCCGAGTTGCTGCCTGCCGGCGCGCTGGAATAGGCCAGCAGCAGGATCCGCCCGGCGGCGCCTGACTTGGGTTTGAGGGTGATCTGGTACGGCGTCGAGCCTGTATTGCTGCTGGCGACCTCCCACTTGAACGTGGCGTCACCGGCCTTGGACGTGATGAGCGTGACGAGATCGGCAAACAGGTTGCCGATCGCGGTGCCGGTTTTGGTGCCGGATCCGCTGCTGGCCCAATCGAGTGTTGCTGACATGATGGGTCCTCAAACGTAGGTGAGTTCGTACCAGGTGCCGCTGATCGGGTACGGCAGCGGGTCGACGTTGTTCTCCACCAGGCCACTGAGCAGCGTGAAAACCGAGACCTGCTGCCCGGCGTTGATCTGGCGCTGCCAGCCGGTGTCGTCCCACACCCACGTGCGCCCGTTGTAGGTGTAGACCTGCCCGGTCACGGGGCTGCTTGGGAAGTCAATCACGTGCCGTTCCTCACCCAGCCGCTGCCGTCAAAGGTCCACGTGCGGCCGCCGTAGGTGTAGACGTCGCCCGCCACTGGCGAGGCCGGGAAGTCGATTGCGTAGCAGTCCATCAGAACTCCACCCAGGCGTAGCTGCTGCCGTCGTAGAAGTACGTGTAGAGGATCCCAGTGTCGAGATCGACCCACCGGTCACCAGGCCGCGGACTGCCTGGCGCCGACGACGCAGCGGTGTAGGTGCCTGCCAACGCAGCGACTTGCCGCGCCGTCATGGCATAGTAGCCACTGCCCTTCTGCCCGACCAGGATCTCATCGCCGTCGATGCCGCTGGCCAGAGCAGGGACGTAATCGACCCCGGGCACCGCGCCGACGTCGCCTGCGTCGAGCAACACGGCGCCGACCTGGCTGTTCACGCTGGTCACTGCCCCGCCGCCCGGCGCCAGCGCGGCGATCTGCGCGAGCGTGACGACGTAGTAGCCGCTGCCTTTGAACACCACGGCCAACTCGTCACCGTCTATGCCGCTGGCCAGTGAAGGCACGTACTCCGCGCCGGGCACTGCACCGACGTCGCCGGCGTCGATCGTGACAACCCCGCCGAAGCCGTTGACGCTCTCGACGGCGCCCACATCCGCCGCGGTCAGCACGACCACGCCCGTCTGCCCGTTGACGCTGTCCACCGCCCCGCCGCCCCCGCCACCGCTGCCAAAGAAGGCAAGGTTCGCGATGTCCTGCACGGTGGTCTGGTACCAGACACCGCCCAGTTGCACGGCCACCAGTTCGCTGCCGCCCAGCCCGCCGGACTGCGCCGACAGGTCGGAGATGTTAGGCAGGTCGTCCTGCACGAGCGAGCGGAAGGTCGGCTCGTCCGGGGAGCCGCTGGTGGGCCCCGCGAAGACGAGGTTCGCAGCTTGAGGGTCGAAGATGCCGCCGCTCAGGAGCGCAACTTGCGTCTGTAGAAGGGCGATCGACTGTCGCATGGACTGGATCACCGCGTCGAAGTTGCCGCCGCCCGCGTTCTGCAGGGCGGTGACCGCGCCCTCCAGCTTCTCGATGCGCTGGCGCGCAGCTGCGATGGCGGCCTGCACCGGCCGCAGCACCAACTGCCCCGGCGTGGTGATGGCTGGCTTGCCGTCGACAGCCATCAGATGAGCTCCGTCACATCCTCGGCGGCCTGGGCGATGCGCACGGTCGACGTGCCGAGGATCTCGATCTGGAAGGTCTCGTACTCGTCGGCCTCGTCGAGCGTGAACTCGGTCGACTCGGTCACCACGATCTCGCTGATCTGCACGCCATCGCCGTAGAAGCGCACGAGCAGGTTCAGGTAGTCCTCGGCACGCACCTGCGCGATCGTGAGCCACGCCGGGCGCTCGAGCAGCCACAGCTTGCTCAGCCACCGGTAGGTCATGTCGACCGAGGGGTTACCTTCGAACTCGTAGATCGTGCGCCCGTCGAGGTACACCGGCGGCGCGGCCGGGATCGGCAGGCTCGGGTCGTCCGGTTCGTTGTCCTCGTCGAGCACGAGGTACATCTTGTCCTCGATCGGGTCGACGAAGGACGCGCTGGCGTGGAAGGCCATCTGCACGATGCCGAAGCCGTTCTGCTTCATGTCGATCGCGTAGCAGCCGCGGTTGGACCCCGACTCCCAGAACAGGAAGTAGATGTCGTTGTGCGACACCCCGACGATGCTCGTGGGGTCGAGGGCTTGCCACTGCTCGCGCGTGAAGACGCTGTCGGTCAGGTTGCGGATCTGGCCGACACCCTGCACGGCCATCAGGCCGTCCGGGTTGGAGAAGACGACACCGATGCCGGTGAGGTAGTCGAAGCTGCGCTTGCTCGAGCACGCGTACGGCACTTCGAACTTGCTCATGCTGTACGCCGCCGGCTCGCTGCCGCTGGCGATGTAGACGAAGCTCTCCGTGCCGATCACCACCGTCGTGTCGACGTTGCCGATGCCGACGATGTCGGTGTCGGTGGTGAGCCGGTAGCTCACCGGCCAGGCGTGCGGCCGATTCTGCGCGGACAGGCACAGCTGGTTGCGGCGGAAGCCCACCATCACGCCGTTGGGTAGCGCGAGGATGCCCTCGAGGTCATCGGGCGGCAGGTCCCACAGTTCGCTCTCCAGCGCTTCGCCGAGTTGCGCGTCGGTGAGCACGTCCACGTAGTCGGCGGTGCCCAGCGCGATCTCAGCGACGAACAGGAACTCGGTGCCCACGTTGCCGGTGGCCGCGCGGTAGATGCGCTTGGTCGTGATCGCGTAGTCCGACGAGACACCCGACGGCACCACCGTCGGCGTCGTCACGGTGACGCTGATGCCATCCGGCCGCAGGATGGTGGCGCTGGCCTCGCTCGGCGCGCTCTCTTCGCCGAGGTCGTTGACGAAGGTGTAGACGTAGTTCGTCGCCAGGTTGGCGGGCACGTAGCCCGTCGAGCCGCTGGCGCGCACGAGGATGTTGTCGTAGTAGGTCTTCGCGCTGTTGGACGACGTCTCGTGCACGAAGCCGACGTAGTCGCCGAGCGAGAAGATGTTGGTGATGCTGACCGAAGTGATCAGGCCGCTACCGAGGTACAGGCTGGCCGTCACAGTCTGCGTGCCATCACTGTTGGCGATGACCTGCACCGTCACCGTGTACCAGGTCGAGTGCGCGAGCAGCGAGATCGTGCTGGACACCAGCGACGAGGACCCGGTGGAAGCCCACCCTGTCCCCGCCGAGATGGAGAAGCGCGAGAAGACCGAGTCGTAGCGAACCTGTAGGCCGGATCCGAGGACCCCGGTCATGATGTTCGCGATCATCTGCGCGTCGGCCGCGCCGGACTGGTAGGACCAGTCGAACGACACCTGCACGACCGTGCCCGACGCAATGCCGAAGTTGCGGTAGGCGTACGCCGGCAGGCCTGCGTTGCCGTTGGCCAGCAGCGCGTAGCTGGGCGCCGGGTTGCCCACCACGGCGTCTTGCGTGACCTCGCTGACACCCGGGCTCGACCCGGAGATCGTCCAGCTTTCGGTCAGTGAATCGCCTTCGTCGAGGATGTCCACGGCGAACGTCGTCGCGGTCTCGTCGATGCCGGTCACCAGCGTGGGCGGCGACGTCGGCGCGGGCACGCCCAGGGGCCGCGTGGCCACCGGAAACGGTTCCGCGCCGGTGGTCGCCAGCGCGTAGTTCGTGAACCGCGGCTCACCGTACAGGTCAGGCGACGTCAGGTAGGTGCGGTACGTCGTGTCGCCAGGGATGATCCCGCGCGCCACGTCCACGTCGGCCTCCCACGACAGCCACTGATCGTTGAGCAGGTAGATCGTGCGCACGGGGCCCGAGCCGCTGTTGGCCAAGCCCTTGGTCGTCGCAAACTGCCGCCAGGCTTTCAGGTCACCAGTGAACAGTTGCGCGTTCACGGCGGCCTGCGCGGCGTTGTCCGGCAGCGCCCGAGGCGTGACCCGAGGAGCCTCGCCGCGGAAAGAGTCAATGGCTCGACGCATGGTGGTCAGAAGTTGGCCAGCGGAACGCTGGGCACAGTGAAGCAACTACCGGGCGCTGACGTGGTGCCCGTGTAGCGCGCGAGCCCTTTGGTGACGCGCAGATCCTCGACGTAGCCGTCGAAACCGTCGAAGGTCACACTCAGATCGTTGTTGCCGCCGACGGTGAACTCGTCGGGGGAAAACCGCACGCCCGCTGTCGGTTCGATCACCAGTCGGCCCAACATGCCGCCGTTCTGGTAGATGCGGATCTCGTCGGCGTCTCGCACCCAAGCCACGTGGTGCCATGCTTCGGTGGTTAGCGCGGAGCCACTTACGGTGTAGACCGTGAATGGTTCGTCATCGCGGTAGAACGACATCGCTGGCGTGGCGAACTGCACTAGGCAATAGAACCCGGAGAACGCCGCACCCTGGTAAGACCCGCACAGGAACGCGTTGTTGTTCGTCGGTCGCACCCACAGGAATGCCTCGATGGTCCAGGCGCCCGCGCCGAAATTGAAGTCTTGGCTGTTCGGGCACGAGACCAGGCTTGTAGGTTCGTTGTTGAAGTCGCCGGACGACGTGAGCAACGACTGCGCGGTCGAGATCACTGCGCCGCCGGCGGCAGTCATCGGGTGCTCGCTGCGCGACGAGTCGATGAAATTCGTCGACCCGTTCGGCCCGTCGAAGTGCAGCATGAGCACGATGTTCGACGGTGGGGGTGGCGAATGCGGCATCAGCGCACCTGCGTGCGTCGTGCGCATCAGATCACCTCCAAGTCACCGCACAGCACCCACTCGTTCTCTCCGGTATGGATCAGGGAGACCACGCCGTATTGGCCCGCAATCGTGGGCCCGAGAGCGTCCCGCACGTTCACTGTGACGCCACTTTGGCCCACGATACCGACTGCGCCGGCGCCGGCCTGCATGATCAGCACCGACACGTCTTCGCCGTTGATTCCGAGCTCGGTATCGCCAGGCACGGTGATGATCACCGGGCCTGAGTTGTGCGTGGCCTTGACCCCGTTACCAAGATCGGCAGACGTCAGCGCGTAGTCGGTTGCTGCCTCGGCCCACGTGAAGGTGTCGGCCACAACCGTGACCGCGTTGGCGTTCTCGCCGGTGCCGCGGCTCGCGGTGAGGTTGCGACCGAAATTGACCGTGTCGACGTTCGGCAGGCCGAGGTCTGTGCCTTGGTTCTGGAACTGGATGTAGTTCGGAAACTCGTCCGAGGCTTGCGGCG
>DAORTY010000212.1:0-5934 GCA_035432905.1 Ilumatobacteraceae bacterium | reverse complement strand
CGCATCGTGACGACAGCCATGGTGATTGCTCCTCTCCTGCGGTTGGCGGCGCATGATCCCAGGCGCCGAGGCGACCGCAGGGAGGGAACGTGCGAAGAAGCGGGCACCGGAACGGTGAACCGCTCGGGAATGTTATCGGCGGCGGGTGCGCGTCAGACAGGAAAAGCCTCGGAAACAATGGCTGAGCAGGTCAGGTGCGCCGCAGGAGGCGGGCGTCGGGCGCCCCCATTCACCGGCAGCAGGCGCGCCCGTCCAACAAGGGTGCCCAGCAACGGTGTCGGGTCGACTGGCTGGTCGGCAGCGTCTCTCAGGCCGAAGTACAGGCGAGGGCCGCTATCCCCCACAAGTCCACCCACCACGACCACATCTCCCCTGGTCAGGACTGATGTTTGCAGCATTCCGTAGGTTGCCCGGAGACCGTCGGTCTGGCGCACCACGACGTAACGGGTACCGGCGACCATGCCCGAAAAGATGACGACACCGGATGCGATGCTCTCAACGGGTGAACCCGACTGCAACAGATACTCGAGGCCACGATGGCCTGGGCAATAGCTGCAGGCCGGCTGAACGAACGGGACCGCTACCTGAGCAACCACCGGTGGTGGATAACACACGGCCAACGAGATCGTCGCCAGCAGGGCCGCAATCACTTCGACCCCACAGGGGCTAGGCGACGCCCGTGGCTGCCAACCGAGCGCGCAGGTGCAGCACAGCCTTCGTGTGGATCTGCGACACGCGGCTCTCGGTGACGCCCAGGATGGTGCCGATCTCGGCGAGGGTGAGGCCCTCGTCGTAATACAACGACAGGACCAGCTTCTCGCGCTCTGGCAGTCGGCGCAGTTCGACGCGCACGAGGCGCTTCACTTCGCCTTCCTCGACCAACGCTGCTGGCGAGTCGGGCACGTCGCCGGTGAGCGCCCGCGGCTCTGCGCCGGCCACCAACGCTCGGTCGAGCGGGCCGACAGTGGTGGACGCAATTGCCGCCAGCCACTTCTGGAACTCCGCTGCCGACAACTTCAGATGGGCGGAGAGCTCGTCGTCGGTGGGGGCCCGACCCAGGCGGCCTTCCAGGTCCTGAAAGGCGCTCTCCACTTCTCGGGCGCGACTGCGCACCGAACGCGGCACCCAGTCGAGCTGTCGTAGGCCATCGAAGACTGCGCCACGGATGCGGGGCACGGCGAATGTCTCGAACTTCACACCGCGGGCGGGATCGAACCGTTCGACAGCGTCGATGAGCCCGAAAACGCCGGCGCTGACCAAGTCGCCCGAATCGACACTGTTGGGCAGACCGGCGCCCACACGACCGGCGACGAACTTCACCAGCGGCGAGTAGTGGACGATGATGCGGTCGCGCGCAATTGGGTCGCGCCGATCGAACCAACGCTGCCAGCAGTCTTCTAGGTCGAGTTCGCGTCTCATGCTCGTGGGTGCGCCTCTGCGTAGGCCTCGCGGAGGCGGTGGTTACTGATGTGGGTATATCGCTGGGTGGTAGCCACGTCGGCATGCCCGAGAAGTTCCTGAACGGCACGCAGGTCTGCGCCGCCATCCAGCAGATGCGTCGCGAAACTGTGGCGCAGCGCATGGGGATGCGTGGGACGTGGCGAACGTCGATCGACGATGCGCCGCACGTCGCGCGGCGTGAGTCGAACTCCGCGTTCGTTGGCGAACAGTGCGGCACCAGCGATGTCGGCCACCACGTCTCGGCGGATCGCGATCCATGCACGGAGCGACTCGATCGCAGGCTGGCTGAGGGGAACTCGTCGCTGTTTGGAACCCTTGCCCCACACGGACATGGCGCCGCTGGCCAGATCGAGCGAATCCACATCGAGGCCGCAGAGTTCACCCACGCGCACACCGCTGCCGTAGAGAACCTCCAAGACCGCGTCGTCGCGAAGACGCCGCCAATGCGGTTCGTCCTGCGGGGTAGGGCCATCGAGTAACCGTGAAACGTCGTCGTGATCGAGCACCCGCGGCAGGCGGCTGTCGCCCGCCGGAGCGCGCAACGACACGCTGGGATCGACGGTGAGGGCTCCGGTGCCACGAAGGTGGCGGAAGTAGCGGCGCAATGATGAGACCTTGCGTGCAACGCTGCGCTTGGCGAGACCGTCGGCGGCCAGCCGCGCGACATAGCGACGCAGCACGGCACGGTCGACATCGGCTGGAGCGACGACACCGACCGAGCACGCCCACGAAATGAAACCCACCAGATCGCTGCGGTACGCCGCCACCGTGTTAGCTGCGCTGCTGGTGAGCGAGGCAGCGAACTCGTCGAGCTGCCACTGCGAGCTCGCGTCGGCGGTTGCCTCAACAATCGGCGAAGAAGATGAGGCAGAAATGGACATCGCTGCACAGGGTATTCGGTGGAGCTCATCGCAACGGGGAACCCACGCACTCGAACCACCCGTCTGCCTGCGCTATCCATCCAGCGGACTCCAGCCTGGCAAGCCCCATCGCAGCCTCGACGAGGGTGAGACCGAGCGCCAATGCCACTCCGTCGATCGTGCGCGGGTCGGCGCTCAGCACCCGGTAGACCGCAATGTCCTCGCCACGCGGGCGTGCGCGCATGTCGGTGGCCACCACCATTGATCGACAGTGCTGCAGCGACAGCGCCGTGAGCACATCATCGACGCCGGTCACCGGCGTCGCGCCGTCGCACAGCAACGAGTTGGTGCCCAGCGATGCACGCTTGCCGATCGATCCGGGTACCGCCATGACCGTGACGTCACGCTCGACCGCCTGGGCTGCGGTGATGAGCGAGCCACCGCGCTCGCGCGACTCGACGACCACCAGCACCTCGGAGAGGGCCGCCACGATGCGATTACGCAACGGGAAGCGATGAGGCTCGGGGGGCACGCCCGGTGGCGCCTCACTGAGCAGCAGACCGCAGTTGCCGGCGGCCTCCCACAAATCGCGGTGCTCTCGCGGGTACACCACGTCGAGACCCGAGGCGACAATGCCGATGGGGCGCCCCTCACCCTCCGCCGCGAGAACACCCCGATGTGCGTAGCCATCGATACCCCTGGCCAAGCCGCTGACCACATGCACGCCGGCAGCTCCCAACCCGAGCCCGAGTGATCGGGCGGCCTCGCGCCCGGCCGCGGTGGCGTTGCGGGTGCCGACAATTCCCACGCGGCGACCGGCCAGCAGGCTGAGGTCACCCCTCACGAACAGCACGGGCGGAGGGAACGGATCGTTCAACAGGCCGGGCGGGTAGCGACGGTGGCCGTACGGCAGCACCGTCAGATCGAGCTCCACACAGCGCGCCCAGATCTCCGCCGGCGGCCGCTCACGAGTGCAGCGCCGCCACATCGTGCGCACACCGCTGTCGGTCAACACCTTGGCGACCAGTCCGGTCGTGGGCACCTCACCCAACACCACCTGCCACGCCTCCTGCGGTGAATGGTGGCGCAGCAACGCACCGAGTCGATGCAGGCTCATGTTGCGAAAACCGGCGAGCGAGGCGACATACGCCTCGGGCGGCAACTCACTCGCGACCAGCGAGCCGCCCGTCATGCGGCACGCTCGCGTGACGACACGCTGAGCCGAACGCGCATGCTGAGTGCCAACTGCACGTGTTCGTCGAGCACGAGGTCACCACCGTCATGCAGATCCGTGATGGTGCGCGCGACCCGTCGGATGCGGTGATAGCCGCGGCCGGTGAGCTTGTCGCGTTCGAGTTGCTCGCGCAGGCGCTGACGAGCCTCGGGGTGAAGCGGCGCCAAGACATCGAGATGAGATGCGGGAATGTTGGCGTTGACCATGCCGATGCGATCCAGGGCACGCATTCTCGCCCCCGTCACCCGAGTTGCCACGACGGCCGTCGGCTCGCCGCCGCCCATGGCCAGCAGGTCATCGACAGCGGGACGGGTGACGCCCACACGCAGGTCGAAACGGTCGAGCAATGGCCCCGACAGTCGGCGTAGGTAGCGCAGTCGTGCTGCTTCGTCGCACTCGCAATCACCTGGACCTGCACCACCGCCACAGGGGCACGGGTTAGTGGCGGCAACCAGCAGGAACTTTGCCGGCAAGGCCGCCGACGCGCGGGCACGAGCAATGCGGATCACGCCCTCCTCCAACGGCTGCCGCAATCCGTCAAGAACACTGGGGGCGAACTCACCGAGCTCGTCCAAGAACAGGACGCCGCCATGCGCCAGGCTGATCTCGCCCGGGCGCAGGCTGGTGCTGCCGCCGCCCACCAACGCAACCATGGAGCTGCTGTGATGCGGCGCCCGGAACGGCGCCCGCTGCACCATTCCCCCGGCAGGCAGCCGCACGCCGGCGGCCGAGTGGATCATCGTGGCTTGCAGCGACACGTCCGGCTCCAACAGTGGCAGCAAACCCGGAAGTCGTTGCGCCAGCATCGTCTTGCCCGACCCGGGTGGGCCGACCAGCAGCATGTGGTGGCCACCGGCAGCTGCGACCTCCAGACCGAGGCGCGCCATCGCTTGACCGCGCACGTCGGCAAGGTCGGGTAGAGGCGGTTCATCATCCACGAACTGGCCGTCGGGCGGCTGCGGCCATGGCGCATCCGCGTTGAGGGCGTCGACAACCTCCCGCAGCGTGTGCGCCACGCGTACCCCCTCACCGGCAACGCACCACGCCTCTCGATAACTGTTGAACGGAACTACTGGGCGAACATCACCCATTGCCGCGACCATCGGCGCCACACCGGCAATCTGGCGCAGGCTGCCGTCCAGCCCCAGTTCGCCGACGAACCCGAGCCCCTCGATCTGTGACACAGGCACCTGCCCGTGTGCCGCGAGGAAACCAACCGCGATCGCAAGGTCGAGCCCCGAACCCCCCTTGCGTTGGTTGGAGGGCGCAAGGTTGACAGTGACCCGACAAGACGGCCACGCCAGCTCGCTGGAGAGCACCGCTGCCCGCACCCTGTCGCGCGATTCGCGACACGCTTCATCGGGAAGACCGACGATCTGGAACGCGGGCAGACCCGTGGATACATGCACTTCAACGGTGACCGGACGTCCCTCGACGCCGAACACCGTGGCAGAACGAACAGCGGCAAGCATGCGCAGTTTCCTCCGACGGACTTGGAGGCGCTCGGCAGGCTCGCCGGAGCGAGGTGCGGTCGAACGCCAACGAACGAGGGAGGGAACGGCAACCGATTCCCCGACGGCAACAAGGCCGAACATATCGGGAAGTCGGTCGATGACAACCTTCTTTCGCGGTGACCGCACCGGATGGCATCACACCTGAGAGAATCGTTGTATGAGGAGCCCTGCGGCACGCACAACCACGTTCGCAGCGGCGCTCCTCGCCGTCGCGTTCGGGGCAGTCAGCGGCTGCGGCGGCAACCCCGACCAGCGCAGCGAGGCCAACTACTGCACGCAGGTGGGCAACCACCTGACGGATCTCAACTCACCGAACATTGCCGGCGATGGTGACGTCGATCGTGTACTCGATTCGTGGCGGTCGGTCTCCAGGTCGGCCCCGATCGCGGTGCAGGCGGAGTGGGAAACAATGGTTGCCAATCTGGAGACGGCGATCACCGTCGACCCCGGCGACCCAGCATCCATGCAGTTGGTCGCCGACACAGCCCGCCGCAGCGAGCCCGCGGCCAATCGAGTGATCAGCTACACACAGCAGCGTTGCGGCGCGCTCATCGGCAGTGTTGCACCGACGCCGACAACCGTGACGCCGTCGACACCAGACACGTCGGCACCAGACACGTCGGCACCAGACACGGCAACGACATCTGGATGAAGTGCGCTAGATGATTTCGCCGCGGCGCAAGATCACCGAGTCGACCAGGCCGTAGGCCTTGGCCTCTTCTGCAGTGAACCACCGGTCGCGCTCGCTGTCGGCCTGAATCTTCTCGACCGGCTGCCCCGAGTGATGTGCGGTGAGCTCTGCCATCCGGCGCTTGGTGTACGCCAACTGCTCGGCCTGGATGGCGATGTCGGTGGCCTGGCCACG
>DAORTY010000211.1:0-5963 GCA_035432905.1 Ilumatobacteraceae bacterium | reverse complement strand
CACCAGCGTGCCCACGATCGAGCGGACCATCTGGTGGCAGAACGCGTTGGCCGCGATCTCGAACCGCAGCAGCCCGGGGACATCGCCCTGCACGGCTTTCCAGCCGGCCGAGAAGATGTTTCGGCGCAATGAACGTTCGTGTTCCCCCAACTCCAGCTTCGGCCGACGACAGAAGGTGGAGAAGTCGTGCTCTCCGATCAGCGGGTCGCAGGCCAGGTTCATCGCCCACAGTTGCAACGGTTGCATCACATGCCATGCCGTGCGAACGGCAAACGGGTTCAGCGCTGTCGAGTTCACCACGTGGTAGCGGTACAACCGCGACGTGGCGCTGTAGCGGGCATGGAAGTCCGGGTCGTGCGTCCATCGAACGTCGCGTATGGCGATGTGCGGACGGCACATGCTGTTGACGCGCCGCTGCAACTTGCCCAGATCGAATTCCTCGGGAATGTCGCAGCTGACGACCTGACCCCAGCCGTGCACGCCGGCATCGGTGCGGCCGGCCCCGACCAGGTTGGCCGGGCCGCGCACCACCAGTTCCACCGCCCGGCGCAGCTCGCCCAGGACGGTGCGTTCGCCGGGCTGCTCAGCGAAACCCGAGAGCTCGGTGCCGTCGTAGGCCACCGTGAATCGAGCCCGTCGCGTCACGGGTCACCGACCGTCCATGGCAGCGGAGCCAACGTCTCGGGCTGTGGGCCGGCCGCCGTGGCCAACAGGGCCGCCGCCAATTGATCCCACGCGGTCGCGTACTCGGTGGCCGCAGGACCATTGAGTAACAGCACGAACTCGATCTCATCGGGTGCCGTCACGAAGTAGCCGCTCAGCGACTTGACCTCGTTCGGGTTGTGCAGTGTGCCGGTCTTGCCCTGCAACACACCGACCAACCCGTCCTGTTCGAACGAATCTGCCAACGTCGAGCCATCCTGGCCGGCGATGGCCAGTGCTGCTCCCACGCCATCGGCGGCGCTCCCCCGCCGCAGCACACCGGCAAGTGCCGTACACGTCAGCCGGTTGTCGTGGCTGAGCCCGGAGCCATCGGTGAACACGAGCCCTGCGGTCGCAACACCCCAGGTGTTCAGCCGATCGAGCATGGCCTGTAGGCCCGCCTCTCGCGTGCCGCTCTGGGAGACGGCGACGCCGATCTCCTTCACCATCATCTCGGCGGTGAGGTTGTCGCTCGTGGCCAGCAGCTCATTGAGGAGCTCGGTGAGCGGCGCCGATTGCACGCTGGCCAGCACGCCGAGCCCGGTAGGCGCCGTGCCCGTGGCAGATCCACCTACCGCAATGCCTCGCGTGGTGAGCAGACCGGCAAAGGTCTGCGCCGCCTTCGCCGCCGGCTGGTCGCTCTGCGAATCGTTGGTGGAGCGCGAGTCGTTGATCACCAGCGCCCCGACCGCACCGCCATCGAACGACACCCTGACATCGTTGGCCCACCCCGGCGGATAGCGCTCGGCGTCGTAGCGACTGTCGTCGCCCAGTACCTGCCCGGTGATCTGGGTGACTCCGGCGGTCGCCATCGCGTCGGCCAACGCCTCGACACTGGTGGCATGGGTCGGTGGCCGCTTGCGACTGCCGCTGGGCTGCGTATACCACTGCTCGCTGAGCACAGGGTCGCCACCGCCGAGGAGATACACGTCGCCCTCGACGACTCCGTTCACGGGGGCTGCACCCACGACGCTGGTGGTGAAGACGTGGTCCGGGCCGAGCACGTCCAGTGCTACCGCGGCCACCACGATCTTCAAGTTGCTCGCCGGAATCACGGCAACGTCGCTGTTGCGCGCCACCAACTCACGATCATCGAGCCCGAGCGAGAGGCATGAGGAACCGTCGACGGACGTGGCCAACGGCGCGGCAGCGGCGATCAGAAGGTCTGCACGTCGGTCCTGAGCAAGGACGATCGGCGACCGACGCACCGAGAGCAGCGGCGTCGCCAGCGCTGCGGGTTGCGCTGCCGGCACGGTCACCGGCGGGGCCGCAACCGGCGCCGGCGTGGCCCGGTCGTGGGCGTACAGCGTCAACGCCCCGAGTGCTACCGCCCCGAGCAGCGCCCCGATCGTCATCGCCAGCACAGGTTGGGGCGATCGGCTGGCCATGGGTCTAGAGGTTAGAGGGCGACGCCACGGACCCAGACGTCACCCGGTCGGCGGCAGCCGTGCCCGTCAAGGTTGGTCGCGGTGTCGTGTCGTGTGGTCGAGGTACGACAACAGCGCCAACACCAGGTACCCGACGACCAGCGCCGGGCCGACGTACTGCACACCCGGATGAGCCGGCTCGTCGGGCACCAGCGGAATGAGCACGCCGGCCAGGACGGCGGCGATGAGAAAGAACACGGCACGACGATCCATCAGTTGAACACCTCCACGATCAGGTACATCACTATCGCAACCGCTGCCGAGCCGGGAATGGTGAGCACCCAGGCCCACACCACCCGGCGAGCGATGTTCCACCGCACCGCTGAGATTCGGTTGGCCGAGCCGACACCGACGATCGCCCCGGTGATGGTGTGTGTGGTGCTGACCGGGATGCCGTTGTAAGACGCGAAGAAGAGCGTGGCCGCCGCCGCCGACTCGGCGCACACGCCACCCATCGGTTCCAGCCGCGTGAGCTTGCTGCCCATCGTCTTGACGATCTTCCAACCACCCATCATCGTGCCCAGCGCGATCGCCCCGTGGCACGACAGCACGATCCACAACGGCAGGCCATCGGGGTGGTCGAGCACGCTCGCATCCAACTTGTGAGCACCAATCAGCAGCGCCGCGATGATACCCATCGTCTTTTGCGCATCATTCGCGCCGTGGCCCAGGCTGAACGCTGCCGCCGACACCAACTGCAGCCCGCGGAACGTGCGATTGACCGCGTGCTTGTTGCGAATGCGGTGCACGACCCACATCACGATCACGATCAACGAGAACGCCAACACCAGACCCACCAACGGTGAGTAGATGATGAAGACGCCGGTCTTGCGCAGCGTGATCATCGTGCTCTTGGTGAAGACGTCGGGGCCGACCTTCGCGAAACCTGCGCCGACCATGCCACCGATGAGTGCATGCGACGACGACGACGGCAGACCCAGCCATGCCGTCAGGACGTTCCAGAAGATGGCCCCCATCAAACCGGCGAACACGAGGCCGATGGAAATGAACTCGGGTGAGACGATCTTCGCAATCGCGTTGGCCACCTCGAGCGGCAGGAAGAAGAACGCAGCGAAATTGAAGAACGCAGCCCACAGCACGGCTTGCCACGGCTTCAGAACCCGCGTTGCGACCACCGTCGCGATGGAGTTGGCAGCATCGTGAAAGCCGTTGACGAAGTCAAAGATCAGTGCGATGCCGACAACGGCGATCACCATCAGGTTGGCCATGTCAGGCGTGCTTCACCGCGATTGACTGCACTTCATCACTGGCGTCCTCGACCGCGTCGATGGCACTCTCGATGGCCTCCACGACGTCCTTCCACCGCAAGATGTCGAGGGCATCGTGACGACCACTGAACAGTTCGGCCATCACTGTGCGGTAGATGCCGTCCGCCTCGCTCTCCAGGCGTTCGATCTCGTCGATGATGGGAGTCAGGTTGCGCAGCGTACGCAAACCGTGCACCAGGGCCACATTGCGAGCGGTGATCTCACACAACACCCGCAACAGTTCCTCGATACCCGGCAACGCAGTTGCAATGTGGTGTTGGAGTGCCGAATCGGCGGCAGCCCGCATCTCGTCGACCACGTCATCGAGCGCGTTCGCCAGCGCCTGAATGTCCTCTCGATCGAACGGCGTGACGATGGCGTGTTCCAACTGCGCACGGATCTCGCGCAGTACACCGTCGGCCCGCTTCTCGGCGGCGACGACTGCACCGCTCGCGTCGGCAGACACCGGCAGCGAACTTATGGCCTCGGACAGAGCCAGGGCAGTGTCGGCGGCGATCTGGGCCATCTGCTCGAACAGCGGGTAGAAGCTCTCATCGCGGGGGATTAGTCGAAAACGCATCTGTCCTCATCGGTGTTTCGGGAACCGCTCGGCACTCTAGGCGCGAGCGAACTCTGCGTGAAAGTGAGCTGAGTGAAAGATGAACGGCGGGTACGCAGACGCCAACGCGGCGCTGGTCAGGCAGGTTTCACGATGAGAATCCGCATCAGCGCGGCCTGCGTCGCGGGTGAGTCGTACTCCGCGAAACGCGCACCGAACTCGGCGCGAGCGGCGTTGCATTGCTGCTCCATCCGGCCGGCCAACACACCAGCGGCAGCCACTGTCGCCCCGGGCCACTCCAGTGCATCGTGGTGCAGCACGAGCGCAACCGTCTGCGCGGCGTGCACCTCTGCGTCTTGGTGGGCCCCCAAGTTGTCCTGCAGGGACTTCAGGCGCCGCACGAAGTCTCTCGTCGCCTTTCGCGGCAAGAGTGCGCTGAAACACTCGAGCAGGTAGCGCAGACGTTTTGCGTCTCGGCGCAAGTCATGCAGCTGGGTGGCCGGCGATGCATCGGTGATCTGGCGGCCGTTCTCCAGCAGCGTTCGGTGGGCGCGCTCGATGCGCTCGACAATGAACTCGGCGAGACCTCGAACACCGTCCGAGCTGCGGCGACCAGATCGGCTTGAAACCGGCTCGTGCAGCCATCTGCCCCAGTCGCGCACGAACTCCGTGGTGTCGGGTAGCTGCATCGCGGTCGCCAGTTCTCCGTAGGCAACATGACGGCGAACCTCCAGGAGTGCCTTGACGGGGTCGAGCGCCGTGACCGTTTCTTCGTCGAGCATCGATGTGTAGCTGGGCCACTCAGCGAGGTAGACGTCGAGGTCTCGCGCTGGTCCGGTGCAGGCGCCCAGTATTCCCAGGCCGTGATCGGCCCAGGAGAACACTCCACGAGGCACTACCGATCTGCCCTCGACGAGCACCGAGCGACTGCGCCGGATGGCGACGCGAAGACCGTGCACGAATGCCGGGTCGCGACCGTCAGCGGCACCCTGCCAAAATGCCCCGATCTCGATCGTCAACTGAGCCAGAACGGATCGCAATCCATCGAATGCCGTGGTCTCGTCGTCGAATGCGTCAGCCGGCGACCGCAACACTCCTCGAAGGTCGATACCAGCTGCCCGCACGGCCATCGCCAGCACATCGTCGCTGGCGGCGACAAAGCCGGCCTCGACACACAACGCCTCCGCTCGCCGGCGGAACATCCCCTGGCCCGCTACCCGATGTACCGTCGCCGCCGACAGCAACGACTTTCGGCGCCCCGCCAGATGCACCCGGTCATCGACCGTCAAGAGCGCCTTCAGCTCGCCAGCGTGGTCCCGCTGCGTCGGCAGCGTTCGTGTTGCCACGATCGTGGTCTGCGCCAGCAGCACACGCTCGCCGGTCACGGCCTGGATGGCCTCGCACAGCTCCCCGCTGTGCAGTTCGCTCGCCCGCAGCGGAAGCCGGTCCGTGGTGGCGCTGCTGTGCGCAGCGCCAACCTTCGACAGCTCCAACGTCATCGTCGACGTGCTCCCCGTGCCGGTTGCGACCAGCCGCATGCCCTTTCGATGCAGTCGGCCGTCAATGGTGTCGAGGACGGTGAACGTCACACGCGTCGACGAACCGGCACTGAACCCGGCCTCGCGCAATATCGACAGCAACTCGGCCGCGTCGCCGGCGTGGGACACGAACACCGAAGGAGCACTGCGCATACTCCACTGACCGTATCCGCGGAATGCGTGCCAAAACGACAAATGGACGCCGCCCGGAGGCGACGCCCATCTACGTAGATCGGTGATCAGACGAGTTCGATACGAGCCATCTGAGCGTTGTCGCCGTGGCGCGGGCCCAGCTTGAGGATGCGCAGGTAACCACCGTTGCGCTCCGTGTAGCGGGTGGCGACATCGTTGACCAGCTTGTGGGTCATTTCCTTGTCGCCCAGGTAACCCTGGATCTGGCGGATGCGGTGAACCCGCATCGGGCCTTCGTCCTGAGCCTTCTTGGCCTTGGTGATCAGCTTCTCGGCGA
>DAORTY010000210.1:1639-5967 GCA_035432905.1 Ilumatobacteraceae bacterium | reverse complement strand
ACGGCACCGATGCTGCACACGCCGAGGACGGCGCCACGGCCGATCTTGCGCTTGCTGGCGAACAGGAATGCACCGAAGGCGATGATGGCGCCGATCATCATGAACACCCACGGTGTGGCTTCTTTACTGACGGTGAGCATGATGCGCGAGAAGGAGTAGACGACAACTCCAAGGCCGACGGCCCCCACGACGGGGAACTCCAGCGGGTGGAGCAGGCGCTTGCGGACGCCGGCGTTGTACGCCGCGTCGGCACTTGCCCGCTCGCTCCAGCCCTGCACCATCCACTCGATCGCGGCAACGAGAAGAATCCCGATCGAGACCTTGAAGACGATCGGCTTGCTGAGGGCGCCAACGATCACGCCGCCAAGGGCGACCGCTGCAACCAACGGCCAGATGCTGCTGCCAACTGGTTGCTGCGCCGCTGCGGCCGTGTGCTGTGCGCCCGGCTGCAAGGCCGGCACGTTGCCGTCACCGTTGAAGAAGTTGATACCGCCGAGGAATCCGAAAATGGATGCCAGCGACAGCATGCCGACGGTGCCCATGAGGCCCGTGGGGCCGCCGGTGGTGACGGCAAACACAATGGCGCCGACAACCGAGAGGGCGGTAGCCCCGAAGAAAAGTTTTGAACCGGTGGTGAACATTGGCTCCCCGCTACTTCGTCACGTAGACCACGAACCAGAGCATCGTGAAGACGAAGCTCAGGAAATACCAATACATCGCATGCGCCGACACGATCTCGCGATCCGCTGTGCGCCCGCCGAGAAAGCGGAAAGCCGTGACGGCGCTGAAGACCACACCGATGACGACGAGCACGGTCATCGCGCCGGTGAAGACGTAGAACAACGCAGCGAAGGTGCCACCGTTCGCAGGCATCTTCGCCTGCGAGTAGATGTACGCCTGGGCGTTGATGAACAACAGGCCCATCAGGCCCGTGAGGCCGAGCGCCAGACCGGCGTGCGGTGAATCACCGCGCTTGGCCGAGTACACCGCCCACTGCGCGAACACGCAGATGGGGATGAATGCGATCAGCATGATGTTGGCTGCCACGAGCGAGATCTTCACGTTGGCGGGTATCCAGGTGCCGTCGCCGGTGTGAATGGCGACGTCGCGGAAGCGAAGGTAGAGGGCCAGCATGCCGCCCATCAGGGCGGTGCCGGCGGCACACGCCACGGCGGTGCCGACGAAGACCTGGCGGCGAGGTGCCGGTGCAGGAGCCGAGGGAAGGGCGATCATCAGGCGTCACTCCGGTTCGAGGGCTTGAGGTCAAGGAGAGGTTCGGCCGACTGCACGATGTGCAGGGCGGCGAAGTTGTCGGCGGGTGCCGGCGAGGTTGTTGCCCACTCCAGCGTCTGGCCATCCCACGGGTCGTCGCCCGCGATCTCACCACGTCGGAACGTACGCAGTGCGAGCGCTGCGAAGGTGAGCACGGACAGCAGCAAGAGGCACAGACCCGCGACGTTGAGCGTGTTCCAGAGTGCCATCGGGCCCGAGTAATCGAAGTTGACGACCGCGTCCTTGCCCGCCTCGACCCTCGGGAAGACACCACCGGGTTGGTCTGCGAAACCGGCGATCATCAGCGACAGAGCCGAGATGCCGGCACCCACGAAGGCGAGGGCAGCGAGCGGCAGCGACGTCTTCATCGGCAACGAGCGGCCCCACCACTTCGGGCCCCAGTACGCAACGGCACCCATCGTGGCGAGGACCCCGGAGAACACGAGCAGCAGCCATGTGCCCTCTTCGTACGTGGTTCCGATCAAGCCGGCATCTGCAATGTGGTTCAGCGCGCTGGCGGCGACACCACCAAGGGCGAGCACACCGGCGAGGACGGCGAAGACCAACGGCGTGGAGATCTTGGGCTTGGCGGCAATTCCCCGGAGCGGCAACGAGAAGGCGATGAACGCGCCGAGTAGCGGGAGCAGGTGCACCATTGCGTACGGCAGCAGATCGTCGACCTTGTCGCCGAGTGAAGCGTCGAGGAAACCGGTGCGCAAGGTGGCGGGCCACTGCAGCACGGTGCCGAACGCCGCCACGCCGAGCAGCCCGATGCCGGTGTACGTGAAGCCCCGTGTACGCAGACGCTGCCGGCTGCCGGTTGCGACTGCTTCCGCCAGGAAGCCGAACACCGGGATGACGAAGATGATCGTGGTGGGCTGCGTGAACGAGAGACCAGCCCACTGCCCGAGCGCCCCATTTCCGCTGAGCTCGCTGCCCGAGGCGTAGTGGTGAGCGAAGTAGACGTAGAGCAAGTTGCCGATGAGCACCGGCAGCGCGACGAGCAGGCCCAGCGAGCCGACCAGTACCGACCATGTGAAGAACGGCAGGCGGCGCATGTTCATGCCGGGTGAGCGCGTGGTGAGAATGGTGGTGAGAAGCGCCACCACTGCGGACAGCAGCCCGGCAGCAATGAGTGCGGCAGCAAGTGTGAAGAGATCGACGAACCGAGGATTGCCGCCTCCGGGTCCACCGTTGTTGAGCAGCGCGAACCCAGCCAACAGCGCACCGACACACCACGCCCAGAAGCCGGCAGCGGCGAGCCGAGGCAGGGCCAGCGCACGGGCGCCGACCTGCAGCGGCACGATTGCCAGGGCCACACCCAGCAGCAATGGCACCAGTGCCAAGTAGTTGAAGCCGAATCGCTGCAGCGCGAACAACTGCGTGAGCGAACCGACTTGCAGTAGCTCGCGAGTGGGCGAGATGCGCTCCAGTCCGAGCAGCAACGACGCCACGACCGGAGCGAGGAAGGCGATCGCACCGGTACCGATGTACAGACGGCCGAGGCGCTTGTGGTCGGTGGTGGTCAACCAGTCGGCGACGCACGCGAGCCGAGGGCCCGCTGCGGCGGGGGCGCTGGCGACGTGGGTATCGATGGTGGTCATAGGTAGCGAACTCGTTTCGTGTCGGGCGCGCGACGCGCAAGGCCCTAGCTAGTCAGATTGAACAGGTGACAGATCGTATGAAAGGTGTGCTGGGCCGACACTATCCGAGGGTGCCATGCCGATGGGAAATCCTCAGCCCCGCCGACCGACGAAGACATCGATGGTCATGGCGGCGAAGAGCAAGGTGACGTAGGTGATGGAGTACCCGAAGACCCTCATCGAGCGTTGCGGCGTGGGGTTGTGGCCGAGGTCGATGGTGCCCCAGAGGAAGAGCGCGCCGAGCACGATCGCCGAAATGCCGTAGATCAACCCGAGGCTGGCGACGGGCCACAACACGAGCGTGCTGGCAACCATCAGCGCCGTGTACATCACCATCTTGCGAACGGTGACTTCCAGCGTGGCGACGACTGGCAGCATCGGCACGTTCGCGGCGCGGTAGTCCTCGGTGTAGCGAATGGCCAGTGCCCAGAAGTGCGGGGGCGTCCACAGGAACATGACAACGAAGAGCACCACCGGCGTCCAGGCGACATTGTTCTGCACCGCTGACCAACCAACCAGCACGGGCACTGCTCCGGCCGCCCCACCGATGACGATGTTCTGCGAACTGGTGCGCTTCAGCCACAGGGTGTACACGAACACGTAGAACAGCGTGGCGGAGAGGGCGAACACCGCCGACAAGAAGTTGGCCCACGTCCACAGCACCGCGAATGCAGCGATCTCCAGCGCAATCGCGAACACCAGCGCCTGACGGGGCTGCAACAGACCGGTGGCCAGCGGACGCCCCTGGGTGCGCGGCATCAGCTTGTCGATGTCTCGGTCGACCACCATGTTGATGGCGTTGGCCCCACCGGCAGCGAGGGTGCCGCCCAGCAAGGTGATGAGCACCAGCGTGGTTCGTGGCCAGCCGCCCTGCGCCACGATCATCGTGGGAACCGTGGTGATGAGCAGCAGCTCGATGATCCTCGGCTTGGTGAGCGCGATGTAGCCACCGAGCTTCGATGTGGGTGTGCGGCGTGACCCATGCGCCACCCCTCCCGGCGAGAGCCGAGAAGGAACAAGGGGTCGTGAACCGACTGCCATAGTGCAGACCATCGTAGGGGTACGCGCTGCGCACGGCCACTTCCGCCGCAGCAGTCCTGTTCAGAGGCCAGTTTTTCACGGCAGAATGTCGGCTATGCCACCCATGACTGCCCCGGTTGTCATCGACCGGCCCGAGATCGAGGAGCGAACCGCCAACGATCGCCCATGGATCGTGTTGGTGTGGAACGACCCGATCAACCTGATGAGCTACGTCACGTTCGTCTTCCAGAAGGTCTTCGGCTACAGCCTGGAGAAGGCCACCGAACTGATGCTGGACGTGCACGAAAAGGGTCGCGCGGTCGTCAGTAGTGGTGCCCGCGAGAAGGCCGAGATCGATGTGTTCCGGCTGCACGAGCACGGCCTGTGGGCCAC
>DAORTY010000210.1:0-1539 GCA_035432905.1 Ilumatobacteraceae bacterium | reverse complement strand
CGCGAGGCCGTCGACACGTTGAACATATTTCTCAACCATCAGCAGTTTCGCCAGCAGATGGGCGGCTCGGCGCGCCGCGGCATTCTGTTCGAAGGGCCTCCGGGCACCGGCAAGACCTACCTGGCAAAAGCGCTGGCTGCTGAGGCAGGGGTGCCGTTCCTGTTCATCTCCGGCACGCAGTTCGAGTCGATGTTCTACGGCCAGACCAACCGCAAGATTCGGTCGTACTTCAAGGCACTTCGAAAGTCCGCCCGCAAGGAAGGCGGCGCCATCGGATTCATCGAGGAGTTCGATGCCATCGGGCTTTCCCGCACCGGTATGGGCAAGGGCAACGGTCGAGAAGGCTCGATCGTCAACGAGTTGCTCGTCCAGATGCAGAGCTTCGACCTCCCGACGTCCGGCCAGAAGTTCGCCAACACGATCATCGATTCGGTCAACCGTTTGCTGCCCGACTCGATGGCGCTGCCGCGACCGAAACTGATCATGGACAACGTGCTGCTGATCGCCGCCACCAACCGCGCCGCCGACCTCGACCCCGCGCTGATGCGACCCGGCCGCTTCGACCGCAGTATTCACTTCGATCTGCCGCCGCGCACCGACCGGCTGGAGATCGCCGAGTACTACCTCGCCCGCAAGGCGCACGACAACACCGTGTCCGCGGCATTCGTGGCCGACCTCAGCGCCGGCTACACCCCTGTACGCATCGAACGGCTCCTGGATGAGTCGCTGGTCCTGGCGCTGCGTGACGGCCGCAGCGAGATGGGGTTCAAGGACGTCATCGACGCGCAGATGGTCACCGAGGTCGGGCTGTCGCACGATGTCGGCTACCACCCCGACGAGAAGCGCCGGGTTGCGATCCACGAGTCGGGGCACGCGCTGCTCGCCACACTGGCCGGCCGCGACGTGAAGCTGGCCAGCATCTTGCGCCGGTCGGGTTCGCTCGGCCTCGTTGCCCACGGCGACGTCGACGAGCGCTACCTGCGCACACCGACCGAAGCTCACCAGCTGATGGTGATCGCCATGGGTGGCCGCGCCGCCGAGATCCAGGAGTTCGGCGAAGCCTCCAGCGGTATCGCCAGCGACCTGCAGGTGGCCACCGTCATCGCTGCTCAGTTGGTCGGCATGCTGGGCGCCAGCAGGAGCCTGCTCAGCCTGGAGGCAGCGCAGATGATGGGTGCCGACAACCTGGTGGCCAAGGTGCTGCACGACGAGGTCGCACGAGGCAAGGCAGACGAACTGATGAACGCCGCCGCCGATCGTGCCGCCTGCACACTGCTCGAGCACCGTCGTGCTCTGCTGGCCCTCGCTGACGCCCTGTGCGAGCAGGACGAACTCAACGGCGACCAAGTGCACGCCATCGTCGCCGGCGCAATGGTGAACTAGGACCTTCCTGGACTAGGAAGCGGGTTCTTCGACCCGGTCGGTGTTCAACCGGCCGTCGATGATCTGCACCGTGCGGTCTGCATACTCGGTCATGCGCATGTCGTGCGTGACGATGACGGCGGCAGTGTCGCGCGCCTTCATCTCGGTGTGGATCAG
>DAORTY010000209.1:0-6013 GCA_035432905.1 Ilumatobacteraceae bacterium | reverse complement strand
GCAAGGCGGTGAGCACATGGGCATCGACCTCGATGGCGACGGCGTGCTCGACACCATGGTGTCCGACTTCGACGGCGACGGCGTCATCGACGCGGTGGGCCAGGACACCGACGGCGACGGTGTGCTCGACACCCAGCTCGACCCGGAGACCGGTGAGCCGATCGGCCCGTTCGACACGGACGACGACGGTCAGACGGTGGACCACGACGGCAACTTCATCGATCACAACGGTGAGGTCATCGTCGATGACGGCACCGACAACGACGATGACGGCACCGACGACGACGATGACGACAACGTGCACGGCGACCCGATGGCCGAGATCCCCTACCACCAAGCACAGGTCGGCTCGAACGACTGCCTGCCCACCTCGGTGGCAATGGTGCTCAGCGAGATCACCGGCGAGGACGTTCCCCAGGGCGACGTGGTCGACCTGGCCAACGAGCTGCAACTACTCGGCCCCACCGGCATGTCGATCGAGGGTGGCATTGCGCTGCTCGACCACTACGGCGTGGATGCCGAGGTGGAGACCGGCACCATCGACGACCTGCGCACGATGCTCGACAACGGCGATCAGATCATCATCGGCCTCGACTCCGACGACCTGTACGGTGCGGGAGACCAGCCGTTCCAAGACGACCTGGTCGCTGGTCACGCCGTGGTCATCACCGGCATCGACGACGAGGCGGGAGTCGTCTACATCAACGACCCCGGCTTCCCCGACGGCGCCGGTGTCGCCATCAGCATCGATGCCTTCGAGGACGCATGGACCGACGCTGACCACTCGATGATCGTCGCCGAGAGCGACTCGGCCGACGACGCCACGGCCGGCTCTGCAGGTAACGAGTCCGGGGAACCCTTCGGTGGCTCGAGCGTTGACGACGACGGAATTCTCGACAGCATCGCTCGCATCGTGCTGATGCCCTTCAACCTGAAGATCACCTGATAACACGCGGTCTCACTGCAACCACACAGAGTCACCCTGTTCGGGCAGCTCTACGGCACCACAATGCCGTAGAGCTGCCCGAACGTCGTTGCGACGCAGACCAACCCGCCGGCCATCACCGGCACCGACCTGTTGCTGTCGCCGGTGGGCACCGAGAACAGGGTTCGGCGAGTTGCCAGGTCGACCGACACGAGTTGCCCGCCGGTCTCCACCACTGCCACCGTGGGAGCGCCGACAGGCGCCAGCACCAGACCGGCCGCCTGGGTCTGCGCAACGGTGCTTTCGCTGACCGCCAGCCCGCTGTCAACACGATGCACCCGCAGCCCACCGCGCTCGTCGACCACGCCGAACAGGTCGCCCGCCACGGCCACCGAAGTAGCCGGCGCACCGGCGCAGCGGACCCCGTAGAGCGCTGCCCCGTCGGCCAGCCGGAGACCGTGCACGATGCCGTCGCGGCTGGGCACCAGGACCCGGTCGGCAGCGACGCCGGGTGTGAGCATCACCTGGCCACCGCAGCGATAGCCCCATCGTGGGCGGCCGGACTCGGCATGCACGACGAAGACCTGGCCGGCGGTGGTGGCCACCACGACCTCGGACCCGACAACAACGATGCCGGCCCGAACGGGTGCACCGACAGGAAGATCCCAGCGCACTGCGCCGGTGACCCGATCGAGCCCGATGACCCTGCTGCCATCGTTGCCCACGACGACCAGCCCACCGACGACTGCCGGCGTGCTGATGACGGGTGAGCCGACGGAGACCTGCCAGCGCACTGCTCCGGTGGCACGATCCAGCAGCAGCACACGACCATCGGAGGAGCCGAGTACGACCGAATCGTCGGTCAGTGCGGGCGCGGCCCAGCTGGGTGCGTTGAGCGGCTGCTGCCATCGCATCTGCCCGTTGGCAGGATCCACGCAGCGCACGATGCCCGAAAGGCCACCGAACACCACTGCGTTGCGGTCGGCCGCTAGCTGCCCTGGCTGGTCGGGAATCGGCAGCCGCCAGGCGATGCTGACCGCGCCAGGACCTGGCATGGCACCGGCCGGCGCCACGGGAATGACGGGCGTGATGGGCGTGGCCGAGACAGCCGGGTACGGCTGCGCGGCACCGATCGTCGCGGCAGGCGAAGGGCCGGTGAGGGATGGCGAGCCGGGAACGGGCAGGTTGGCCAGGAAGTCGGCCGGAGGTGGCGACGAGGCTGCCGGAGCCCAGGTGGTGGGCGGTGCAACGGTGGGCGGTGCAGCTGCCGTATCCGCCTCGGCCCGCAGGCGGTCGTCGGAGCGCGGTATCGGCAGATTGGCAAGCCACGCACCAGGGTCGGCGACGGGTGGCGCCGCGGTGGGGATGGGAATACCGGCGACGGCGGTGGACGCATCCGGCGGCGGTGGATCAGCGGACACTTGCGACGAGACTGTGGCGGTGGCGGCGGCCACTGCGTCAGCGCGACGCCGGGGGACCAGAAACCGCAGCGCAGCCAGTCGTGCTGCACCAAGGGCTACCACGCCCTTGGGTTCGTCGCGGGTGATGACTCGCGCTCCGAAACGCTCGGTGACCATCTGCGCCACCAGTGGCACGCGCGACGAGCCGCCGACGAGGAAGATGGCTGCGAGGTCGTCGATACGTAGCCCGGCATCGATGACCGTGTCCTCCATCAGGCCGACAGTGCGCTCGATGTCGTCGATGATCATCGCTTCGAACTGGCTGCGGTTGACGACGATGTCGCGGTCGGCCACGGGGACGAACACCTGCGTGGAGGTGTACGAGGACAGCGCTTCCTTGGCTCGGCGAGCCTGCACCAGCAGATCGAGCGCCGCCCGCTTCCACTTGCGGTCGTCGCTGGTCATCATCTGTTCCCACAGATCGGCATCGACGTCCGCCAAGCAGGACCCGAAGTATCGGAACAGGCGGTGGTCGAAGTTCTCGCCGCCGATGTTGTCGTCGCCGCCGGGCACGCCGACCACTTCGAAACCGCGGTCGGTGCGCTGCAGCAGCGCAGTGTCGAACGTGCCGCCGCCAAGGTCGTACACGCCGACGTGAGCGCCGAGCGCGACGTGTTCACTGGCGTAGTGGATGGCGGCCGCCACGGGCTCTTCGACCATCTGCACGTCACGCAGACCGGCCCTCGCCGCGGCTTCGGCCAGGGCCGCCCGGCGCACGCCGGCCCATCGCACCGGATGGGTGACCACACACCCTGCAGGTTCCTCTCCCTGACGCAAGCGACCTTCGGCCACGATCATGCGCATCACCGCTGCCACCGCATCGCGTGGGTCGACCGGTTCGCCACCGAGCAGCAGGGGTGCGGCGGTGCCCAGCGATCGTTTCGGCGTGCGCTCGAGACGGTCGGGGTACACACCGGCCAGATTGTCGGCAGCGGCACCGACGACCATCTGACCATCTTCTGTGCGCAGCACCATCGACGGGATCCAGCGATTTCCTTCGATCTCGAGCGGCGACACCGTGGGCGCCATGATCGGTGCAATGGACTTGCCGGTGGCGGGGTCGGGCGCGAGGCGGCGAAGGTCGAGCTCGCTGATGGCGCCAGCCGATCGAGACGTGCCGAAATCGATGCCGATGGCCCAGCTCACCCGTCTCCCCCTCCCAACTGCGACGTGATTTCGCAGTAGCTTAGGCGCCAATGACACTGGACCTCGGAACGCGAACCAAGGTCGATGGCGATATCGCAGCCGCTCGAGCACGCGGTGACTTTCCGGCCATCGAGGTTGCACTTGCCGACGTGGTCGACCTGGCCGCCACGGGTGATCGCGACGCTCTGGACTTCCTGCTGCAGATGATCGACCGGCATCGGCTCGCGCTCGCCGCTGTCCGCAAGATGCTCATCGACGAGGGCGACGTGCAAGATGCCATGCAGAACACGCTGATGGCTGTCTCACGAGGCATCAGTAGCTTCGAACGAAGGTCGCGCTTCACCACCTGGCTCTACCGGGTGGCCGAGCGCGAGGCGCTGCAGATCCTGCGCCGCAACAAGCGCGTCACCTCGCCCCAGGGCGACGATCTGAGCG
The DNA here is from genome assembly GCA_035432905.1 of Ilumatobacteraceae bacterium. GTDB lineage: Bacteria > Actinomycetota > Acidimicrobiia > Acidimicrobiales > Ilumatobacteraceae > UBA668. The sequence continues at coordinate 2,047 of DAORTY010000209.1, read as the reverse complement.
CGCTCACCGAGCAGGTGCGCAACATGAGCTCCATCGTCGCCAGTCGCGCGATGATCCAACAGGCACTCGACGAGCTCGACCAGAAGTTCCGCGATCCCGTCACGATGTGCGATGTCGAGGGCATGGATTATGCAGCCATCGCCGAAGCGCTCGGCATCCCGCTCAACACCGTCCGCACGCGCATCAGCCGCGGCCGGCAGTACATCTCCGACCGCATCCAAGAGCAGTTCCGCAACGGCGGCTCGCTCGCCTGACCGGGCGCGCGACATGATCCGATGAGTGACACGTCGGCCTGGCAATCACCGCTCTCGCCGGGTGAGCCACGCTCGTTCGGCGGTGGGCGCTACGTGGTGCAACGGCGTCTCGGAGCCGGCAACTTCGCCACCGTCTACCTGGCTCACGACGAGCGGCTGGCGGTGCCGGTCGCGGTGAAGCTGCTCAGCGATCGCTGGTCGTGGGAGCCCGAGGTGCGTGGCCGGTTCGTGCAGGAGGCGCGTTTGCTTCGCTCGCTCAACGATGCGCGAGTGGTGCAGATCCGCGACATCGCCGAAACCGAGGATGGCCGTCCCTACCTCGTGATGGACTTCGCCACCGAGGGCACGCTCGAGCAACGCATGGTCGAGCTCGCGCAGAAGCAGGTCCGCCTGGGTCCCGACCAACTCCGTGTGGCGGCACACGCGATCGCCGACGCGCTGGGTGTGCTGCACGAGCGGCGAATTGCCCACCGCGACGTGAAGCCCTCGAACATGCTCATCACCCGCGCCGCCGGCACCACCACGACCGGTCAACGCGCAGCCAGCACCGACAACTCCATCCTGCGTCCGGGCGAGCGCCTGATGCTCGGCGACCTCGGTCTGGCGAAAGACCTCGCCTTCGACTCGGGGGTCACTGTCGGCGTCGGCACTGCCGGCTACATGGCTCCGGAGCAGTCGTTGGCCGGCGCGAAGATCGACACACGCACCGACATCTTCGCGGCCAGTGCGTTGCTCGCGCAGATTGCCTGCGGCGAGGCACCCGACCCCGTGCGCCGTGTGTCGAGCGGCACCATCGAGCACGGCCGACCGCTGCCGGACACCATCCCCTTGGCCCTCCGCCAAGCGTTGCTGCGCGGCCTCGACACCAACCCGGACCGTCGCCAACAGACCATCGAGCAGTGGCTCGCCGAGGTCGATGGTGCACTCGCCTCGCTCACCGACGTGCCTCCAACGACGGTCGCTGCGAACCGACGACGCCGTCCCGTCGCGATCGCCGCGATCACGCTCGTCGGCCTCACTGGAGTCGGCCTGGCCGTGTACTCCGCCATAGACTCGTCCACACCCTCCTCGTCCCTCGACACCAATGCGACCGGCTTGCGCGTCGAACTCAGCGGCCCGAGGAAGGTGAAGATGGGCAAGCAGGCCATTTGGAACGTCGACGCACCCGGCGCAATCTCGGGCGTGTGGACGCTCAACGGGCCGGTGCAGCCCGACCCCGACACGTGGAAGCCGGGCAACTGGTTCAGCGGCACCTGGAACGTGCAGGGCTCCATCACGCTCACACTCACCGTCGTCGACTCCAAGGGCAACAAGGCCAGCGACTCGATCACCTTCGTCGTCGAGTGAGGACCTCTCGACCGGCGGTGGGTCAACTGTCACACACACAGTGCTTGCAAAAGTTAGCAGAGTGGGTGCAGGATGATCTTGGGCTGATGAGAGACCCAGAGGAGGTCCCCATGATGGACACGATGAGCGTTCCGCTCGCCCGAGTCGTGATTCACGGCCACGAGGTGCGTTACCGCCGCAGCGGTAGCGGACCGGCAGTGCTGCTGCTGCACGGGTTGGCGGGCAGCTCGCTCACGTGGCGACCGGTGTTCGATCAGCTGGCACTCACCCACGATGTCATTGCACCCGACATGCTCGGCCACGGTGAATCGGCCAAGCCACTCGGCGACTATTCACTCGGAGCGTTCGCCAGCGGGCTGCGCGACTTCATGGCGGCAATCGACGTACCCAGCGCCACCATCGTGGGCCACTCGTTCGGCGGTGGGGTGGCGATGCAGCTGGCGTAC
>DAORTY010000208.1:0-6151 GCA_035432905.1 Ilumatobacteraceae bacterium | reverse complement strand
CCCACTGGTCACCGCCCTGACCGGGCTACTCACCGGGCTGTCCGTGATCGGCCTGTTGGGCGGGTGGATCGACATCCCATCGGTCGCCCCCAGGCTCGGCACAATGATCGGTCTCGGTGTCGGCATCGACTACGCCCTGTTCATCCTGAGCCGCCACCGCGACAACCTCGCGGCAGGCATGGACATCGACGAGTCAATCGGACGCACGAACGCGACGGCCGGCAACGCGGTCGTCATCGCCGGCAGCACCGTGGTCGTCGCGATCCTCGGGCTGCAACTCGCCGGTATCCCGTTCGTCGCCGCCCTCGGCTACTCGGCCTCGATCGTCGTGGCGATCGCCGTCCTCGTTGCGGTCACGTTGCTCCCGGCCCTGCTCGGCTTCGCCGGCACCCGCGTCCTGTCACGCTCGCAGCGCGAGCACACCGCCACCTCTGACGCGGGCCACAGCGGATGGGTCCGGTGGGCGCACTGGGTGGCATACCACCCGTGGCGTTCCAGCATCGCTGCCACGACCGTGCTGCTCGCGCTCTCGGTCCCGATGCTCGGCATGCAGCTCGGCCAGGCTGACGCCGGTACTGCTCCCACCAGCACCACTCAGCGTCGCGCCTACGACCTGCTCGCCGACGGCTTCGGTGCCGGGTTCAACGGACCCCTCCTGCTCGTCGTCGACCTCGGGCCGACACCCGACCCGACGATCATCGACCGGATCACCGCCGCAGTCACCACTGATGCAGGAGTCCAAGCGGTCTCGCCAGCGCAGGTCAACACCGCCGGCGACACGGCGATCATCACCGCGATCCCGACCACCAAACCCCAGGACGCGGCCACCAGCGGTCTCGTGCACCGACTGCGCGACACCACGCTGCCCGGCGTCACCGCCGACGCGACGGCCACCGTGCTCGTCGGTGGACCGACGGCCGGGTTCATCGATCAGTCCGACAAGATCTCCGGCCGGCTCCCATGGTTCATCGGCGCCGTGGTGGCGATGTCGTTCCTGCTGCTGATGATCGTGTTCCGCTCGATCCTGGTTCCCCTCAAAGCGGCGCTGCTCAACCTGTTGTCGATCGGTGCCGCCTACGGCGTCGTCGTCGCTGTCTTCCAATGGGGCTGGGGGCGCGGCCTCATCGGCCTCGACGAGGCAGTGCCCATTGCCTCGTTCGTGCCGATGATGATGTTCGCGATCCTGTTCGGGCTCTCGATGGACTACGAGGTCTTCATCCTCTCCCGCATCCGTGAGGAGTACCACAGTGGCCACACCAACATCGACAGCGTCGTCGAGGGCCTCGGCGCCACCGCCAAGGTGATCACCGCTGCCGCAATGATCATGATCAGTGTCTTTCTCGGTTTCGTCGCCAGCCCCGATCCCATCGTCAAGATGATGGGCGTCGGTCTCGCCACCGCCGTCGCCGTCGACGCCACCATCGTGCGCATGGTCCTTGTGCCATCCACGATGGCACTTGTGGGCGACGCCAACTGGTGGCTTCCCCGGTGGCTCGACCGGTTTCTCCCCCATATCGACCTCGAGAACGAGCCGGCAACGACTGCCATCACACAGATCGACACGGTCACCCGATGACACCTCTGCCGATACTCCCCGACGGACTCGAGCTCGTCCGCACCACACCCGAATTCGACCAGCACACCACCCCCGCCGGACTGCTCGGCGCCCACCGAACCGCACCCGACGTCTGGGGTCGACTCGTCGTCCACACTGGTGAGACGAGCTTCGCGTTCGACGACCAACCGGCAACGATCCACCAATTGAGCGCAGGAGACTCGATCGCGATCGCCCCGCAACGTCCACACCGCGTGATCCTCACCGGCCCTGTGCGCTTCGTCGTCGAGTTCCACCGAGCGACGGCGGACACATCCGAGCCCCCATCGGCAGAAGTCGTAGACCTCGACGGCACCGCACTGCCCGGCACGGCAGCCGAACGAAACGACCATTCATGACCGACAACTTGGCGATCTCCGTACACGGCCTGACGAAGTCGTTCGGCGACCGACACGCCGTCGACAACCTCACCTTCGACCTCCAGCGAAGCAACGTCACCGGCTTTGTCGGCCCCAACGGCGCCGGCAAGAGCACCACCATCCGCATGCTGCTCGGCCTCATCCAACCCAGCGCCGGAACCGCCACCGTGCTCGGCCACCCGATCAGCGACCCTCGCGCCTACCTGAGCCGGGTCGGTGCCCTCGTCGAGGCACCCGCCTTCTACCCGCAGCTCTCCGGCTACCGGAACCTCCTCGCGCTCACCCGCTTGGCCCGGCTACCTGCGTCGCGTATCAATGAGGTAGTCGACATCGCCGGCCTCACCGATCGAGGCAAGGACCGCTTCAAGGACTACTCGCTCGGAATGAAGCAGCGGCTCGGCATCGCCGCCGCATTGCTCCAGAATCCGGAGCTGCTGATCCTCGACGAGCCGACCAACGGCCTCGACCCCGCCGGCATCGTCGAGATCCGCATGCTCTTGCGCGAACTCAGCCAACAAGGAACCTCGGTGCTCGTCTCGAGCCACAACCTCTCGGAGATCCAAGCCGTCTGCCACGAGATCGTGCTGATCAAGAACGGCGGACTGCTGTGGTCCGGACCGATCGACACACTGCTCGCCAGCCACGGCGCCACCCTCGTCGTCGCCCCCGAACACGCAACAGACATCGGCGCCCTCGCCGCACTCGTCGCCAACGCCGGCTATACCGCCAGCACCCGCGACGACCACCTCGAGATCCGCGCCCCCCAGTCCTGGGCGGCAGAACTCAACCGGCAAGCAATGAACGCCGGCATCACCCTGCGCGAACTTGCGATGCGCGACGCCAACCTCGAGCAGACCTTCCTCGACCTCACCGATACCGGAGTCACCCCATGATCGCCGCGTTCCGATCCGAATGGGTCAAACTCACCCGCCGCAACTTCGCTCTCGGTGCAATCACCGCGCTCGTCGGCTTCAGCATCGCCATCACCGCTGTCAGCATCCTGCGAGCGAACGACGCCGGCACACACTCGGGCCCAATGGGCAAGATCAGCCTCGACGACCTCGCATCCCCCGGCGGCTGGCTCGCCGGCCTCGGAGCGGCCTCCACATTCCTCGGGCTCGTCACCCTCGCCATCTTCGCGTCCAACATCGCCGGCGACTTCACCACCGGAACAATCCGCTCCGTGCTGGTCATCGAACCCAGACGACTCCGCGTTCTGGCCGGCAAGGTCGTCGCACTCACCTCCTTCATCGCGGTCGGCCTCGCGATCGCGGCCGGGCTCGTCGCCGCGGTCGCGTTCCCCCTCGCCGCCAAGGAGAACATCAGCACCTCGGCCTGGACGACCACCAGCGCCGTGACCGAAGGTCTCTCGGCGTTTGTTAACGTGTTGTTGTCTTGCCTCGCGTGGGGTGCGTTCGGTGCCATGCTCGGCATGGTCACGAAGTCGTCCGCCATCGCCATTGCGGCTGGCGTCGGCTACTTCCTCCTCGGCGAGCAGCTCCTTCTCAACTCGCTCTGGCCATCGACCGAAGAGTGGCTTCCCGCGAGCGCCATGTCCGCACTCGCCGACGGCGGAAACACCGCAATCAGCTTCGGTACCGCCGTCCTGCTTGTCGCCGCATACGCGGTCGGCGCCTACCTCCTCGCAGCGACCTCATTCGCCCGACGCGACATCACGGCCTGACCGTGGCGTTGCTCCCGTGCCCGGCCCGGGTGGGTGACAACACCGCGACGAGGAAGTCGGCGTCACGCGCGAACGGCCGCAGGTCCCATGAGGAGAGCAACAGGGACTGTCAGAGCGAATCAGCGGAGGGTGATCCCTCTCGTTCCTCGAAAAGATGGGCGAAGCAGGGTGATTCCCCTCCCAGGTCGGTCGGATCGGCCTTCGGCTTTCCCTTCGCTTCGGAGACCGTCGTGTCCGGCATCTCGTCGTGGGCCCGGTTCGTGGCGAGTTGGACGAGTCGGGCGAGAGCACCGAGCCCTCTGGAGACGTAGCCGTCGGGCAGCACGATCACGGGCACGATTGGCCGGGGAAGGGCCAACCACTCGTCTTGCCACCGTGAGGCGGTGGGCTCGTCTTCGTTGATCGCGCCCAGGCTCAACAGTGTTTCCGGATCGGCCAGGTCCGCCTGATGCATCCAGTAGGCGGCGAATAGGCGCTGTCGCAGACGAGGCCGATCGACTGTGGGCGTCGCAGCGTAGGCCAACGTTGCTCGACGGGTGTTCGATTGGATTGCTGGGAGGGTGAGCTGGTTGGCTTCGCCATCTGTGAGCAGGCTGCGGATCTGGTCGAGTTCGCCTCGGAGCTCGTCTCGCTGATCTCCGATCAAGTCGAGTCCTTGGCTTGGGATGTCTGGGGCGTGCTCCACGGCGCGCCAGTCGACAGCTGCGAATCCGTGGCGTTCGAGGTACTCGACGCGAGCGCTGGCGAGCGCGCTGAACGGGCAGTTGAAGTCGCCGTAGACGATGAGCTTGGGGCGCTGGTCTACCAACACGAAGCTCTCCTTTGTTCTAGTTGTGACTAGAACTATAGGCGTGCGTTACGGTGGGTACGTGAACGCGTCGGACCCGTCAACAGCTGACCGTACCGATACGACGCTCGATCCAAGGAGCGATACGTGACCACATTCCTGCTGCCCACCGAACCGATCACGTCGTTGGTCGCCTATTTGGCGACCGATACCGGGGGTCAGGGCATCCGGCGCGCCCGGGATCTCGGAGCGGCTGCAACGATCGACGAGGTGCTGAGGTCGGGGTTGCGTGGCCGTGGGGGAGGTGGGTTCCCCACTGGCCAGAAGTGGGCGGGTGTGGCCGCGCAGACCGGTGGTCGGCGGTATCTGGTGTGCAACGGCGCCGAGGGCGAGCCGGGCACGTTCAAGGATCGGGCGCTGCTGCGTGCGAACCCGTATCAGCTGGTCGAGGGTCTGGTGATCGCGGCGTTCGCGGTGGGGGCCGACGAGGCGTTCATCTGTCTGAAGGCCAGCTTCGAGCGCGAGATCGCCGGTGTCACTCGTGCCGTGCAGGAGTTCCAGGCGGCAGGCATCTGTACCGATTGCAAGGTCACCATCGTGGCGGGGCCCGAGGAGTACTTGTTCGGTGAGGAGAAGGCGATGCTCGAGGTCATCGAGGGCAATGAGCCGTTGCCGCGCTGGCTGCCGCCGCATCTGCACGGCCTGTTCGCCACTGCACCGCAACTCGGATGGCAGTCCCACGATCGTCAGCCGGGGGAAATGGCCGGTTCAGGCTCCAATCCCACAATGGTCAACAACGTCGAGACCCTCTCGAACATCCCGCACATCCTCGCCAGAGGAGCCGCCTGGTTCCGTTCGATGGGGACCCCCGAATCGCCCGGCACCATTGTCACCACCGTCGTCGGCGACGTCATCGCACCCGATGTCGGCGAGGTCGAGATGGGGACGCCATTGCGAGCTGTCATCGATGCCGTCGGCAGCGGTGTGGCGCCGGGACGAACGGTGAAGGCCGTCTTCTCGGGGGTGGCGAACGCAGTGGTGGCGGCAGCCGATCTCGACGTGCCGGTCAGCTATGAGGGCTTCCAGGCGATCGGCAGCGGGATGGGCTCCGCCGGGTTCATCGTCTACGACGACACCACCTGCATGGTCGACGCGGCCTACCGCTTCTCCCGCTTCCTCTCCATCGAATCCTGTGGCCAGTGCCCACCGTGCAAGCTCGGTTCGAGCGCGATCACCGAACACCTCGAGCGGCTCGAGACCGGCATCGGCGACGACCAAGACCTCAGTGCAATCGCCGGATGGTTGGAGCACGTCACCGACGGCAACCGCTGCTTCCTCGCCGTCGAGGAACAGGTCATGGTCAGCAGCATCCTGCGGGCGTTCCCGGACGAGTTCGCCGAACACATCGAACTGCACCGGTGTCCTCGCCCCCGGCGACTGCCGATCCCCAAGCTGGTCGACCTCGCGGACGGTCGTGCGGTCTACGACGAATCCTTCTGGCGCAAGCAACCCGACTGGACCTTCGCACCCGAAGGCGACGCAGCGGACAAGGCCGCGCGGTGACCTCGATCCAGGATGTGACTGATGGTGTCATCACAACCGGTCGTCGTTGCGACGATGGCGCGACACGGAGGGTAGATCTGTGACCGGCCCGATGGACACGCTGGTCGAGCGGATGCGACAGCTGCACGATGCCGGTTGGGTCG
>DAORTY010000207.1:0-6170 GCA_035432905.1 Ilumatobacteraceae bacterium | reverse complement strand
GGCCACGCTTACGTTTGCTGGCCGGGATCGTTACACCACTCTACGGGGCACTACTTTCCGTCCGCCAAGCGCACGCACGAGAAGCGGGCTGAACGCATAGTAGACAGCAACGGCGGTGCGGCCTGTGCGTGATCGGGTAAGCCGCTGATCTCTGAATCTGCGCAACACCCAAACTTCCGGGCTGTCGTACGAGCCATACACCGCCGTCGCGATGTAGCACGCCGCACGCTTCTGATGCTTTGAGAGGAGTTCGACAATCCTCGGGTCAGAAGCGTTCCCACTCGCGATCGCCCCCCGTGGTGCGCTTCGCCGACCCGAGGCGTAATCGAGCGCTGTCAACCCGTTCTGATCTCGGGCGGTGACGTCGGCACCGTGTCTGATCAGCGACTCAATGACCGAGACGTGATCAGGGACTTTCGCAAGATCCTGGATACGACGACCCGTGAATCCGGGTAGCGCACTGGAATAGACCAGCGTGGACGAGTACAGGGCATCGGGGTATCGCGGGACGATGCCGCCGTACGTCGCGGCCGTCATCAACGGCGTAGTCTCCTCGAACCGGCTTCGCTGGTTGACGTCGGCACCAGATCCGATCAAGAGCTCGACCATCTCCGGGTTGCCGAACTCACATGCAACTATGAGAGGGGTGTGAACGCTGTAAGCCAGCTCCACATGAGCACCGTGCTGCAAGATGATCTCGACGCTTCTGTGTTGTCCGCAACTCACAGCTGTGCGTAGTGCGAGAGCGAGTTCCTCTCGAGCTCCTTGACGCTCGAGTATTTCCTCGAGGACAGTGGTGCTTCCAAGTCCAGCCGCCCAGGCTGCTGGGGTGCAAAAGTGGAATGTGGTCGACAGATCAAGACCCGCTTCGACAAGGCGTATGGCCTCGTCGTCCCTGTGATGCCACAGGGCAAGGGCAAACTCGCGAACCTCTAGCGAGCCTTCTCTCTCGACCCCATCCCGGGCGGCCAGTTCTGCGGTCCTTGCCAAACGGCCATCGAACTTCTTCCAGAATTCGTTCGTCATGAAATCCCGCCAGTAGTCGCTGAGCTAAGTGATTTAGCCACCAGGAAGTCGTTCAGCTTCGGCTCGTCGTCTGTGCCGCTGACGGTGCACTCCATGCTCGTCGGAGCGCTCAAGCTACAGGCAGGTGTGCACCACGCCGAGAAGCGATCCGCCAAACCCCCTGTCGAAACCAAGAAGCGCCGGAACGTAGGTGGCACCTTTTTCGGCGCCGTCGTGGTTGAGCCGGAAGTCATTCCATCGGCTTTATGTGCGACTCGATGAACTCGATCTCGGCGGCGTCAAGACCGTACTTTGAGTAGAGTTGCGCATCGATTTCAGGGATTGACTTCGACCAGTCGACGTCGGAGGTGGACGTGAAGTCCTGGGAGGGCACGTACTTCCACACATGGCGCTTGTTGTCCTGGGTTACCTTCCGGACCCCCAGCATGGCGCGAGCAAACTTGGTGCTGATGTACTTGCGGCAGGCGTCAGCTTCGTTCTGGATCTCGAATGCACCGATCGTGATGAACGTGTAGGTTACACCTACATCGGGGCCGAGGACGACTGGGCTCACGAGCACTTCTCCCAGGGCGCCTGACCCATTGACCTTCGATATCGCGACCTTAAACTTGCGCAGGTTGTCGGGGCCAGCGAAGTAGTCTCGGCGAATCCAGCGAAAGACTCGTCTGCTTTGCACCCGTCCAAGTACCTTGATGTACTCATGACCGTCGTGGGGGAGTTCGTCATAGAACAGGAACGCAACGTTCTCGAACGCGTTGGTGCTGACCTGGAACTGCGCGTCGCTCGACATTAACTCGGCGGCTTGGGGGTTCTCGTCATGCATCCGCTGCGTGTAGCGGAACGACCGTCCGGTCGTTACTTGACTCTCAATCGACGGAGCACCGAGCGCCGCAACCCGGTGCAGGATGTCGTTAAGCTCCGGGTACTTGGTAAACGTGCCGATCGGCTCGCCGGCCGCAGCTCGATCGCGATACGTAACAGCGACCCCGCCTTTGATGTCAGTCCCAGGGAACAACTCGCCGCTGTTGGGCACGTAGTGGGGCACTGCGAGGTGGGCGTCGGCGAGCATCCTCTCGTTCCACGCTTTCGGCGTAAATCCTGCGTTGAACAGGAAGCGCGCAGGCGTGATTAGCACCACCTTGTTGCCGACCTCGTACGCAGCGTCCATGAACCGGTGATAGATCGGCATGTCGCGCGTGCCTCCGCCCTGGGCCTCCTCCTGGTACGGCGGGTTGCCGATAACGACATCGAACTTCTTGGCCATGTCAGTTCTCTCCCAGCATCTCGTCGACCACTCGCTCGCGTTCCTCAATGGTCATGCGCGCGAGGTCACCGACCCGGAAGTGGCCGGAATCCTCGAGCCAGGCCCGACGCTCTGCCACACCGCCGCTCACAGCCTCCAGGGTGATGTCGTGCAGGATCTTGTTGGGGCTCATCTCGAACACCTGCCGGGTCAGGATGTGTCGTAACCGCTCGTCCTGGTCAGGGAAGACGTCGGCGAGCCCCTCGTCGAGGCGGCGGACGATCTGCATGCAGAATAGGCCGGCGGTGGAGAACAGGTCGGCGAACGTCGTATCCGGGTCGGAGAAGATGCCCGGGTTCTCCCTCTCCAGCGTGTCGCACATCAGCTCCACGACGGGCCTCGGGGTGAACACGAGAGAGGTCTTCTGTTGCGGAATGTACGCGAAGATGTCTTCAGTCAGTGCAGGGTTGAAGTAGTCGGAGAGGTCGGCCTTCTTGTTCAGGAACTCCTGGATCGCCTGATTGAAAACGGCCTCGTCGAATAGGCCCGGCACTCGGCTGACTTCCCCCGTCGTCTCGTCGGTCACGTCGCGACCGTCGCGGAGCTTGCCGAAATCGTCTTCGGTGATCCCGCTGATCTCCGCGAACACGTCGTCAGGGGTGTAGTCGTCGAAGTTGGCGAGCGTGGTGTCGCGGTCGCCGTAGGCCATGAGAAACATCGGTATGGTGCGCGCGAACCCGCGTAGATGGTCGCGCGCCGCGTCCATCGTCTTGTTCGCCCGCGACTGAGCCTTCTTCGTCTCCTCGCGCGTGACGACGGTCTCGGTGACGCTGTCGAGGGTGCTGTGGAAGATCCCGAGCACCTTTGCGTCGAGCTCGGCCCTCGCTTCCTCCCGCTTCGCGTCGAGCGCAAGGAACTCAGTTTCAGTGGCCGTATCCGCACGCTCGGCGTCGATGTGGTTCATCGCGATCTGGTGGTCGACGTAGGCGCGCTCCACTCTGGTCTTCACCTGCGCTGCGGTCGTCTTCTCGTCACTCTCGATCTGCTTGGCCGTCATCCCGTACTCGGCCGCGACCTTGGCCCTTGTCTCGCGCGCCTTCTCGGTGACGACCGCGGCGATCTGTTTGGCGGCCTCCGCGGCCTTCGTCGTGGCCGGGTCGAAGTGTGGCACATCGGCGTCGGCGTAAATCGGCTTGCCCAGCTCGGCGATCTTCGGATTGATGACGGTGCCGAAGTCGACCTGAACGTTGCCGTCGGCGTCGGTGGTGGGCGGCGGGAGTGGGACCTTGACGGGGTCGCCCTTCTTGGCCTTGTTCTCCTTCGCGACGGGCAGCTGGTTGAGGATGTCTTGGAAGTGCTCGACGGCGCGGAAGATGCCCGACACATTCGCGAACAGCAGGTTCGAAAGGAATCCCCGGCGCACGACCTCGCGGGCTTTGAAGACCTGGGGGAAGGTGAGCACCTGGGCAGCGTCGAGTTCGATCATCCGACCCTCGGTGTCTTCACCGAGGATGGGGAAAAAGTTCAGCAGGCGACGGATGTTCTCCCTGCGCTCACCCGCATCGCTTGGGGGGTGAGCGGCGAGGTTATTCGCGAACGCGTCGAATATCGTGAGCGTGCGTTCGGGGGCGAAGTCGAAGATGTAAGCGTTCTTCTTCTGGAACATCTTGTCGCCGCGCGTGAACGTGCACGGGTTCTGCGAGCGGAACGCCGCCTGCATGTAGAGAGCGGGGGAGGAGAGGTTGGACAGCATGATGACCGCCGTCCATTCCGGAACGGTGACGCCCGTCGTGAGCTGACCCACCGACAGCGTGATCGTCTTGCCGCCCTCCGCCTCCGCTGTCGCGATGGCGGTATGGACCTTATCGAGCGAGCGCCCGACGGTCAGGGCGTCGTCGGCATCCTCGTCGAGCCCGTCGTTTTCACCGACATTCGGTCGACCGTCGCCGGCCGCGAGAACGACAGTGTATTCGCCGAAGACGGGATGCTTCTTCAGTAACCGTTCGAGAGCCTTGGCCGACGCGACGCGGTTGAGTAACCAGAACGAGTGCCGGATCTCGGTGCGCAGCTCGGGAGTAGAAAACGGATACTTCTCCTGAGTCGCCAGCGCATCCAAGAACCGAACCACATCGGCCTCGTAGACGAAATAGCCGTTGTCCTTCGTGGCGAAGAACTCCGCTAGGTCGAAGGTGTAGTCGACGTTCCCCGCATCGTCATCGAGCGCGACACCTTCCGCGAGACGTTCGGTGAGCATGCGGGAGAGCTGGTAGGTCAGCAGGTTCAGCGTCGGGAGCTGCGCGTACGGATTGTCGACGGAGCGGTCTGACCAGCTCGCTTTAGCTTCCTGCTCGTCCTCGTAGGTCCAGTTGAAGATCTGATCTGCGCTGAATCGCCCCGACGCCAGCGCCTTGAACGGGGTGCCCGACAGGTGCAGTGTGTGGCTGCGCGTGATCTGGTTGAACGCGACATCCGTCTTACTCGTATCGACGCCCTCGTGCGCTTCGTCGATGACGAGCAGATCCCAGTCAGCGTCAGCGATGTGCTTGAGCTTGTCGAACGGGCCGCCGAAGTACTTCGACCCCTTGAGATCCTGCAGTGACACGAACTCGATGACTCGCGGATCATTGTCTACGTGCTCCAGGGAGTACGCCCTCCACTGCTCCCGCGTCATCGGGCCGCGTTCGGCGAGGGCAGGAGACTCGGACACGAACTGGTAGGTGGTCTGATGGGCGATGAACCGCTGATAGTCGTCGAACCAGGAGTTGGCGATCGCTGGGCGGTTGGTGACGATCAGCACGCGTCGGGCATCCATCTTCCGCACCAGGTCGTACGTCGTCAGCGTCTTGCCGAAACGTGGCTTCGCGTTCCAGAGCACCTCATCCGCATCCGGCGCACCAAAGGCCGACAGTGCCTGGGCGACAGCCTGCTTCTGTTCGGGACGGAGCTCGTAGTCATCCTGCGAATTGCCGGCCGGCGTGATGAACGACTTGGAGGCGAACTCGAGGAAGTATTGCTGGCTCGACTTCGGCGCGCCGGCGAATCTGTGCCACTCGGTGCGGCTCGGGGTGTTGGCGGGATCGACCTCGCGCTCGATGCCATGCTGCTTGAGGAACGCGTGGAAGTCGGAGTCGCGGAACGTGCCACCGTCTTCGGTAATGAACGCCGCGCGATACGCCCAGCGCTTCACCTTTGTGATGTTGAGCTGACTGCCCTGCTGCGCGATCCGCTTGTCGGCCGACTCCTGCTCGGTGTAGCCGATCTTCTCCCACCCGTCGTACTTCGGAACGTCGGGCGTCGTCCACGAGTAGATGTAGGGCACAACCTCGCGGAACGTGCTGATGTTCGGGCTAGGCACCGGCTCTCACCTCTTCATAGACGCGATCGATCCGGCACACAGCGTACGTGTCGTACATCGTGAAGTCGAAGCCGCTGTCATCGCGCAACGAGGCGAGCGAGAACGGTTCACGCTGCACGCTGCCAGAGGAGTGGCTGACGCGGGTCCACCACGAGAACTGGATCTCATCGCCCCGCCAGTCGCGGCCCGTCAGGGTGTTGCCGCGGATGATGTTCTTGTCCACCAGGAAAGACGCCGCCCGCATGAGATCGGTGTCGAGGCTATGCGGCGTGTCGTGTCTGGCATGGAAGTCGCTGAACTCGGTGAGCATGGCCGCCCGGGCATCCTCGTGGTTGTCCTCGAGTAGTTCGATGCCGTAGATCGATGCAAGCGCGAAGAGTGACTCGTCTGCCCAAGTGTCGGGCGCGAGCCGCTGCTCGATTGCGCGGAGCTTGCGGTGCAGGATCGCGACGAGGAAGTTCCCGCCGCCGGCGGCCGGTTCGAGGAACGTTTTGTCGATGAAGCCATGCCCGTCTTCGAGGTCATGGCTAACGAGATCGAGCATCT
>DAORTY010000206.1:0-6179 GCA_035432905.1 Ilumatobacteraceae bacterium | reverse complement strand
GCTGTGGGGCCGAACGTTGAATTCAATGGTGGCTACGTAGCGACCTTTGAATTCACGGGTCGGCGGGGCACCTTCCGATCGTCAGCGGCGGAACCAGGTCAACTGGTCGGCGACTTTGGCGCGCAACACCTCGTCGGTGACACCCAAGCCTTCCGAAGGGGCCAGGGCTAGCACGGCGATCTTGCCTTCGTGCTTGTTGTGGTGCACCTCGTAGGCGGCCTCGCCGGTCTGCACCAGCGGGAAGACTTGGCTCATCACCGGGTGCACCATGCCCTTGCTGATCAACCGGTTGGCCTCGTACGCCTCTTTGTAGTTGGCGAAGTGGGAACCGACCAGCTTCTTGAGGCGCATCCAGAAGTGGCGGTTGTCGAACTCCAACATGAAGCCGCTGGTGGCCGCGCAGGTGACAACGGTGCCGCCGCGCTTGGCCACGTACATCGAGGCGCCGAACGTGGAGCGGCCCGGGTGCTCGAACACGATGTCGGGGTCTTCGCCGCACAGGTCGCGAATGTCCTTGCCCAGACGACGCCATTCGGTCTCGTCCTGCGTGTGCTCGTCCTTCCAGAACTGGTAGTTGGCAGCGCTGCGGTCGATGATGTGCTCGACGCCCATCTTGCGCAGGATGTCGGCCTTGTCGGGCGACGACACCACGCACACGGGAATGCCGCCGCCGTTGAGCACGTACTGCGTGGCGTACGCGCCAATGCCACCGGTGGCACCCCAGATGAGCACGACGTCGCCCTGCTTCATCCGCGCACCGTTGTGGCCGACAAGCATGCGGTACGAGGTGCTGTTGCACAGCGCGCTGACCGCGGCCTCCTCCCACGTCAGGTGGGCAGGCTTGGGCATCAACTGGTTGGCCTTCACCACGCACATGTCGGCGAGGCCGCCGAAGTTGGTTTCGTACCCCCAGATGCGCTGGTTGGAGGCCATCATCGAGTCGTCGTGGGCGCTGGGGTCCTGGTCGTCGACGTGGTTGCAGTGCACGGTCACCCGGTCGCCCGGCTTCCAGTTGCGCACGGCAGTGCCCACCTGCATGACCACACCCGCAGCATCGCTGCCCACCACCTGATACGGCTGGTCGTGGCGCTTGGCCCACTCACTCTCGCGAGCCAGCCGAGCCATCGGTCCGAACGTGCTGATCGGCTCGAAGATGCTGCTCCACACCGTGTTGAAGTTGATGCTGCTGGCCATCACGGCCACATACACCTCGTCGGGTGCCAGCTCGGGCGTGGGCACCTCGCCCACGTGCAGGCTCTTGCGCGGGTCCTTGTCCTTCGACGCGACGCCCTTCCACATGTCCTGCTCGGCCTTGAGGACGTGCACGGCGCGATAGCTCTCGGGAACGGCCAGGCCGGCGAACTCTTCGGCGCTGGCGTTGGACTGGATGGCGTCGAGGATGTGTTGCATCCGGTGATGTTACCGATGGGTAGGAACCGGCAGCGAACTCGTGCACCGGATGACTGGCTGATCTGCAATGACCCTCCGCCGCGTGTAAGAGTCGCGCCTTATGTCACGAGCCATTCGACGAACCTTCACCATTGCCATCGCCCTCGGAGCCGTGCTTGCAGCATGCGGCGACGACAACAAGACGGTCAGCGGCGACACCGCCGCGGCGGTCACCACGGTCAGCGCCAGCACCGATGGCGTTGCCTGCGCGCCGGCCGACGGCAGCGCGGCGAAGCAATCGACGTTCTCGGCGTACCCGCCGCTGTGCCTCGAGGTGGGCAAGGCCTATGCGGCCGTACTGGAGACGAATCACGGCACGCTGCACATCGCGCTGCGCGCCGACATCGCCCCGAAGACGGTCAACAGTTTCGTCAACCTGGCCCGCTACCACTACTTCGACGGCACCACCTGTCACCGCGCCATCCAGAACTTCGTCGTGCAGTGCGGCGACCCCACGGCCACCGGCGGCGGCGGCCCGGGCTAT
Source organism: Ilumatobacteraceae bacterium (assembly GCA_035432905.1). Lineage (GTDB taxonomy): Bacteria > Actinomycetota > Acidimicrobiia > Acidimicrobiales > Ilumatobacteraceae > UBA668. The sequence continues at coordinate 4,246 of DAORTY010000206.1, read as the reverse complement.
GAGTTCCAGGACGAACTGCCCCAGGAGCCCTACACGATCGGCTCGATCGCGATGGCGAACGCCGGCCCGAACACCAACGGCAGCCAGTTCTTCATCATCACGGGCAGCAACGGCGCCGCGCTGCCCCCCAACTACTCGCTGTTCGGTCAGGTCGACGCGGCCGACCTTCCGGTGGTAGCCGAACTCGACAAGCTGGGCAACCCGGCCGACGGCCCGCCGCTGCAGCCGATCGACATCGTCTCGGTCACCATCACCGAAAAGTGAGCAGTCGTCAACCGACTGCCTCGTCGAGATTCACCACCGCAATGCGCGACTCACGAACCGCCAGCAGCGACAGGGCCGCGACGACCACCACCATTGCCACACCCTGCGCCAACGACACGCGCTCATCCAGGGCGACCCAGGCGACGATCGAGGCACCAACCGGTTCGAACTGGATCAGCACCGACGTCACCGAGGCATCGACCCGCGGCTGCGCCCACGCCACCAGACCATGACCGGCAATGCCCGGGCCGATGGCCAGCAGCGTCACCCACAGCCACCCCGCGCCGTGAATCTGCGACAGGTTGCCCCGCGTCACCAGCACCAGGCACGACACGGTCACGGCGCCGATCAGCGTCACTGAGGTCATGTAGCGCACCGTCTCCACTCTGACCCGCACGCGCTTGGTCTGCAGCAAATACAGGACCCACACCAGCAGCGAGATCACGGCCCACACGTAGCCGATCGGTCTGGTGGTCGACCCGTCCGAGGCAACCGGAGCCATCAGCACCGCGACCACGACACCCGCCACAGCCAGCACGGCGCATCCGAGCTTCATCAGCGTCAGGCGCTCACCCATCAAGGTCACCGCAATCGGCAGCGCCAGCACCGGACTGAGCGCACCGATGATCAATGCAACGGCGATGGTCGTGTACTGCAGCGTGATGAAAAACGCACACAGGTTGACCCCGAACAGCACGCCGGCCAAGGCGCTGGCCTTCAGATCCGTCCACGACGGCCAACGATGGGTGGTGGCCGAAACCGCCGCCAGCACCGCCACTGCGATCCACAACCGCCAGAACGACAGCACGATGCCCGAGGCGCCGGTGGACTTGCCCAGCACACCTCCGAACGACCAGAACAGCGACGCCGACATGACCGCGATCACGCCTGCGCTGCGGGTGTTCGGCGACGGCTCGACGCGGGTGTCGGATTCGGTCGTCGCCACGTGCGGCACGCTATCCACCATCACGCGCCGCACAGTGAGCAGAGGGTGCAACTAACCTGCCCTGAATGACTTCCCGAACCCGCCGAGGCCTCGTTCTCGCGACAGCGTTGCTGTTGACGGCCCTGCCCGTCGGCCACGGCACCGCGGCCAGGCCCTCGGCGCTCACCGCGCCGGAACACTTCGTCAGTGGCTGGGTGCCGTACTGGGGAACCACACTCAGCCGCGCGGCCATCAACAATCGCTCCAGTTCCATCGGCGACGTGACGCCATTGTTCTACGGCACCAAGAACGACGGCACCCTCGGGCTGCTCGGTCCGCAAGCCCAGCTCGATGCCACCATCACCGCCACCCGTAACGCAGGTCTACCCCTCTTCGCCGGTGTGTTCGACAGCACCGGCAAGGGGGTCATGAGCGGAATTCTCGATGACCCGGTGGCCCGTTCCGCACACGTCGCGCAGCTCGTCAACCTTGCCGTCAGCAAGGGTTTCGACGGTATCGATCTGGACTACGAAGTCTTCGCCTTCAGCCACCCGCGCAGCGAATGGCCGGCGATCACGACCGACTGGGTCGCCTTCGTCAACCAACTCAGTGGGGCCTTGCACGCCAATGGCAAGTTGTTGAGCGTCACCGTGCCGCCGGTCTATGTCGACAGCGCCGGCGTGACTCGTGGCTACACGGTGTACGCCCAGGACATGATCGCGAATGCAGTCGACCGCCTACGGCTGATGGTCTACGACTGGAGCATCAGCTCGCCCGGGCCGATCGCGCCGATCGATTGGGTGAATCGTGTCATTGCCTACAGCTCGTCGGTGGTGCCGGTCGGCAAACTGCAGCTCGGGGTGCCGTCGTACGGCCGTCATTGGGCCACCAAGAAGAACGCCAACGAAACGTGCCCGGACGCCGCCACCTCCACGGTCAGCGTGCTGATGAGGAACGTCGCGACCGTCACGGCCGGTCGGACCGGTGTGCGAGACAGCTCCGGCGAGATGAAGTACATGTGGACGCAAGTCGCCAGCGGGCCGCGCACCAGGCCGCTCACGCCGCCGGTGATCCCTCCGTCCAGCATCGTCATCGCCGAGATGAACGCGGCCGCCGCCGGCAGTCCGCTGCAGCCGGCGCTGCGGCTGTCGACACCGTCGCCGTTCGTGACGTGCACGGTGCAACACACGGTGTTCGTACCCGACGAGACCAGCGTCGATCAGCGCTCCGACGCTGCTCAGGCCGCAGGCTGGCGCGGCATCATCCTGTGGGCCTTCGGCTACGAGACCGACTACCTGTACGACGTGCTGGCCGCGTAGACGCCGGTCGCATTACTGCCGGGATGGCCGCGGCGCATACGCTGCCGCCATCGTCTGATGGAGGTAAGTCATGTCTGGTTCGTACATCGTTGCCGGAGCCCGCACCCCGATCGGCAAGATGAGCGGCGCCCTCGCGTCGTTCACCGCCGCCGACCTCGGCGGGTTCGCCATCAAGGCCGCCCTCGAGCGCGCCGGCGTGTCGCCCGAAGAAGTCGAGCACGTGATCATGGGCCAGGTGCTCACCGCCGGCCAGGGCCAGGTGCCATCGCGCCAGGCAGCCAGCAAGGCCGGCATCCCGATGAACGTGCCTAGCATCAACATCAACAAGGTCTGCCTCAGCGGCCTCAACTCGATCTACCTCGCCAACCAGATGATCATGAGTGGCGACGCCGACATCGTCATCGCCGGTGGCATGGAGAGCATGACCAATGCCCCGTACCTGGCGCAGGGCGCCCGCGGCGGCTTCCGCTACGGCAACACCGAACTGCAGGACGCGATCATCCGAGACGGGCTGTGGTGCGCGTTCGACGCCTGCCTGATGGGCCTGGGCACCGAGCGCTACGCTGCCGGCAACATCACCCGCGAGCAGCAAGACGAGATGGCGATGAAGAGCAACCTGCGCGCTGCGGCCGCCATCGCCGAGGGCCGCCTGACCGACGAGATCGTGCCCGTCGTCATCCCACAACGCAAGGGCGACCCGACCGTCGTCGCCACTGACGAGGGCGTGCGCGCCAACACGACCATGGACTCGCTGGGCGGCCTCAAGCCGGCCTTCGACAAGGACGGCACCATCACCGCCGCCAATGCGTCGCAGATCAGCGATGGCGGCTCGGCCATCGTCATGATGAGCGAGAAGGCGGTCAACGCCCGCGGCGTCACGCCCCTGGGTCAGTTCGTCTCGTACGGCATGGTCGCCGGGCCGGACAACGCCTCGCTGCTGCACCAGCCCAGTCGCGCCATCCTGCGTGCGCTCGAGCGAGCCGGCACGACAATCGCCGATGTCGACCTGTTCGAGATCAACGAGGCATTTGCTGCGGTCGGCATCGCCTCGATCGCCGAGTTGGGCATCAGTGACGAGATCGTCAACGTCAACGGTGGCGCCATCGCACTCGGCCACCCGATCGGTATGAGCGGAAACCGCCTGGCGCTGACGATCCTGCACGAACTGAAGCGTCGCGGTGGCGGCACCGGCGCCGCAGCCCTGTGCGGCGGCGGCGGCCAAGGCGATGCTCTCGTCCTGCGCACCGTGTAGCCCCTGCCGCACACGGTGGAATCGTCGAATTGTGTCAATTCAACAATGATTGTGACAGAGGTTGACACATTCGGGTTCTTCCCGTAATGTAACTGCAACATACACCGACGTGATTTGCACCTCCCGCTGATCACTTCGGTGCTCGAGATCTGGGGTACCACCTCTGGAGTTGGCCCGTCCGCCCGCTACCAAATCCAGGGGTGGTACCCCAGTACTGCTTTTGGCCGACGGGTAGCAGCGGCGTCAGCCGAGGAGTTCGCGGCGGCCCTCGAGGGCACGGCCCAGCGTGAGTTCGTCGGCGTACTCGAGATCTCCACCAACCGGCAGTCCGCTGGCGATGCGGGTGACCTTCACACCGAAGGGCTTCATCATGCGCGCGATGTACATCGCAGTCACCTCGCCCTCGGTGTTGGGGTTGGTGCACAGGATCACTTCCTGCACGTCCTCGGGCTCGATACGCGCGAACAGTTCCTTCATCTTCAGCTG
>DAORTY010000205.1:2289-6189 GCA_035432905.1 Ilumatobacteraceae bacterium | reverse complement strand
TCTGACCGTGCGCCCGTTCGAAGTCGGCCACGGACCTGCCAGGCGTCCCCGAACCGGCCGCCACAGCGTCGCCCATCACCTCAGCATCCACGAAAGCCACCGGGTCGCGCGCGATCAGCATCGCCCTGCTGACGCTGTCGAACCCAGAAACGCTCAGGCGCCTTCACCACTCGAAGATTAGGACCGACAACACCGAGCGTTGGCTGAGTATGGCGGCGAGTCGTCTGGTTGTATCTCGGCGCGGTCTGTGGCTTCGCAGTGGCGGCGCAGAGGTCGCCGATCGGCGTGCTGCGGCATGACTTCGATGTCGAACGGCGACCGGTGCGGCGGTCAATGTTCACGATGGTCGCAATCGACGCGACCTCGGCTGACCAGGGATGCAGACGATTTGCAGATCGCCGCGCCCAGGATCGTGCCATCCCTACGACTACCGATGGAGCGTTCATGAACAACACCCGGATCTCACCGACTCGCCATCGTCGCCCACTTGTGAAGGCGTCGTTGGTGCTCATCGCAGTGCTCGGCGTGGTCGGCTGCTCGGGGTCAGAGAACAGCGCCTCCCCGACGGACTCTGCAGCTGAGGTCCCAGAGGTTTCTCCACCGATCTCAGAGCCGACCGTGATCACGACCACCACCGAGGCGACGCCCGACGTCACGTCGCCGACCGGGACGGACGCTCCCGCGGGCAATCAGCTCTTGCCCGACGATGCACTTCTGGTGTTCCAACGGGGCGGGATCAGGGTGAGCGACGCCACAGGAGATTCCGAGGTAGAGGTCGTACCGGATCATCCCGACAGCGAGCACCCTGACTGGTCGCCCGACGGACTCTCGATCTTGTTCGACACCGAGTTCTCGACGATCTGGTCGGTGCCGAGTGAAGGCGGCGATGTCGAGGAGCTGGTCACCTGCGTTGCGCCATGCGCGAATCTTTACGAGGGAGCGTGGTCGCCAGATGGGGCACAGATCGCATACGCGATGGCCGAGACCCAGGATGGCACCAATACCGCTCGGTCGTCGATACAAGTGCTCGACCTGGCCACGGGGGCTACCCGATCGGTCTACGAGAACACGTCCGGGGCGGTGTGGCTGTTCACGCCGCGCTGGTCTCCCGACGGGAGCTCGATCGTGTTCACCGAGTCGACGTTTGCGAGTACTCGGCTCGACGAGGGCGAGATCACCAGCGAACGGATCGCCGTCGTGGAAGTTGGTGAGACAACGTCGTCAGCGAGCTACCTGACTCCAGAGGGTGCCGTTTCGAACTCCCCCGATTGGAGCCCGCTTGGTGACTTGATCGTCTACGCCAGTGAGGACAACCTCTTCTCGATCCAGCCAGACGCATCGGGCATCACGCAGCTCACCAGCTTCGACGGCGAGCAAGAGCACGCCATCCAACCATCGTTCCTGCCCGATGGAAGCGGCATCGTGTTCACGTATGTCACGGGAACCTTCGACGTGGACGACCGACCACAAGCCGCTGTCATCGGGCTCGACGGCAGCGGGTTCGTCGTCCTCGGTCACTCAGAGCCTGTGACGCACCCGCGGGTCAATCCGGCGTCGATGTGAGCGACAGTCCCGTCACCGCAACCGATGCGCACATCTGTGCCGGCGTGCCGCCGATGTACTGGCGCCACTCGTCCTGCGTGAGTTCACGGGCGGCGACTCGACAAGCTGCCGCCCGTAGCCGGTCGCGGTCGATGTCCATCAGGCGCACACCGTCGGCGTGGTTGAAGGCGATTCGGGTCGAGTCGGCAGCGATCGCGACGGTCCATTCCTCGACGGGAATCTCGGGCCCGATCTGTCGTCGTGTCGCTACGTCCCAGATCCGCTGTGTGTTGTCGAGCCCGCTGGTGATCAGCAGCCGTCCGTCGAAGGTGAACTGAATGGAGTTCGAGAACGAGGTCGAACCGCTCAACGGCTGGCCGACTCGTTGGAACGTGCGCGTACTCCAGAACGTGATGGTCCCGTCGAACGAACTGCCGGCGACGAGCGTTCCGTCGGGCGAGACGGTCGTGTTCGCAACCCCGGTCAGTGAACCGACGCGCTCGCCCGTCGACAGATCGAACACAGCCGCCACTTCGCTGTCGCTACCCGCGAAGAGCCGGCTGCCATCGGGTGTCACGTCCAGGCCGAGGCTTCGTCTGTTGCCTGTGTGAAGTCGATACTTTTCGCGTTGCCCCGGAACGTCGATGACGACGATGTCGTCGTTGTCGCCTGCGCCTACGACCAGCACGGAGCCGTCGCGAGACCAGGCCATGGCGTTGGGCTGATCAGGGATGTCGGCCGCGAAGCGGATCGGGTTGGCGAGGTTGGCGTCGTACACCACGACCTGATCACGTGCCGGAAAGACGTTCATGAGTCGGCCGTCTGAGAGGAACCAGCTCCAGGCATCGAGGTTGAGACCGTCGGGTGCCGGCACCAGCGCGTCAGTCGAGAGGTCACGGAGGTGCAGTTGGCCGCCAGGGTCGTACATGGCGACTCGGGTGCCGAAGTCCCACAGGTTCCATCCGGTCGCCCAGCCGGGTTCGCTGAGTGCGGGGCCGGCGGGTGTTGCTCCATCGAGCGCCCACTCCCCGACCGAAGCATCGTTGCAGCTCGTCATCATCAGCCGACGTGAGTCGGCCGTCACCGTCATGTTGCAGAGCGTGCCGTGCTGTGTGTCGTAGATCGTTTCGAGTCGTTCCCCTGTGGACAGGTCGTAGGTGAACGCTCGCGAGGAGCCAGGTCCGGCCTCCTGGGCGATCACCCGTTGGTTGCGATCGTCCAGAACGAGGGTGGGGTTGGCTCGAACTGGACGCGCCCACTTCGGGGATCCGGTGGTGAGATCGAACGCCATCACACCTGATCCATGCGAACCATCCGGGAACAGGTCGGCTGCCACGAGCGTTTGTCCATCGGCCGTGATTGCGAGCACCGCACCAACCTGCCCGACATCGGCGCCGGGCGGATCGTTGAGGTGCTTCACCACCTCATCGGTCGCAGGGCGCCACAACGCGATGCGGCCGCTGGTGCTCCCGATGGCCAGTGTCTCGTTGTCGACCCACACCGACGTCGAGTACCACGAGGCCCCAGGCGGGAGCTCGACATCGCCTGGCTGCGTCGTCGAAGCGACCGGATCGAGCCCCGGCAGCGTGAGCACGGTCACGACGCCCGGCTCGCCGTCGACGGTCGCAGCGGTGATCGCAACCTGCGATGCGTCAGGGCTGACCGCCAGGTCAGACACGACGGCAGTCATCGGTGCTGTCGCCATCGCAACGCCACGGTCAAGATCGAACAGTTGGACCTGCTGGGCCTCGCCGCCGTCCGGTTCGAAGACCACCAGCGCGTGGTGGTCATCGAACATCTCGAAGATCAACAGCCGACGGCCGTCTTGGCCAGGCAATGGAACGACCACTTCGGATCCGTCGTCCAGGTCGATTCGAACCAGGCCATCGGTGGAATCGACCGGGGCACCCCACAGCAGACCTCCAGTGTCACTCACGTCAACCGATCGGAGCGGTCGGCTGGGCGACAGGTCGCCGAGAAACGACGGCTCGCTGTACAGCGCCGTCATCAACGCCCCGTCGGTGGCAGCGCTCGGATCGACGAGGGAGGCCCGCAACGCCAGCAGCACGGCAAGGTCGCGCTTCGAGCCCACCAAACTGCGCGACAAGTTCACAAGGCTCGCGACCTCCGCCGCTGTCGCCTTCGCCTCCGCCTGGCGTCGCTGCACCACCGCCACAGATCCACCGACGAATGCCAGGACCAGCGCAACACTCGTGGCGACCAGCAGCCGCCGCAGCCGCCGCCTCGACCGACGCTCGGTTGCGTGCTCGCGCTGCACGACGGTCTCACTGGCCGTCAGGAACTCACGCTCGGTGTGAGTCAGCGTCGGCCAGTCGAGGGCCACCAACGACTGCGCGA
>DAORTY010000205.1:0-2189 GCA_035432905.1 Ilumatobacteraceae bacterium | reverse complement strand
TCACGCTCGGTGTGAGTCAGCGTCGGCCAGTCGAGGGCCACCAACGACTGCGCGATCTCCAGCCTTGCTCCCCGGTACAAGTCGCCTTCGGATCGTCCGGTCGAGTCCCACTCGACTGCGGCAGCTTCGAGTCGTTGCGCGGCGACGTGACTGTCGCGATCGTCGGCGATCCAACTGCTCAGACGGGGCCACGAACCGATGAGGGCCTCGTGCGCCAATTCGACGGTTGGTTCGCGCGTCGTCGGCTCGACGTCTGTGGCGAGCAGGCGCAGATCCACGAATAGGTCGATCACGACGTCGGTGTCCCTCGAAAGGTCACGGCGTCGGCGGCGCCGACCCACCGCTGTCGACTCGTCGCCGATCCGCACCACGCTCAAGAACAGGCGGCGGGCGATGGCCTGCTGGTGGGCGTCGAGCAGTCCAAACGCTTCCTCAGCACGAGTCGCCAGAGACCCCGCAACGCCGCCCAGCGATTCGTATGCGTCGATGCCAATCACCCCGCCTGATCGACGCTCGAACAGCTCATGAAGCGTGAACTGCAGCATCGGCAGACCACCCGCGCGTCCGGCGACATCGGCCAACAACCGAGCGGCGAGACCAGGCTCGAACTCCACGCCGACCGTCGCTGCCGGTTCCACGATCACCGTCGACAGTTCCGCTGCCGACATCGCTGGCAATGCCATCGTCGCCGTGGGCATGTGCGAGGCGAGTAAGGGCGAACACAGCGCCTTGTCATAGAAGTCGGCGCGCATCGCCCCAACCACCGTCACCGCGCCCGCTGAGTCGTCCACGAGAGCGAGCAAGGTCTCGAGGAAGCGCTCCGCGTCGTCCACCGCGTCGGACGTCCAGATCTCCTCGAGTTGATCGACCATGACCACGACCCGTCGACCGTCGGCATGGATCGACGCTGCCAATTCAGGTGCGGACCGTCCTGCCGTCCCAGTGGCGATCGAATCCAGCGCAGCACGCAGGCGCTCGAGCGGCGCGTCGCCCGGCACCATCGATGCGACTGCAACGCCTGCAGCTCGCAACCTCGGGGCCAGCCCGGCGTGAAGGAGCGACGACTTGCCCGAGCCGGAGGCGCCGACGACCATCACGAGACGATGGGACTGGAACCGGTCAACGAGCGAATCAACGACTGCTGCCCGGGAACAGAACCACCGGGCATCTGCTTCGACATACGGACGCATCCCGACGAACGGGTTCACGGTTGCGACGCCGGCGGTAGCGACAACCGCGCTGCCGGAGATCGACGTCTGCCACGCCGCAACCATCTCGCCGATCGATCTGAACCGTCGCAAAGGATCCGCGCTGATCGCGCGTCGAACCACCGCGTCGACTGAACGTTCGAGCGAGCCGACGGCAACCGTGCCGTCAGCGTTGACAACCGGAGGACGACCCACCAGCAACTCGTGCAGCACCGCGCCAAGGCCGAAGACGTCCCCCGCTACCGAGGGCGGCTGACCGCCGCTCGCCTCTGGCGGCCGATAGGGCGAAGGATCGCTCAGCGGAGGCGAACCCGACCTCACGTCCCTTCCCTCGGCCACCGCCAGACCGAAGTCGCCGAGATATGAACGCCCGTCGGCGTCCAAAAGAATGTTCGACGGCTTGATATCGCCGTGCACGACCGACGCAGCATGAGCGAGCGTCAGCGCTCCGCCAATCTCGGCAACGAAGGTGTCGACGCGACGCTGGTCCCATCGCCCTCGCTGTCGCACGTCGTCCGCCACAGTGCCGCCATTGATGAGCCGAAAGACCAGATACGCGCCCCCTGGCTCGCGCCAAAAGTCGTACAACGGCACAATGTGTGGGTGCTCGAGCCGGCTCACCAGCTGTGCCTCGACCTCGAAACGAGCAACGAACGCCGGGTCGTCCGCCAGGTGCTCACGAACCACCTTGATCGCAACCTCACGCCCAAGAGTCGGCTGCACCGACCTGTACACCGTGCCGTGCGCGCCCTCCCCGATCTTCTCACCAAGCCGATAGCCCCGCGCCGACGACGGTGACGCGGTACGACCACCGAATACCTCCGCTTCGAGGTCAACGATCACCCGTGGCACGTCCAGCCCTGCCTGATCAGCAACTCGACGACGAAACTCTGCGATGTCGCGCAGGGCCTCCGCCTCGCGCCCGAGCGCGACAGCTGCCCGTACTCGAGCTACCACCGCAGAAGCACGAAGCGGATGAGC
>DAORTY010000204.1:0-6235 GCA_035432905.1 Ilumatobacteraceae bacterium | reverse complement strand
CCCGCTCGTCACCACCGACTCGCAGATCGACAAGATCGTCGACGCCGTCGCCGTCGCCGCCCGCTGATCCGTTCTGGTCGCGTTACATCCACCCTCAGTGTCGTTGTGACGCGACCAGAGTGGGGTGACTGCGGCCCAACGAGTCGACGACGTAACCCGGATCTGTCATGCCGTCGGCTGCGGTGAACTCGATGACGGCATATCCCCGGTGCTGCAGTTCGTTTCGCCGGCGGGCATCCTTGCGACGATCCGCATCGGAGGCATGCCCCACTCTGCCCGACACCTCGACCGCCGACTCTTGCCGTTGCCGGGAGGGCCGGCGAGCACGATGTGACGGCCCTGGGTGAGTTGAGCGAGCAGCTGCTGCACCGCATCATCACTGCCGAGGAACGGCCGCCGCCCGCTGTCCAACAGCAGCCCGACCATAGTCAGGCAGGCAGGTGAGCGCTCGTTAAGCGTTTGCCGGATCAGGCTGGCTAGCGTCGCCGTTGACGAAGGGCGCTCATCGTGAAATGCAAGGCAGCGGTACTGCACGGGTTGGGGCAGCAATGGCAGGTCCAGGACATCACGGTCGACCCGCCCAAGGCGGGTGAGCTGTTGGTGCAGTGGAAGGCCGCGGGCATGTGTCACAGCGACGAGCACTTCGTCACCGGCGACATGGTGCCGCCGGCAGAGATGATGGCGGCAGCTGGGTTGCCACCGTTCTTCCCGATCGTGGGTGGTCACGAGGGCGCAGGCATCGTGGTCGAAGTCGGCCCGGGTGTGATGAGTGTGCAGCCGGGCGATCATGTGTCGGCCAGCTTCATTCCGTCGTGCGGTCGCTGCCGCTACTGCAGTACGGGACGCCAGAACCTGTGCGACGCCGGCGCGGGCACAATGCAGAACGGCATGATCACCGACGGCACCAGCCGCCACTTCCTCGGCGACGAACCGCTGAAGCTGATGGCGAAGCTGGGCACGTTCAGCCAATATTCGACGGTGGCCGAGGCGTCGGTCATCAAGGTCGACGACGACCTGCCGATGGACGTCGTCGCACTGGTGTCGTGTGGTGTTGCCACTGGTTGGGGGTCGGCCACCACGCGTGCCGATGTTCGTCCGGGCGACACCGTCGTGGTCGTCGGCGTCGGTGGTATCGGCATCAACGCCGTGCAGGGCGCGGCGATGGCCGGTGCCAAGCGTGTCATCGCTGTCGACCCCGTGGAGTTCAAGCGTGAGAAGGCGATGGAGTTCGGTGCCACGCACACGTATGCATCGATGGAGGAGGCCATGCCGGCGATCTCGGAGCTGACCTGGGGCCAGATGGCCGACAAGGTGATCATGGCCCCGGGCGTGCTCTACGGCGACATGATGCAGTTGGGTACGGCGATGGCGGGGAAGGGCGGCACCATCGTGGTCACCGCGATCGCTCCCATCACGCAGACCGAATCGTCGGTCAACCTGTTCGAGTTGGCGATGTGGAACAAGGAGATCAAGGGCACCATCTTCGGCTCGCTGAATCCGCGCAACGACATTCCCAAGTTGCTCGGTCTCTACCGCGAGGGCCAGTTGAAGCTCGACGAGCTGATCACCCGCCGATACACGCTCGATCAGATCAACGATGGCTACGAGGCCATGCGCAGCGGCGAGAACATCAGAGGCGTGATCATGTATGACTGATGTGAATGGTGCAACGACCGGCTTGATGGGACGAGTGCTGGGCCGCGTCGTCGGCCGGGCACGCGAGATCGAGTTGACGGTGGCAGCGCTGGCGGCCGACCGCCACGTGTTGTTGGAAGGCCCCCCGGGCACGGGCAAGAGCACGCTGCTGCGCGCTGTCGCCGATGAACTCGGCCTCGGCTTCGAGTTCGTCGAGGGCAACGCCGAGCTGACCCCCGCACGCTTGATCGGTCACTTCGACCCGGCCCGCGTGCTCACCGACGGGTACGACCCGGAGGTCTTCGTCGACGGCCCGCTGGTCACCGCCATGCGCGACGGGTCGCTGCTGTACGTGGAGGAGATCAACCGCATTCCGGAAGAGACGCTCAACGTGCTCATCACGGTGATGAGCGAGCGCGAACTGCACGTGCCCCGGCTGGGTCGGGTGGCTGCCAGCGCGGGGTTCCGTCTGGTCGCGGCGATGAACCCGTTCGACGCGATCGGCACCGCCCGCATCAGCAGCGCCGTGTACGACCGTGTGTGTCGGCTGTCGGTCGGCTACCAGGACGCGGCCGACGAAGTCGCCATCGTCCAACGAGCGCTGCCCGCGATCGACGTCGACGACGCGTGGCTGGCCAGTGCCGTCGAGGTCGTCCGCCGCACTCGTACGCACCCCGATGTCCGCATCGGTTCATCGGTGCGCGGCGCCATCGACTGCTCGGCCGTGGCCGCATCGCTGGCCTCGTTGCGCGGCGTGCCCGCCGACAACGCGGCGGTCGGCCTGGACGCGGCACTCGTTGCGCTCAGCGGTCGACTTCGCTTGCGTGAGGGGTGCAGTCGCACCGCCGAGGAGATCGTCACCGAGCTGTGGCAGCAGGTGTTCGCACCGCCGAAGTCGGACGGCGAGGGCGGCTCGGGAAAAGTGAGCGCCCCGACGGGGGCGAACCAGGGCTAGACCCGCCGCCCCAGGTGAAGGAAGGCGACGACGCCGACGCCGAGGTGGCACAGAGCCAGAAGCGCACGACCTCGCGGCGCGAGTTGTCCCGCAACCCACGCTTCGAACAGGTGTCGCCGGAGGTCGGTGAGCTCGACGAGTCCGCGGTCGAAGACAGCATGCGCGACGACCCCGACGAAACGCTGGCGATGCTCGCCGACCTGGTCGGTGCCACCGATGTGAAGCTGCGCGAGCTGGCGAAGCGACTGGCCGGGAAGCTGTTCATCGACGTCGCCCGCCGCGGGCCGATGCGCCCGCGTGGAATTGGCACCCTACGCGAGTTGCCCTACCGACCCGATGGCGGCGACCTGGACATCGACGCCAGCCTGGAAGCCATCATCGAGGGCCGCGCCGGCGCGATCGATGTCGACCGGCTGCGCGTGCGTGGCTGGGTGAAGCCGGCCACCGCACTGTGCCTGCTGGTGGATCGCAGCGGGTCGATGGGCGGCAAGCCGTTGGCCACCGCCGCCCTCGCCGCCGCCACTGTGGCGTACCGCACGCCGGAGGACTACAGCGTGCTGGCGTTCGGCAAGAACGTGGTCGTCGCCAAGGGGCAGCTGACGCCCAAGCCCAGCGAGCGAGTGGTGCACGATGTGTTGACACTCCGCGGCTTCGGTACCACGGATCTGGCGGGCGCGCTGCGGGTGGCGGCCGAACAGCTGCACCGCAGCCGAGCCGGTCGCAAGATCACGGTGTTGCTCAGCGACTGTCGGTCGACCGTCGATGGCGACCCGGTCGCGGCAGCGGCGGCGCTGGGTGAACTGGTGATCGTGGCCCCCGAATCCGACAGCGACGAAGCCGTCGCCTTCGCCGCTCAGGTGGGTGCTCGGTGCATCACCATCAGCGGTCCCAGCCAGGTGGCCGAAGCCCTCACCCGAGCCCTCGACCGCCCCGCCTGACACCCAACGGGGATGTGGGTGGTCAGGTGCAGACCAGGTTGGGGTCGGGCAGGATCTCGCCCTTGACGTTCTGTTCCGGCTCCGGAACGGTGCTGGTGGTCGCCGCGGTCGTGGTTGTGGACACCGTGCCACCGGCAACGGTGGTGCCTGTCGCCCGCGTGGTCGTCGTGGTCGTGGCGGTCGAGGTGGTGGTCTCGAAACTCTGCTCGGGTGCACCCGCGAGCGGGGCCTCGTTGCGGAAGATCGCAAGGATGGCCTTCATGTTGTCGCCACCGATGCGGGGGTCGAGCACTGAATTGCCGCTGATCATCATGCCCTTGCCCTCGATTTGATACGTGCGAATGCTGTCGGGGTCGACGTCGCGCAGCACACCGGCGAACTGCAGCATGTCGTTGATCGTGAACCCTGCCTCGGTCACGATGTCCTTCTGCAGGGACACGATCAACGCCCGAGCAACGGACGGGTCGAAGATGCCCTTGTTGAGCGCCGAGCGCAGCGTGCGACGCAGGAAGTCCTGCTGGCGAGAGATGCGACCGAGGTCGGAGGTGCCGTCCTCGTGCGTTTTGCCGTTTTCGTCCATCCACTTGAGGTGCCGTGAGCGCACGTACGCGAGTGCTTCGTCACCCGAGAACGTGTGGCAGCCAGAGGCGACGTCGAGGCCGACGTTCTTGTCGAGGATCCGTGTGGAGAACGGCACGGTGACGCCGCCCACCGCGTCGACGATGCGTTTGAACGCACAGAAATCGACCTGGATGTAGTGGTCGACGTTGATGCCGAAGTTGTCGTAGAGGGTCTGGGTGAGCAGCGTCGGATCGTTCCTGATGTACGCCGAGTTGATACGACTCTTGGCGCGGCCGGGGATCTTCACCCACAGGTCGCGAGGGAACGACAGCACCGCGGCTTGGCGTGTGACCGGGTCGACTCGCATGATCATGATGGTGTCGCTGCGATTGCCGATGTTTTCGCGGCCGGGGTCGGCGGCGCCGGCCCACTGCGAATTGGCGTCGACGCACGCATTGGCGTCGCTGCCGACGATGAGAAAGTTCTGAGCGCCGGGGTCGGCGGCGGGGAAGGTTTCGGGCACGGCGGTGCTGGCAGGCTCGCCGCTCGCGATGGTGTCACCCGGCCCCACCGCCACCGACGTGCCGGTGGGCTGGCCAGCGACGGTGGTGGTGTTGACTTCGATGAGGCTGGTCTGCAGGCGACCATCGAGCTGGTTCTTGCCGTAGATGAGCGCACCCGCGCCGACGAGGCAGGCGATCACCACGATGATGTTGACGGCCAAGACCGCGCGCTGGGCGTTGGTATGGCGCGGTTTGAACGGCTGCGCAGGCTCGACGTCAGGGTTACTCATGCGCCGTGCAGACTACCTGCCAGCTTTCAGGCACACGGGTCGGGTCCGGCAGGTGGCTATTGGGTGTCGGGCACGGGCGCGAGTTCGACCGCGCATGTCAGTGCGTAGCCCGCCTCGTAGCGAACGGACTCGATCGAACCGGCGTCGCGCAGGTCGCCCTCCGCGGCAGCCAGGAGCTCTTGGGTCTCGGCGGATGCTGCGATGACGAGGAGCGCGACCTGAGCTTTCTGGCTGACCTTGGCTTCTGTCTTGGTACGGCGGATCGCGGCGAGGACTTCGCACACCGGGTCGAGCATGTCGGCGTTTCCGGTGACCGAGGTGGAGTCGCGTGCCGGCCACGGTTGGCCGTGGACCGAGCCTGCCTGCCACCAGCTCCACACCTCGTCAGTGACGAACGGGATGAACGGTGCGAACAAGCGCAGGACGGTGTGCAGTGCCTGACGCAGTGCGGCCTGTGCCGACGCCGCTGATGAGTCGCCGTGGATGCCGTAGGCGCGGCTCTTGACCAGCTCGACGTAGTCGTCGCAGAACCACCAGAAGAACTCCTCGGTCACTTCCAACGCTCGGGCATAGTCGAAACCGTCGAAGGCGCTCGTTGCATCGGCGACCACGTTGCGCAGCCGGGCCAGCATCGCCAGGTCGAACGCTTCCGTGGGCACAGCACCGGCGGGCGGCTCACCGAACGACAGCACGAACTTCGAGGCGTTGAGCAGCTTGGTGCCCAGCTTGCGGCCGACCTTCATCTGGCCTTCGTCGAGCGCGGTGTCGACGCCGGGGCGACCGCTCGCTGCCCAGTAGCGGATGGCGTCGGTGCCGTACTGCTCGAGCAGATCGATGGGGGTGACCACGTTGCCCTTGCTCTTCGACATCTTCTTGCGGTCCGGGTCGAGAATCCAGCCGCTGAGCGCGGCATGCCGCCACGGTGCGACGCCGTGCTCGTGGTGGCTGCGCACCATCGTGCTGAACAGCCACGTGCGAATGATGTCGTGAGCCTGCGGCCGCATGTCGTACGGGAAGACGTGGCTGAACAGGTCGTCGGTGCCGGCATCGCCGGACCAGTCGCCGGCGATGTGCGGCGTGAGCGAACTGGTCGCCCACGTGTCCATCACGTCGGGGTCGCCGATGAAGCCGCCGGGCACGCCACGCTGGTCGTTGGTGAAGCCATCCGGGCAGTCGGTACTGGGGTCGATGGGCAGCCGGTCCTCGGTGGGCACCAGCACGTCGCTGTAGATCGGGTTGGCATCGGCGTCGAGGCGGTACCAGCACGGCACCGGGACACCGAAGAAGCGCTGGCGGCTGATCAGCCAGTCGCCGTTGAGGCCGCCGACCCAGTTGTCGTAGCGGTGCCGCATG
>DAORTY010000203.1:0-6318 GCA_035432905.1 Ilumatobacteraceae bacterium | reverse complement strand
CCCGATGCCAGTGACACCAGCGTGATGGAGTACGGCTCGAAGGTGAACGAGAACCGTCCGGCGGCAACCTCGCCGATGTTGGTGGGGGTGGTCGCGAAGAGGTCGGTCGACGTGAGCACCGTGCCATTGAAGGCAACCTCGCGTGCGTCGAGCGATGGGGCGCTCATCACGTCGGCGGTACCCGTGAGGGGCCCGCTCACACCGTCGAGCTGAATGGCCGACGTCATTGGCTGGTCCGTCGGGTTGAGCACCAGCAACGTCAGGTTGCCGTCGGCGGCCCGCCCGGCATAGGCGTGCAGGTCGGCGAGGTCGTCGCCGATGCGAGTGAGCAGCAGTTCGTCGCCGAAGCGGCTCCACATCGCGATCGCGAAGAACGTGGGATTGGTGGCTCCTGTGATCGCGTCGAACACGCCGTAGTCGCTCCCGGAGGACGACTCGCCGTTGAGCAGGTTCCACAGGTTGGCCATCGAAGCGCCGTTCAACGCCATCTGACCAATGGTGTCGGCGATGTAGAAGGCACTGATCGCCTCGGCCATCATGCCATCGGTGTCACCGTCGTAGAACGAGAACATGTTGTATTCGGTGATGGCGATCGGCACGGTGTTTGCAGGGTTGGCGGCGGCGAGCGCCTCGCGGGCGTCGTCGAGGGTCGTCGGCCAATCCCGAGATGGGCGATCGAGCACTTCCTCGCTGGGGGCGGCACTGTTGAAGCCGTAGTCGTGCACGACGTAGAAGTCGATCTTCCCCGCTGTCGACTCGATCACCTTGTCGCCGAAGGCGCTCCACTCACCCTGGTCGCCACCGATTCCGACCGCGCCGACCTCGATGGTCGGGTCGACGGCCAGCATCTCCTCGCGGAAGCGGAGGAATCCGTCGTGGTCGTCGTTGCCGAGCACGTACTCGTTGCCATCGCAGGTCCACACATCTTCCCATCCGAAGGATGCGCACTCGGGGCCGGCCTCGGGGCGGGCGCCGAACACCTCGTTCCCCACTTCCCACAGCGCCACCCTCACCGGGTCGGGGTGACCATTGGCGGCTCGCAGCGCCGCCCACTTGCCCACGGTGCCCCAATCCTCACCCTCTCGGTCGACGCCGATGACCGTGTCGTCGCCGACCTCACCGTTGAAGAAGGCGACGAGGGAAGCGGCTTCCTCGGCGGTGCCGTTGATGCGCACGGTCCACATGCCCTCCGCGCCGGTGCCGGCGAGCAGTTCGGCGAAGTCGGACGGGCGTGCTGCCCAGTGCCACTCGCACCCGGTGTCGGTCTCGCATGCCAGCCAGTCGTAGGCGTTGCTCCAGCTGCCGCCGGGCATTCGCAGCACGCTGGTGCCCATGTCGATCAGCTTCTCGTGAAACGAGGGATCGGTCAGCTGAGTGGGGGAGATCCAGGCCGGAGCGTTGGTGCCCAGCAGCCGATGATCGAACGGGATCGAGGTGCCGGCCACATCGACGACGATGGTGCCGTCGGGGGCGCCGCTGGTGACCGCGGGCGCCCCTGCGTCGTCGTTGGTCGAGCAGGAGGCGATCGTGACGACCGCGATCACACATGCGCCGAGTACGGCTCGCCGGCCAGCGGTCGTTCGTCGTCCCATGGCGGGCGATGCTACCGGTCTGGTTCCGCGGTGGCCCGGCGGTGGCCGCAAGCGCCACTCGCCGGCAGCGCCACGGCACAACGGGCTCGTCGCGATGATCGTGCGTGTGCCAGCCGCACGGATGCGATGAACAGTGAGGCCAACCGCTTCGAGCGCGATGTATGATCGGCCCTTCTGGCGAGGAGTCTGTACCAGTTCGTTCGGCCCAGCACACGGAGAGCTTGCACGACTTGATGGCGAAATCGAGAGCCCACCGGCCCCCGGGGAGTCGTCTGCACGCCGCGCTCGTCGTCGAGCAGACGCTCGGCCATGTCACCTATGGCCAGAACCTGCAAGCGGTCCTTGCCGGTCACCCATTGATCGACCCGACGTTCATCCTCGTGACGTACGACATGCCGAAGTGGGCGGCGCGTGTTCCCGGCTACTCGAACTGGACCGCCCGATCGGGTCTCCGCGCGCGCCGTGCCGTCCGTGCTCAGTGGCGACACAGCGGCATCGACGTGATGTTCGTGCACACGCACGTGCCGGCGCTGCTGCTCGGTCGCTGGATGCGCAGGATCCCTACGGTGCTGTCGCTCGATGCCACCTCGGAGCAGTTCGACCGGCTCGGGGTTCACTACTCGCACGACCGGTCGAACTTCTTGGTCGAGCGCTACAAGAAGCGAGCGGCGAAGTGGTGCTTCGAGCGCGCGCGGCACATCGTGGTCTGGTCGCAGTGGGTCAGCGACAGCTTGGTCAGCGACTACGGCCTCGACCCGGCGAACATCACCGTGGTCGGCCCGGGAGTGAACATCGAGCTGTGGGAGCGCAACGACGCGGGGTCCCACGATGCTGGGCTCGACGACGCGGGGCTCGACGACAGCGTTCTACGCGTGCTCTTCGTCGGCGGCGACCTGCATCGCAAGGGCGCGCCGGCGTTGATGGAAGCCGCCCGCCGCTTGCGCACCGACGCATCGGTGCCGCCGTTCGAGGTGCACCTCGTCACGACAGGTCGCGTCGACCCCGAACCCGGCGTGATCGTGCACGACGACATGAAGCCCAACAGCCCGGAGCTGAGAGCGCTGTACCACTCGTCGCACGTCTTCTGTCTGCCCACCCTGGGCGACTGCTTGCCGATGGTGCTCTGCGAAGCAGGTGTCGTCGGTTTGGCCGTCATCGCCACCGATGTCGGTGCCATTCGCGAGATCGTGGTGCACGAACGCACCGGTCTCCTGGTCGAGCCCGGCGATGTCGATGCGCTCGAGATGGCGCTTCGACGAGTGCTCACCGAGCCCGAGCTGCGGGAACGGCTCGGCAGCGCCGCCCAGGAGCTCGTGCGCTCACGGTTCGATGCTCGGGCAAATGCGATGCGACTCGGTGAGATCCTCGTCGAGGCCGCCTCGCGGGGCGCCTCGACGTGACCGAGCCCGCAGTCGGCAGCGCCCGCCGGCGAGTGCTGCTCACGGTGTCTGGTGTCGTTCCCCAGGGCCTTGCCGATGCCGTGGCCAGCGGTTCGCGACCGCGCGTCGACTACGTAGAGATGGCCAAGGCCTTCGAGGCCGATCTCGTGGACTACGCCGAGGCAGCTCGACGACTCGGGCGCACCGGCAGGCTCATCGAACGAGTGCTCGGCAAGAACATCGCGCTGGCGTGGTGCTGCTTCACGCTCCGGCACTCCTACGACGTCATCATGACCGACGGCGAGCAGGTCGGCCTGCCCTACGCGGCGTTCACCATGGTCTCGGGTCGGCGACGAGCTCGCCACCTGATGATCGTCCACATCCTCTCGGTTCCGAAGAAGGCGGTGCTCTTCCGGCTGCTGCGGCTGCGACGGCGAATCGACGAGATGATCGTGTACTCGTCGGCTCAGC
Organism: Ilumatobacteraceae bacterium; assembly: GCA_035432905.1. Lineage (GTDB taxonomy): Bacteria > Actinomycetota > Acidimicrobiia > Acidimicrobiales > Ilumatobacteraceae > UBA668. The sequence goes on along the minus strand of DAORTY010000203.1, from coordinate 2,876 downwards.
GAGACTTCGCCATCGAGTCGCTGCGGATGCCGTCACCACGAGTGACACTCGTTCCATTCATGGTCGATACCGAGTTCTTCGCGCCTGGCTCCGCTGCCGGCGCCGATCCTGTGCGGCTGGTGTGCTCGGCAGGGCTGGAGTTCCGTGATTACCCAACACTGGTGGAGGCTGTTCGTGGGCTCGACGTGCGGGTGGTGCTCGCTGCCGCCAGCCCGTGGTCGAAGCGCAAGAGCGAACTGGCCAGCGTCGATCTGCCACCCAACGTCGAGGTCGTGCGGCTCGACCTTCATCAGCTGCGTGAGCTGTACGCGAGAGCGTCACTGGTGGTGATGCCACTGCAGGAGGTCGACTTCCAGGCCGGCGTCACGACGCTGCTCGAGTCGATGGCGATGGCCAAGCCCATCATCTGCACCCGAACGACTGGGCAGACCGACGTGATCACTGATGGCGTGACCGGCCGGTACGTTCCCGTCGGCGATGTCGCTGCTCTGCGGGCCACGCTGCTCGAGCTGCTCGGCGAACCGGCTGTCGCTGCCGCCCTTGGCGCGGCAGCGCGCACCTGGGTGGTCGAGCACGCCGACATCCTTGTGTACGTGGCACTGCTTCGCACGCGCGTTGCCCATCACCTGGGCGAGGCGGGGGTGTGAGCCGAACCGTGGGAAGGCTCACGGCTGCCGAGTGGCCTGCAGGAACTCCGGCTTCGTGACGGTGAAGTCGAAGAGGCGAATCATCAGCTCCATCGATGCGATGTAGCGGATCGAGTCGACGACGAGCGTCATCGCGGTACGGACTTCGCCGGCTTCGTTGCGAAACCCGCCCCGCGGGCCCCAGAAGTCGGCCACGGCAAACGACACGGCCCAGGCCACGTTGTCGCGTTCGGTGTCGGTAGTTGCCGACGAAGTGACCGCCACCGTGATGGTGGCGCCCTGCGCATCGCTGTCGTCGAGCTTGAAGCGCACGTCGTCGACAGCAACGATCTTGCTCGACGTGCCGATGATGATGTCGGCGAACACGCGTGGTTCGTCGACCAGGTCGAGTGCGAGCTGGATGGCCGAATCATCGGGGTCGAGTGACACGGTCGGACCTGTCGGCTCGCTCTCGTGCCCGGCGCACACCGCGGGGTTGACGCCGTCGACGACCAGATGCTCGTCGTCGCCGCAGACGGGCAACGCTGCACTGGCCACGGTCGTGCCCGGCACGGTGGCACCCGACGTGCGTTGGTCATTCGCATCACATGCGCCTGAGAGGAGCATCAGGACGAGAACAACGCTCGACTTCGCCATGAGCCCTCCCTTCGCGGCAACGGAGCGTACCGGAGTCGATCGGCTGCCGCCCGGCAGGGCTCGCGGTCGCTGGGGTACTGTTCGCGTGGTGAAGCCCCATGTCCGTCGTGCCGCCGCATCGCTCGGTTTGCTGAGCGCGTCGATCGGTGGCTGTTCTGACGCCGACGAGGGCGCGCCGGTCACATCCCCCGGCGGTGTGGTCGCCGATCGTTGTGTCGTCCGTCTCCATGGCAAGGGCGGCCAAGGGGGCAGCCCCACGGTCGACGCAGGCATCGCCACCCTTTCTCCCGATGGCAACGCCGACGGGTGGGGTGGGCGGCAATGGTTGTACTTCCCGGAGGATGACTATGCGTCGGCTGTGGAGGTCGTCGCCCAGGCTGTGGCGGCGACGCAGTGCGCTGAGGTGGTCGTCGCTGGGTTCTCGAACGGTGCCTCGTTCGCCGCGAAGCTGTACTGCGCGGGGGAGACGCTGAGCGGCACCCTGGTCGGGGTCGTGATCGACGATCCGGTCACCGATTCGGGTGTTGCCGAGTGCGCGCCGTCGGCATCGGCCGTCGCTGCGCTGTACTGGACGAGGGCGCTGGAGAGCGTTGCACCGGCGGGTGCCGACTGCTCCGCGATCGACTGGACCTGCGAGGGCGGCACCTCCATCGGCATCGATGCCTACGCGGCATGGCTCGGCATCGAACCTCAGCCGAGCATCTTCACCGATCACCAGCCGTACTGGGTTGTGCCCGAGATCGAGGAGTGGCTGAACTGACCGAACCGATCCGGTCGCGTCGCAATCGGAAGTTCTGCTCATGTCGGGCTCGCCGGCTGCCGATTCCTAGTGATGCCGCTGCCTTCCATCTCCCGTCCTTCTGGCCCTCCGCACCGCAGGTCGAGAGCGCTGCCAGTCGCCAGCTTGCTGGCGGTGGCCATGCTGCTCGGGTCCGTGCTCGTGGGCGGGAACAGCCTCGGTCTGCTCCCCGACAGCGTCAACAACGGAGGCTGGACGACGTCGGCCGTCGTCGTTTCCGGAACGGTGCAACCGGGCCAGACCGCCATGCTCAAGGTGACCATCACCTCGGCTTCTTCGCGACATGGTCTGGTCAACGTGCAGATCCATTCTCCGTCAACGATGGTGTTCCAGAAGTCCTGGAACTACCAGTGGTTCTGGAAGAACAAGCCACTGACGTTCGACATCGCCTGGCCGGTGCCCGCTGGGGCAGCACTCGGTCGCTACTCCATCAGAGTGGGGCTGTACCAACCGGGGTCGAACGTGCTGCAGCACTGGAACCAGAGCGCCGGTCGATTCACGGTCAAGCTGCCCGGCACCACCGTTCCCTCCACCACGACGACCGCTGTGACAACGACCGCGGTGCCGACCACCACCACGCGGCCGACCACGACGACCGCGATGCCCACCACCACGACTCGACCCACCACGACCACTGCGGTGACGACCTCCACCGCGATCACGACCACCACCGCGCCGACGACAGGGCAGACCACCACCACTACCACGGTGGCGCCCATCGTGCCCGGGGGGTCGGGGCAGGTGTTGTGGTCGGAGAGCTTCTCGTCGGCGTCGGGCTTGGACCGGTTGGTGAA
>DAORTY010000202.1:0-6376 GCA_035432905.1 Ilumatobacteraceae bacterium | reverse complement strand
ATGCTGTGGGCCGCCAGCACCGAGATCTACATCGAAGAGGGCCCGGCGCACCAGACCATCGAGTCGTTCGAGGCAGCCATCGACGCCAATGACCCCACTGTCGCCCCGTCAATGCTGTACGCCTACGCGGCCATCCTGGAAGGCGTGCCGTTTGCGAACGGCGCCCCGAACCTGACCGTCGACATCCCCGTGCTGCGCCAACTGGCCACCGAGCGCAGGGTGCCGATCAGCGGTAAGGACTTCAAGACCGGCCAGACGCTGATCAAGACCGTCATCGGCCCGATGCTTCGTTCGCGCATGTTGGGCCTGTCTGGCTGGTACAGCACCAACATCCTGGGCAACCGTGACGGTGAAGTGCTCGACGATCCGGACAACTTCAAAACCAAGGAAGAGAGCAAGCTCGGCGTGCTCGAGCACATCCTCGACCCGGTGACCTTCCCCGACCTCTACGGCGACGTGTACCACAAGGTGCGCATCAACTACTACCCGCCGCGTGGTGACAACAAGGAAGGCTGGGACAACATCGACCTGTTCGGTTGGCTCGGCTATCCGATGCAGCTCAAGATCGACTTCCTGTGCCGCGACAGCATCCTTGCCGCTCCCCTCGCGCTCGACCTGGTGCTGTTCAGCGACCTCGCCCAGCGAGCCGGCCTCGGTGGCATCCAGGAGTGGCTGAGCTTCTACTACAAGGCGCCGATGGTGGCCCCCGGCCTGCATGCCGAGCACGACCTGTTCGTACAGCAGAGCAAGCTGGAGAACACCCTGCGCTGGATGATGAACGAGGACCAGATCACGCACCTCGGTCGCGAGTACTACGACGAGAACTGATCGGCGTGGGGTCTACGCCGTCGGCGTAGACCCCCCGATAAGTGCCGGCATCAGGCTGGCATCCAGGTTGCCGCCGCTCATCACGACGCCGATCTTCTTTCCCCACTGACGGTCTCGCTCGATCATTGCGCCGGCTGTGGCAATTGCTCCGGCAGGCTCGGGCAGGTTGTGCGTGGTGCGCAACAGCAGGCGCACGGCGTCAGCGCACAGTTCGTCGCTGACCTGCACGATACGCGCAGCTCCCTCGACGATGATCTGCGTTGCCACCGAATCTGGGACGCGACATGCAACCCCGTCGACAAATGTGTCAGCGGTCTCGGTCGTGACAACACGTCCAGCGGCGAACGACAGCGCTGTCGCCGGCGCACGTTCGGCGACCACGCCGATGACCTCGGTGCGCAAACCGAGCAGGTCGCGAACGCCGATCATGCCGCAGATACCCGAGCCCATGCCCACCGGAACGTAGACCGCATCCAGTTCGCCCGCCCCGGTGAACAGTTCGAGCGCGTAGGTGGCGACGCCCACCGCAAGGTCCGTGTGATACGAGGGCACCATCTCCAACCCGAGTTCCATGGAGTGAACCTGCGCGAACTCTCGTGCGGCCTGGAAGTCGTGGCCGTGCTCGATGAGCGTGGCACCCCACGCTCGCATGGCGGCATTCTTGTCGGGGCTGTTGCCCAGCGGCACCACGATGGTGACGTCGACTCTCTTGGCGCGACCAGCGAACGCAAGGCTCTGCCCGTGGTTACCACGAGTTGCACTGATGACACCGGCCACGTGGGGCCTGTCGCGTCGGAGGTGCTCCATGTACACCAACCCCCCACGGACCTTGAAGGCGCCCGTTGGCGTGTGGTTCTCATGCTTCACCCACACCTCAGCACCGACCGCTTCGGCAAGTAGTGGCCACATGTACTGCGGCGTCGGCGGCATGGCGGCACTGACGATGTTGACCGCCTCGTCGAGTTGGTCGCGGGTGAACGGCGTCATGCGCTGATGACCTGGTGCACCAATATGTCGTGGGGTTCGAGCGGCAATTCGTCCACCAACTGCTCGGCGAAGCACACGCCAGCGTTGGGTACCGAGAGCTGGGCAAGGAACCGATCGTAGAAACCCGCTCCGTAGCCCAGTCGCCCACCCTCAGGTGTGAACGCAAGGCCGGGCACGATCACGAAGGCGACGTCGCTGAGCGGTAGCTCCGGCCCGGTGGGCTCGCTCACACCGAATTTGCTGACCGCCATCGGCCCCGATCCCTCGCACGCCAGCAGGCGTCCGCCCTCGATTCGGGGCAGCAGCAACCGCTTGCCGTCGGCAGCGATGCGCGCGAACAGCGGGTCGGTGTCGGGCTCGCCCTTGCAACCGACGAACGCCATCACACTGGACGCAGCGGCGTACTCGGGGGTGGCGGCCACAGCTGCCCAGAGCAGCACGCTACGAATGAGATGGTCGTCGACGAGGTCGCGGACGAGCAACATTCGGCGGCGAAGGGTGGGCTTGTCCATCATGAGGTGACCACCGACCCAATATCCCACATGTGGCCGTGCGAGCGCGAACGCGTAGTGTCGGAGTCATGTCGATCGATCCAATGACGTACCGCAAGGTGTTGGGCCACTTCCCCACCGGCGTCAGCGTCGTCACCGCGACCACCGCCGAAGGTCGGCCCGTCGGCCTCACCATTGGCTCATTCACGTCTGTGTCACTCGACCCGCCGCTTGTCGGATTCCTGCCGATGGTCAACTCCGAACGCTGGGCAGCCATCAACGCCACCGGCTCCTTCGTCGTCAACGAACTCGGCGCGCACCAGGCGCACCTGTGCTGGCAGTTCGCGAAGAGCAGCATCATCGACCCGTTCGAAGGTGTGGACTGGCACCCATCACCTATCACCGGCTCACCCATCATCGACGGCGCGATTGCTTGGATCGACTGCGAAATAGAAGGTGTCATCGACGCTGGCGATCACCACTTCGTACTCGGCCGCGTGTTGGAACTGGAGCACAGCCCACTCGAATCAGAACCCAATCCGCTGCTCTTCTACCGCGGCCAACTGGGTCGCTTCCATCCGCATGAGTGAGGCACTGACCAGCCGGCGTTCGGTACAGATGGCGGCCGCCCTCGACGTCGTGGCGCTCGTCGTGTTCGTCATCATTGGTCGCAGGAGCCACGACGAGGGGTCGGCGCTGTCAGGCATCGTCAAGGTGGCCGCGCCATTCCTGATCGCGCTGATCCTCGGTTGGCTAGTAGCGCGCGCGTGGAAGAACCCGATGGCAGTGGGCACCGGCGTGATCGTCTGGCTGGTCACCGTCATCGGTGGACTGGTACTGCGCAAGGTTGCATTCGATGGTGGCACCGCAGTGCCGTTCATCATCGTTGCCAGCCTGTTCACACTGTGCACGCTCGTCGGCTGGCGGTTCCTCGCCGAGTGGCGCAAGTCGCGATCCGCCGCCTGAGATCAGGCCCTTCGGCTCTACCCCCAGGGGTATCACCCGGGGGACGATGAGAGCCGAAAGGACGGCTCTCATGACAAAGCGAATCGTCATCCTGGGCGGCGGCACCGGCGGCACCCTCACCGCCAATCGGCTGCACCGGCATTTTCGTCATCACGGCTCAGAGCACCAACCGGTGGACATCATCGTCGTCGATCAGGATGACCACCACGTGTACCAGCCTGGCCTGCTCTTCATGCCCTTCGGCCTCGCCCAGCACTCCGAGATCGTGCGGCCACGTCACGAGCAGCTTCACAAGGACATCGAGTTCGTGCAGGAACTGATCGACCACGTCGACATCCGCGCCGACACCGTGTATCTCGAAGGTGGGCGCGAACTCACGTACGACGTACTGGTCATCGCGACCGGTGCCATTTTGGCGTTTGATGAGACGGAAGGTCTCACCGGTGCCGGCTGGAACGAGAAGGTATTCACGTTCTACGACCTGGCCGGTGCCACCGCACTGGCCGATGCCCTCGACACCTTTGACGGCGGAAAGCTGGTCGTGAACGTGGTCGACATGCCGATCAAGTGCCCCGTCGCCCCGCTCGAGTTCTGCTTCCTCGCCGACTGGTACTTCACGGATCGCGGCATCCGCGACAGGGTGGACATCACCTATGTCACCCCTCTCGACGGTGCGTTCACCAAGCCTGTGGCGTCGGCCGCGCTCGGTTCGCTGCTGGAGGAGAAGCACATCAACGTCGTCACCGAGTTCAACACGGGCGAGGTGGACGGCTCCACCGGAAAGCTCGTCGGTTACGACGGGCGCGAGGTGCCGTTCGATCTGGCGGTCGTCGTGCCGATGCACAGCGGCGCCGACTACGTCGGCCGCAGCGATGGCCTCGGTGACGAACTCAACTTCGTGCCCACCAACACGAGCACTCTGCAGACCACGGCCAAGGGCAACATCTTTTCACTTGGCGACGCCACCAACGTGCCCATCTCGAAGGCCGGTTCGGTCACCCACTTCGAGGGCGAGGTGCTGGTGGAGAACATCATCCGCTACCTCGACCACAGGGAACTCGACTCGGCCTATGACGGCCATACCAACTGCTTCATCGAGACCGGCTTCGGCAAGGCGCTGTTGATCGATTTCAACTACGGAACCGAACCCCTCCCCGGGCACTACCCATCGGCCGTTGGCATGCCGCTGCTCAAGGAGAGCCGGATGAACCATCTCGGCAAGCTGATGTTCCAGTGGGTCTACTGGCATGCACTGCTCCAGGGCCGCGACATCCCCGGCATCGGCTCCGACATGCCCATCCGCGGCAAAGAACTCCCCAACCTCGAGCACGAAGGAACAGCATCATGACCACCGCAACCCTTGGCGGCGCAACCGTCGAACTCAACGACGAAGGGTTTTTCATCGATCCGGGTGCGTGGACGCCCGCGATGGCCGAGGAGATGGCAAAGGCCGACGGCCTCGACAGCCTCACCGAACGGCACTGGACCGTCATCAACTTCATGCGGGCGCAGTACTTCGAGAAGGGCACCGGCCCCACCGTGAGGGTGCTGGGCAAGACGTCCGGCGTCGACGTGAAGACGCTCTATCAGCTGTTTCCGAAGGGACCAGCCAAGACGGCTGCCCGCCTCGCGGGCATCCCCAAGCCGAAAGGTTGCATCTGATCATGGGTTACCGCACCGAAGGTGTCGAGCCGATCACCAAGGTCTCGATCATCATCTCCAAAGGTTCGCTGGAAGGCATCTACCCAGGCCTGATCATGGCCAACGGCGCCCGCGCCGAAGGCATGGAGGCCAACCTGTTCTTCACCTTCTTCGGGCTCGATGCCATCCACAAAGAGCGGCTCGACCACATCAAGGTTGCAACCGTTGGAAACCCCGCCATGCACATGCCCACGCTCATCGGTGGCTTGCCGGGGATGAGCGGTATCGCCACTCACATGATGAACAAGAAGATGGAAGAGCTCGACATCCCGCCGATCCCCGAGTTCATCGAGATGATCGGCGACACCGGCGCCGGGCTGTACGCCTGCAAGGCATCCGTCGACATGTTCGACATGAAGAAGGAGGACTTCGTCGACCAGGTGCACGACATCATCACCGTCGGCGACTTCTATGATCTGGCCGCCGGCGGCCAGATCATCTTCACCTGAGAACGGAACTCACAGGGTGTTGGTGATGGCGCCGGTCTCGGCACCCTGCACGAGCTTGGCGTACTTGCCCAGCACGCCGGTGGTGTAGCGCGGGGGGTTCGGCTGCCACGAGGCCCGGCGACGGGCGATCTCGTTGTCGTCGACCAGCAGGTCGAGACTGAGCGCGTGGACGTCGATGGAGATCTGGTCGCCGTCGTGCACGAACGCGATCGGGCCGGCATCGACCGCCTCGGGCGCGACGTGGCCGATGCAGAAACCCCATGTACCGCCACTGAAGCGACCGTCGGTGATGAGCGCACAGTCCGACCCGCGCCCGGCGCCCTTCAGCGCACCGGTGATGGCGAGCATCTCGCGCATACCCGGACCGCCCTTGGGACCTTCGTAGCGAATGACCAGGACGGTGCCGGGCACGATGGAACCCGACAGGATCGCCGCCATTGCGCCGTCTTCGCCGTCGAACACTCGAGCGGTCCCGAGGAACTGCTTCTGCTCAGCGGAAAGACCAGCGACCTTGACGACCGAACCCTTGGGAGCCAGCGAGCCGCGCAGGATGACGGTGCCACCCTCGGTGTGCAACGGCTTGTCCAGCGTGTGCACGACCACTCCATCGGGCGCCGGGGGGTTGATGTCGGCCAGGTTCTCGGCCATCGTCTTGCCGGTGACGGTCAGGCAATCACCGTGCAGCAGGCCGGCGTCGAGCAAGTGCTTGAGCACGACCGGCACGCCACCAACTCGGTCGAGGTCGCTCATGTGGAACTTGCCACCGGGCTTCATGTCACCGATGGTGGGCACCTTGGCGGCGATGCGGTTGAAGTCATCGAGCGCCAACTCGACGCCGGCCTCGTTGGCCATGGCCAGCAGGTGCAGCACAGCGTTGGTGCTGCCGCCCAGGGCGGAGGTGACGGCGATGGCGTTCTCGAACGCCTTCTTGGTCATGATCATGCGCGGCGTGAT
>DAORTY010000201.1:0-6400 GCA_035432905.1 Ilumatobacteraceae bacterium | reverse complement strand
GCGCCAATGGTCGTGGAGATCGGTTTCGTTGCCCTTGCGTTTCGCTGACCGCGACCTCACCGTCGCCTCGTCGAGTATCCCCGCCCGCTCCGCACGCGTCGGTGAACGACCATGCACCGCGGTCCACTCGACCAGCAGCCGTTCGAAGTGGTCCAGCACTTGCTCGCGTCGTGACGAGAAGCGGGCGATCACCTCGCCGGGCACCGAGACGATTTCACGCATCGGCACTCGACCATCCGGGGCGGCCCATGACACCGCCAACCGGTCAGACAGTTCGCGTTCCAACACCGCTGCGTACAAGGCGCCGGCGGCGTGCGCGTGGCGGTAGATGGCCTCACCATCAAGGGTGCGCCACCGGCCATCCACACCGCGAACCCTGTTCAAGATCGCACAATGCGAATGCAACTGCGGATCACCAACCCGCTCCCCAGGCCGTGTCGAACGCGCCGAACGGTGACGGAACTGGGCGATCACGAACCCCGACGTCACCATCCGGCGAACCCCGTTGCGACCCACACGGGTATGCCCTGCGTTCGCTTCCAGATACGCCAACCCCGCCGACACCGCCACCTCATGCGCAGCCACAACCGTCGCACGTACTCGACGGTCGCAGGCTGTGGCCCACAACACCGTTACCGACTTCGACGGCGAGAAAGTGACATCGAACGCGGCAACCTGCTCCAGCACCCGCTCGTTCGCAGTCCCCCTGTTGAGCACCTTCGGCTCAGAACGCAACGCCTCACCGACCAGCGTCGGTGCCACCACCCGACCATCAGTCGGTTGCACGTGGTGAGTGGTTCGGGGGTCGAGGAAGCTGCCGTACAGGGCGGCCATGTCATCGGCATCGACAACGCCATCAAGCTCCAGCTCGATGCGTCCGCTGCCCGTCCACATGCCGGGCGCCTCACCGCTACCGGTGTAGTAGTCGTGACGCGAGGTCGCCACCTCCCGCGTCAGATAGTCGTACCCGCGACCCGCAGTGATCCGACCCACACTCGCAACCATCCGCCCATTCACACCAGAACCCGGCCACCGGATCTACGGGTTAACGCACCCGCGCATCAACGATGCAAGGGTGTGACCCTAAGATTCAGCGACCGAGGCAGGGTTTGAAGGTGCCGGTGGCGCTCGGTAGCCGCCGCTGAACAGGGCTCACACGGGTGCGGTCACCACGGACTGACGTTCTCACCCGCTCAACTGTGGCCGAACTCAAGCGGCAGGGGCTACAACCTTCGCGAGATCGTTAGGCCGCTCCAATGGCCACCACCGGGAAGTCCCGCTGGTGGCCAAGGGGCAGATCCTGTTTGCCCTTGACAAATTCGGAGCGGCCGAGCGTTTCGAACTGCGTGCACCGTCGGCGTAGTGTCGTTGCTCGCAGGTGCTTACCTGCTGGCATTGATCTCGCACCGGGGGCTGCCGTGAGCTTGAAGCAGATCTGGATCGAGAGCCGGTATTACACGCTGGCGAGCCACCGGGTGGCGGAGGGCTCGGCCGTTCTCAGCGACGTACGGCTGCTGGGACATCCTGACCTGGGTCGAGGCAGACACCGACGCCGACCTCGACCCCGAGGACGTGTTGACGAGATGCCCATCGAGACTCGGTCTCGGTGCACCGTTGGAATCGCGGGTTGGTCGGTGGGTCGGTCGTGGCCCGACATGGGGGCGCTTGAACCTGACGCGGTTCGTGGCGTCCTGCTCGATCAGCGCTGTTTGCCATCTGCAGTCGACCGGGCACTCGCACACGAGCAGGCTCGCTGATGGCCGACTCTCCCAACGTCGTGACCTCACAGCATGTGCTTGACGTGGGCAGATGGATGAAGCGCCGCCGACAGGATGCTCTGGATATGGGCGGGCGGGAGTTCGCGCTGCGAGCTGGTTCCTTCGCCGGTCGTAAGCTTGATTGGAGGACGGAGCTCTACCCGATAGAGCAGGGCTGGCTCATGCCCACCTATGAATTCGCTCGGCCACTGGCCGAGGCACTCAAGCTGACGATCCGTGACTTTCTCTTCGAGGACAAGTCTCACTGGCACCGGCTTGACGAGCGACTCCGCTGGGATTGGAGCTTTCCGGACGATGACGAGAGTATGGGCCCGAGAGATGGATTACTGTTTTGGCTGTCGTGCGGGCTGACCCCTGATCAAGCAAGGCTCTGGACCACTGCCGGCTGGGATCTTCTCGCCGCAAGTTGCTGGGCCGCCGCCAATCTTGAACCTGATGATTCGATGGCGTGGTTCAGCGGCGGCCTCAACCTGTCCGATCGGCAACAGCTGCTGGGCTCGTGCAGCCCCGAAGTGGCTGCAGCGTGGCGCCGCGAAGGCCCGGCGGATGCACTGACGTCCGGTTGGATGCAGGAAGGCTTCAGCATCAGGGATGCCGGCGAGTGGACTCGGGCTGGTTTCGACTGCTGGGCTGCTGTGGAGTGGCGGGACCTTAGAGTGTCGCCACTCTTGGCCGTCGGATTTCGGGATGCACAAATCTCGAAGGCCCGAGTCAGCAAGTGGAAGCTGAACGGTTGGCCGATCACGCGGATCCGCGAGTGGGCGTCTGAGTTCAGGTTGCAGGATGCGTTGTGGGCCCACCGACGGGAGCTGAGCATTCGCACACTGCGACGTCTTGTCGATCGCAGCGATCTCAGCGGCTGTGTTGATCCAGTTCTGCGGGAGCGCGTGGACCTGTGGTTGGCGGATTCGTGGGATGTCGATCAGGCGCTCGACTGGCTGCGCGCCGAGGTCGACCCTGAGACCTCCGGTGAATGGAGGGCGCTGGGACTAAGGCCGGAGGAGGTGCGCCGCTTACTCGAGCGGGGAGTGTCCTCTCAGGCAGCAGAGCACTGGATTTCTGTCGGCGTGCCAGCGGCGCACATCCTGGCTTGGGTGGAATTCGGGTTCACCCCAGATCGGGCGGCGGCATGGACCTTCGTCGATCCCTGGCGTGCCATGCGCGCAGAACAACGCGGTCTATCGCCAGAGCTGTTGCGTGAACGAATCCGCAATGGTGACCGATTGGTGACCGAGGCGGAGGCTCGCCGGCGAGTTCCTGTCATCCATCTGGAGGCGAGTCTAATGAGAACGATTACTGGCCCGCTCCGCAATGCTCTTCGCACTACAAGTGCCCGCTCGACTCTCGATACTTGCCCCAAGTGCTTCGAGTATCCCTCGGTCTCTGGTCAGTGCAGCTGTTGTTGAAGGTCAAAGGATCTGAAACGCCCGGCGAACGTCGAACGGTTCAGTCGGTGGCGTCCAAATCGGCGTCCGTACCGGTTCGCCTTCCCACCGCGGCAAACGAGCCTCCCCCAACCCTCCACGGCTCGCAAGGAAGACGTTGGCATCACGCATCTGGTCCGATCGAAACACGGCGATGTCGTCGGCGACGTCGAGGACCTCACGGAGGAAGCCCTCGTAGCCGCCAGCAACGGGATCTTCAACCGTCCCCTGCAGGAACATGACTGCCAGACGGGCCAGCGGCTCGCCGTCGCTCTTTCGGCGCAGGATACGGCCCATGCGCTGGATCATCTGGCGCCGTGACTGGGCGCCCGCAACCACGATCGCTAGATCGGCCGCAGGTACGTCGACCCCCTCATCGAGAATCCGCGGTGCGACGAGCACTTTGATGTCGTCACGTTTGAACCAGTCCAACCGCTGGCGTCGTTCAATCCCAGAGAGGTTGGAGTCGGTAGACAGCGCCGTGATTCCCAATGACCGCAGTCGCTCTGCCAAAGCTTGTGCACTAGCAATGGTGGAGGTGAACACGAGCGTCCGCTCAGCAAGGTCGATCGCTGGCACCAACTGCTCCACGCTGGCAGCCTTGACGCCGCTGTTGCCGAGCAGCCTGCGTCGCTCGAAGAGCGCCATACGGAATCGATTTGCAGCCGCGCCGGCGTATTCGGAGGTCGAGGCGAGTCGGTTCACGCTGCGCATGAACGACCCGAACGAGCTGGTGTCCACGCCGAACTGCCCGACGAGCGCTCCGTAAGCGCTGGAGATCTCGCGTGTCATCTCGAGGTACGCCGATGCCTCCTGGTTGCTCATCGGAAGCCCGACCATGGCGATGGAGAACGGGGCAATGACACCGTCGCTGAGCGCCTTGACGAAATCGATGGTGGACACGATCGGGCCGAAGTAATCGATCAGTCGTCGATGGCGCCCATCGACATGTTCGAGGGTCGCGGTCAGGCCTAGGCGCCACTCGAAGTCAGGAAGCAGTGCCTTAGAGTGGGCTGGCGCCGCATAGTGGTGGCACTCGTCAGCCACCAGCAAGGAACCTTTGGGAACGGTCCTCAGCTCGCGTGCCGAGTGCACGATGGCGACTAGCAATCGCGCCGAGTTCGGGCTCGAGTTGTTACCGTTCCCAAGGAGCTGGACCTGAGTTACGCTGCCGAATTCCGCAGCGAGAATCGCAGCCCATTGCTGTTGCAGCTCCTGGCTCGGCACTAGCACCACCACATGACGGCGATCCGCGAGCGCCTCACGGATCGCCTCAGCGCCGATCTGGGTCTTGCCCGACCCAGTCACTGCCTCGACGATTCCCCGCCGACCCGCGGTCCGCCACGCGTCCAACGCCTCCGTCTGCAGCGCATACATCCTGGTCGTCATTCAGTCCACGCTAGGCAGCTCACATGCAGGTTCATCGACGCGTGGACCCTGCCGGTGGTGTTCGTTTCCGCGGTCCCATGGTCGACTGCCAGCCCAGCCCAGGCCACTAGCGGGTTCTTGACCGAGGAACTCGCGCCGGGAGACGCTTGTCAGCAATCAACATCCGACACCACTTCGCCGGGTCCCGACTGGCACGGCGTTTGACAACTGGGACGATGCGGTCTCGTCGACCCGTCGCAACACAGAATTTGTTGATTGCGTTTGGGTGGGTCAACCGCTACGAGAGCTCGGGTGACCCCGGATCATTCGTCTGACGGCCGTTCGAATCTGTCGTGCCCTCCTCTTGATCAGCAGCAAGGCGCCGGCTCCTGGCTCGGACTGATACTCCCGCACGGAAGCCAGCGACGACGCGACCGTCGGCTAGGTCGTCCTCGACGTCGCGTTCGCAACCGACTCGGGACGGACACACGTGGGCGCAGACCCAGCGCATCCTCTCGACGTCGCGCTTGGACGAGTCGTCGCTCCACGGCAACGTAGACCATTCGGTTCGAGCACAGGCTGCGAACTCGCTCCACATGCCACTTCGGTGGTCACCGTTCCCGCCCGGTGCGCGCCACAGGAGCGACGACACTGCGCTTGGTCGTGCTGTCGTTGACCACTCACTGGTGTGATGACCCCGTACGCGCAGACCACGTCCGCCCGCCTCCGCGAGTCGTCCATGCGACGCGCCAGCGAGCATCTGACTAGCCCACCGACGCGCAGCGAGCCAGCGACAGTTCGGCGCACGTACAGCGTTGACGAAGCGGCCGCGATCCTTGGGATCTCGCGCACCACTGCGTATCAGTGCGTGAGGACGAAGGAGCTTCCGTCGCTGCGCTTTCGTGGGCGCATCGTCATCTCGGCCGCCGTGATCGATGCACTCCTCGAAGACCCGGCAAGCTCTCCACAGTGACCCCTCCGTCGATGAACGTCAGGTAGTGGCGGGCGGAGCGGCGAGGAGGCCTTCGATGACGTCGGCTGCTTGGCGGTCGCTGGCCTGGAGGAAGTGGGCGTAGACGTTGAGGGTGGTCGCAGCGTTGGCATGGCCGAGGCGGCCGCTGACGGTGCGTACGGGCACCCCAGCTGCGAGCAGCTGTGTTGCGTGGAGGTGGCGCAGATCGTGGAGGCGCACACCCTTCAGGCCGACCTTGTCGCAGAGCCGTCGAAAGCCGGTGGTGATCGAGTCCGGATGCAACGGCTGGGCCCCGTCAGGCGTCGACGAGAACACGAAGCTGTTGTCGTCGAACTCGAGCTGGCAGGCCACCGCGCAGTCCTTGGCCCGTTCCAGTTGACGGGCCAACGCGGCCATCGTGTCGGTGTCGATCGCGATGTGGCGCGCGGCGTGGGTCTTGGTGTCTTTGACGATCGTTCCGCCGGCAACCGATGCCACCGACCGGTTGATCGACAGCGTGTTCGTGTGCCAGTTGATGTCGGACCATCGCAAACCGCACACCTCACCGCGTCGGGCACCGGTTGCCGCGAGCACACGCAACAGGGCACCGAACTCGGGGCCGTGATCATCCGCGGCAGCGAGGAGCTGGCGGGTGACATCGAGCGGTGGTGGCGCGATCTCACGCCGGCGGATCTTGGGTGGGCTTGCACCCGCGGCCGGGTTGGTGGGAATCCACCCCCACGCCACCGCCTGACCGAGCGCACCGCGCAACACTGCATGGTGGTGACGGACCGTCGCCGCGGCCAGCCCACGATCGCGGGCCAGGCCGGCGTAGTAGCTGTCGAGTCGTTGAGTGGTGATCCGCCGCAACGTGAGCG
>DAORTY010000200.1:0-6404 GCA_035432905.1 Ilumatobacteraceae bacterium | reverse complement strand
GGCACACGCACCGAGCACGCCGCCGAGCCCGGACTGGTTGCGGCCGACATCGCTCTTGGCCTTGCCTCGCTCGATGATGCCCATCAGCCAGGCGGGTGGCACCAGGAAGCTGTAGGCGCCGGTTGCCTTGAGCACCTCGAGGCCCGCACCGTGCGCCATGTCGGTCAGCTCGGCGACACTGAAACGCCGGCCAGTGTGCGTGACGTCGTCGTGGCTGCGCCACAGTCGCTTGCCGCCCGGCTCCATCAGCGCAACGACGGCACCCGGCTTGGCGATGCGAGCGAACTCGCGGACGATCGCTGCCGGGTCGGGGTTCATCCGATGGCAAAGAGCCGTCACGCACAGCACCGAGTCGAAACTCTCGTCCACGAACGACAGGTGGTTGAGGTCGCCGCGTACCGCGAGGTAGCCGGAGAAGTCGTGAACAGCGGCCTGCAGTGCAAACTGCTCGAAGTCGGCAATCACGGTCGGACCGTGCTCTGTGAGCCAGCCGCCGGTCGCCCCGGTGCCACCCGCGGCATCCAGGTGCAGCGCAGCTGGGCCTGCCGTGAGATGAGGCTGCATCAGTTGGCGCAACAGGGCGCGGGTGCTGCGGTACCACCAGTGGGTTTCGCCTGCTGCTGCCATCCGTCGGTACTCATCTGCGTCCACCCGGTCAGTGTGGCACCGTTGTCCCGGTCGCAGGTGCTCGCCACCACTTTCGTAGGCTGCGCCGATGAGCTCCTCCACCGATGCGTCGGCCCCCGAAGTTCCGTTCGCGGATCGCCCTCTCCCGCAGTGGTACGACGATGCGAAGCTGGGGATCTTCATCCACTGGGGTCCGTACGCGGTGCCGTGCTACGCACCGGTGGACCGCGACATGGGCGACCTCTTCGCCGCCGGCAACTGGGCGGAGGTCTTCAAGTGGAGCCCGTACACGGAGTGGTACCTCAACTCGTGGTCGCTGGAGGGAAGCCCGACTGCGGCGCATCACGAAGCGACCTACGGTGACCGCACCTACGAGAGTTTCGTCGACGAGTTCCGCTCGCGCGCTGCGGGCGTGGACACGGCGTCGTGGGCGCCGTTGTTCCAGCAGACCGGCGCGCAGTACGTCGTGCCGGTGACGAAGCATCATGACGGATTCCTGATGTGGCGCAGCGATGTGCCGAACCCTCACCGCACGTCGTGGATGGCCGAACGCGACCACATCGCCGAGCTCGCCACTGCTGTCCGCGCAGAGGGGATGCGCTTCGGCCTGTACTACTCCGGTGGCCTCGACTGGACGTTCCAGCCGCCGCCCATCCGGGACCTTGCCAGCCTGTTCGGCAACGTCCCCTCCGACGAGGCGTATGCGGAGTACGCGACCGCACACGTGCGCGAACTCATCGATCGATTCAGCCCCAGCGTGCTGTGGAATGACATCGGGTGGCCCACCAATCTCGACCCTGTCGACATCATCCGTGAGTACTACGCGGCCGTTTCCGACGGCATCGTCAACGACCGGTTCAACCTGATCAAGGTCATGCAGGGCACCCTGCACGCCGACATCAGCACGCCCGAGTACTCGACGAAAGCCAGCGACGCTCGCAAGTGGGAAGTCTGCCGCGGCATCGGCCGCTCGTTCGGCTACAACCGGATGGAGAGCGAGGCCACCTATCCAACCGTTGACGAGGTCATCTGGATGCTGGTCGACATCGTGGGCCGTGGCGGCAACCTGCTGCTCAACGTCGGCCCCTCTGCCGATGGTCAGATCCCGCTCGCACAGGTGGTGCGTCTCACCGCACTTGGCTGGTGGCTGCGGGTGAATGGCGATGCGATCTACGGCACCCGCGGTGGTGGCGTGGGCACGACGGTCGACGGTCGCGAGGTGCGGTTCACCTCACGCGACGGCGCGCGCTACGCGATCGTGCACGGTGCGCCCGCCGACGAAGTGACCTTTGATTCGCCGCGACCCGCGGATGGAGCAGAGGTTCGCATGCTGGGCAACTCGCGGCCGCTGCCGTTCACCTGGAACGACGGCCAGCTCACCATCGCCATTCCCGACCATCTTCCGGCGGCACCGGCAACGGCATTCTCGATCGTCGGCTAACTGTCGAGTTCGGGGAACTCGCTGGTCTTGATCAGCCGACCCTGCTTGCGAAGCTCGCGCTGGATGGCCAGCAGGATGTGGGTGGTGCCGATGGCGTCGCCGCGATCGGCGGCGATGAAGGCGGCGGTGACGGCGGCGTTGCGAATGGACCCGCCTGACAGCTCGAAGCGCTCGGCAATTCCGGTGAGGTCGATGTTGTCCTCGAGCGGAGCTGAATCGGGCAGGTGCTGCACCCAGATCTCGCGCCGCTGCACCGACGAGGGGACGGTGAAATCGATCCGAGCGTGGATGCGTCGCATGAAGGCATCGTCGATGTTCTTCTCGAAGTTGGTTGCCAGCACCACCACACCGTCGTAGCGCTCCAGCCGTTGCAGCAGGTATGACACCTCGAGGTTCGCGTAGCGATCGTGGGCGTCCTTCACCTCCGAACGTTTGCCGAACAGGGCATCTGCCTCGTCGAAGAACAGCACGAGGTTGCCGGCACCGGCAGCGGCGAACACCTCGTCGAGGTTCTTCTCGGTCTCGCCGATGAACTTACTGACCACCGAGGAGAGATCGAGGCGGTACAGGTCCAACCCCAGTGCGCCCGCCATCACCTCAGCAGCCAGCGTCTTGCCGGTGCCAGACGGCCCGGAGAACAACAGCACCAGACCTCGCGACGGTGAAGTTGGGAAGCCCCAGTCGTCGAACACCAGCCCGCCATTGCGGTAGCGGTGCACCATGTCGCTGAGCAGTGAGACCTGTTCGTCGGGGAGCACCAGCTCGTGCCAGCCGCGCTCGGGACGTACCCGCCGGGTGAGGTCGTCGAGGCGGGCGCTGACCAGCCGGCGAACGGTGAGGTCGAGATCGCGTCCGTTGGCCTCGAATCTCCCCGATGCCATCTCCAGCTGCTCGGCAGTCAAGCGATGTGTTCGCGGCGTGCTGCCCAGCGCCGCGCGCCACTCGTCGTCGGTAGGCTCGGCGCCGTCGGATTCCATCTCGACGAATCGGCGGCGGGGCATCTCGGTCGACGCAAGTGGCCGACGCGCCGACAGGACGAACCGCAGATGGTGGGCCTGATCGATCCATCGCTGGCCGACCGGCGACAACACACCGTCGAGCTCGAGGACCACCGCCGCGTTCAACAGCGTCGCCTCGCGAATGATCGCCTCCCACTCGGCTGGTTCGGTTGGCGCCGGACAGACCAACAGCCGGCCCCCACCCAACACGGCCAATGCGGCCTGGCGCCGACGAACCGCATCGGGCCCGACCACCAACACCGCGTCGGCGCTACCAGAACGCTCGGGCTCGTCGAGCACCCGGGCGCTGTAGGGGACCGCCGTTTCCATGGTCGGGTCGCCGAGGAGCGCACTGATGACCGTCGGTGCCAACTCGACGGTGTGTCGGCTCCACGGCCCCTGCATGCGCACGGTGATCAGCCCCGCTCGGCGCAGACCCGCGGAGTCGGCCACCGCGAGCGCGCGGGGATGCGGCGTTTCGAACAGGGCCATGAGCGTGCCGAGCTCGACCCGAGCGCGATGCGCCTCTCCGTGCACGTGGACCAGCAGCTTCTGCAGCCGTTCGTCGGTCTCACAACCGATCAGCACGGCGAGCACTTCGGCTTCGTCAGCCGTCAGTGCCGCGGAGCGCACGAGAGCGCTGAACGGTGACGACACGGACAGCGACTCGTGGAGACGCTCGCGAGTGGATTCGAAGGTCAACTGCGCGCTGTCGACCGCTCCGGTCGGGGAATCTGCGTTGGGACGGTGGTGCAGGGCCACCAATCGCTCGACAGCTGCGGTCGCGAAGTCATGTGGCGAGGCCGATGACGAGTCGAGCGTGACGGCGCTGATGTTGCTGCGTCCTGACCGGTTTGCTCCCATCGCGTACAGTCAAGCAGGCAACGCGTACTAGCGTCGGTGCCGTGCCTCTTCCTGTCGTTCTCGGTGCCCAACTGATGTGTTCGTTCGGAGCAGCGCCCAGCGCGCTGGTGGTGACGCCCGAAGGCAGGACGTTGTTCGAGAACAAGCCCGCCGCCACCATCATGGACAACGTGCCGTTCAAGAACATCCTGCCGTTCGGTGTGTGCATGAGCCTGGCCAATCCCATCACCGCCGCGCAGACCGCGGCCGCGCTCGGTGTGCTGACACCCGGCGCATGTCTGCCGGTGATTCCGGCGCCGTGGGCGCCCCCGAGCGCCACAGCCATGATCGCCAACAAGCCTGCACTCAACCAGACGGCAAAGTGCGTCTGCGCGTATGGCGGCATCATCCAGGTGCTGAACCCGGGCGCCACCACTGAACAGATTCCGTAGATCCGGGTCTTTTCCCGCGCGAACGTCTGGTTTTCGTTCAGTGCTGTTTCAGTGCTGTTCATCGCTCTCCGTGAGTGCTATGTTCGCCAGCGGTCACGTCCGTTGACGTGCCCCGGCGAGCGACACTCGGCCATCGGCCCTTGCAGCAGCTGACAGAACATCGCGAAGGGAGATAGTGATGGCCTCGACCTACCTCACACCGGGGGTCTATGTAGAGGAAGTGGCGTCCAGTTCAGCCACCCTCTCAGCGGGAGCAACGGCGGTAGCAGCCTTCGTCGGCTTCACCGCAAAAGCACCGACTGACGACCCGAGTGACCCAGAGGGCGTGAAGCCCCGCCTGGTCACCAACTGGACACAGTTCGAGTCGCTGTACGGTGGTTTCGTACCGGGCGCCATGCTGGCGCATTCCGTGTACGGCTACTTCAACAACGGTGGCAGCCTGGCGTACATCGTGCGCATTCCGCACACCAGTCCCGCCTCCGAGCCGGGCACCCTCGCGTTGCCGGCCGCCGACCGCACGCTCGGGCCGGCGGTGGAGTTCACCACGGTCGAGCCCAACGCCCCCATCTCCATCAGTGTCACGCCCGAGGCGCCGGCCGACGACGCTGCCGACGACGCTGCGCCGACCTTCCGAGTCGACGTCGTCGAAGGCGGCAAGGTCGCCGAGTCGTTCCCGAACGTCACACTGACCAAGGGCGCCACCAACGTGGAGACCGTGGTCAACAAGGGTTCGTCGAAGGTCAAGGTCGCCACCAAGATCGATCTCGACTCGCTCACCGCCGACCTCGCCTCGCTGCAGGCCGGCACCTTCGCCATCGTGCCCGCGGCAGCGTCACCCATCAGCGTCAGCGGCCGCTCGTTCACGGGCTCGGAAACTGAGCGCACCGGTATCAACGGTCTCGTCATCGCCGATGAAGTCACCATGGTGATGGTGCCCGACCTGGTCACCGCCGCCACCAAGGCCGACGGAACGATCGACCTCGGCATGTGGAAGTCGGTGCAGCTCGCACTGATCAACCACTGCGAGGGTCAGGCCAACCGCATGGCCGTGCTCGATGCGCCTCCCGGCATGTCGCCCCAGCAGATCAAGGAATGGCGCAGCGACACCGCCATGTACGACTCGGCGTTCGCCGCTCTGTACTACCCCTGGATCCAGGTCTCGAACCCGGCAGCCACCAACGGCGACACCGAGATCATGGTGCCGCCCAGCGGCCACATGGCCGGCATCTGGTCGCGCAACGACGACACCCGCGGTGTCTGGAAGGCCCCGGCCAACGAGGTCGTGCGCGGTGCGCTCGACGTGGAGATGAACATCACCAAGGGCGAGCAGTCGCTGCTCAACCCGATCGGTATCAACTGCATCCGCCCATTCGGTACCCGCGGCATCCGCGTGTGGGGTGCGCGGACGCTCAGCAGCAACACCGACTGGACGTACATCAACGTGCGTCGTCTGTTCAACATGATCGAGACCTCGATCATGAACGGCACCCAGTTCGCCGTGTTCGAGCCCAACGACCAGAAGTTGTGGGAAGGCCTCAAGCGCACCGTGGGTTCGTTCCTGCGTGGTCTGTGGCGCGATGGCGCACTGTTCGGCGCTGCTGAGGAGCAAGCCTTCTACGTGAAGTGCGATGCCGAGACCAACCCGCCCGAGTCCATCGATCTCGGTCGTGTGGTCGTCGAAGTGGGCATTGCGCCGGTGAAGCCGGCCGAGTTCGTCATCTTCCGTGTCGCTCAGATCAAGGAGACCTCGGCCTGAGGCCGGGTGCTTGAGGAAAGGATCGTCCAATGCCGACAAAACTTCCAGGTGCTCAACAGCACATCGAACAGCTCGGGTCGTACTTCAGTGTCGAAGTAGCCGGAGCGCAAAGCACCTTCACCGACGTCACCGGTTTGTCGATCGAAGTGGGTGCGATCACACAGAACGCCACCACTTCCAAGGGTGACACCGTCACCGTCAAGCTGATGGGTACCACCACCTATGGCGACATCACCCTCAAGCGCAACCTGTCGAAGGACAAGACCTTCTACAACTGGGCGCAGGAA
>DAORTY010000199.1:0-6420 GCA_035432905.1 Ilumatobacteraceae bacterium | reverse complement strand
CTCGAGGAGTTGCTGGGTGCCACCATCCTGCGGCTGAAGGTGAAGCGGGTGGACCTGGTCAACGACACCACCGCCGTCGACGTCCGGTATCGACTGAACGCACCACCTGCCGTCTCGTCGAGTACGGCGTGACCCGGCTGCCCGGTTGCGAGGAGCTGACCAGCATCACGCTGGCCGAGCTGGAGCAATCGGCTGCGCTGCACACCCGTACTGATCGCAAGTACATCGTGGAGCTCGATCTACTGGCCGAGCTGGTCGCTGAGCACTCCGACCAGTTCGCGGTGCTCACCATCGGCGACCGTCGCGAGTTCGACTACGAGTCGGTGTACTTCGACACGCCCGATCACGCGTTGCATCGCGCCGCAGCGGCGGGTCGACGCCGTCGCTTCAAGGTGCGCACGCGTTTGTACGACCCGACGACGGCGGTGCTGGAGGTGAAGACGAAGGACGGGCGCGGGCGCACGGTGAAGCACCGCCTGGAGTACTCACCCGAGGATCACGGGCAGCTCACCGACGAGGGGCTCGGGTTCATCGACGAGCAGACTGGTCAACCCGAGCTGACGCCCCAGCTGACGCCGTCGCTCGTGACTCGCTATTGGAGGGCGACCCTGGTCGATGCTGTCGCCGGCACCCGCGTCACCGTGGATCAACAGCTGGAGTGTGTCACTCCGGACGGTTCGTTGATCACGCTCGGGCAGGTGATCGTCGAGACCAAGTCGGACGTGGCTGCCGGCCCGATCGACCGTTGGCTGTGGCGCCACGGCGCGCGACCAGAACCGATCAGCAAGTACTGCACCTCGCTCGCCGCGCTCACACCCGGCCTGCCCGCCAACAAGTGGCACCGAACCCTGGCCCGCCACTTTCGGGCTTGACACCCAGAATTCCCGTGTACCGCTCAGTCGGCAATCTCGACGGCTATCAGCTCGACGAGGTCGCCGTAGCCCGCCGCGAACCCTGCATCGAAGGTTGCGATCCGGCTCTGTCGATGGCGTGCCAGGCCAGCGAGATACGCATCGGTGACCTGTCGGTGGCCGATCACTCCCCTGAGCATCGCTGCGTCGTACGGCTGGTCATCCGGCCAGAACGTATGACGGGGGTCTGCGGTGGTGAGCGTCAGTAGTTGCAGTGCTGACGACGCGGGAACAGCGTTGCGGATGAGGTGTCGCAAGAGTGTTCCCTGGGTGCTGGGAGTTGTGGCGAAGCCTTGGGAACGCCGGCCGGCAAGCCACTGCTCTGCCTGCAGGTGGTGAACGTGGTCTGCGACGGTGAGCGCAATCAGGACGTTGGCGTCCAACAAGATCGTCACGCGTCGTCCTCCAACTGGCGGACGTCGTGTGCCGTGGTGACTCGTCCGAGCGTGATGGTCGGGAGGCCCGTGGTGGGGCTGGTCGAGAACGTCGGCGCCATCTGAGGGACCAGAACACGCGCCAGAAGGTCGTTGATAGTCTGGCTGAGCGTGCAGTGTTGGTCGCGGGCGAGCGAGAGTGCCATTCGGTGCAGATCGGGCTGAAGGTCGATAGTGGTCCGCATGGCGCCATCGTACGCAGTCTTCGCATCATGCAGCATCATGTCGCATCACTTCCCATCATCTGTCACCCTGCAGCGCGAACGGCAGCGCTTCGCGGACGAGGTGGGCACCCCGATAGTCCGCCATGTCGGGTTCAGCCAGACGATGGTTCGCGTCGTCGACCGTGAAGAGTCCACGCCGAAGACAGTTGCTCACCAAGCGGATCAAATCCTCGGGCGGCATTTCGCACGCCACATCGATCATGGTTCGCAACGCGTTGGTGCAGCGGATGCCGTCGATGATGGTGAAGTCGGAATCGGGTATGTCGGCGTAGTGGACGATCACCTCCGTCCCGGCAATGATGCGCCGTTCGGTCGGCAACCCATTGCCGTCAACTCCGAACGGCGACAGGTCGTGATCATCGTCACTCCAGTAGTCGTCATCGTCGTCATCGTCGACCGTCTCGAACTCGTCGAAGTCGCAGCCGCACGACAGCAACTGGCCGCGACACGCCGGGCAGCGTTGCATGTCGCAGCCGGGGTGGTGCCAGCCACCCGGGCTGACCCCGCAATCGCCGCAGGCCTTCCCCCGCGATCTGCCGGTCGACGCACGATGCGGGGCCAACGCCAGGTGGGCACCGTCGCGGTGCAACGCGTCGAAGGAGCACGACGTTGCGGTCGTCATCTCCTGCATGCAATACGAACAGAGCGCCATCACGCGCCACACCGATCAACACACGTCGAGCCCATGGGGTCTCCTTCACATCCGGCTTTGACAAGCGGCAGGTTCAGAGAACGTGCAATACGTGCGGCTGGGCGTCAGCCCGAGCCAGCAGTGACGACGATGCTACAGCAACATCGTCGGAAGTCTGTGCGCTCGATTGAGCGCTACACCCGTTCGATGATGATCGCCGGGGCCATGCCGCCGGCGGCGCACATGGTGACCAGACCGTAGCGGCCATCGGTGCGCTCGAGCTCGTCGAGCACGGTGCCGATCAGCATCGAGCCAGTGGCCGCGATCGGGTGACCCAGCGCCATCGCACCACCGTTGACGTTGACCTTGTCGCGGTCCAGGCCCAGGTCGCGGATGAACTTCTCGGCGACGACGGCGAAGGCTTCGTTGATCTCGAACAGGTCTATGTCGTCGATGGTCAGGCCGGCCTTGGCCAACACCTTGCGGGCAGCGGGCACGGGCGCGTTGAGCATCAGCGTCGGGTCGTCGCCCATGTTGGCAACGGCGACGATGCGTGCACGTGGCTTCCAGCCGCGGGCCTTGGCGGCGTCGGGGCTGGCAATCAGGATCGCAGCCGCGCCGTCGACGACACCCGAGCTGTTGCCGGCGTGATGCACGAAGTCGATCTCCAGGTCTGGGTAGCGGGCCAGGACCAGGCCGCGCAAGGTGGTGCCGGCCTCGTCGAGCGGGAAGTCGGCCATCGCGGCGAAGGCGGGCGGCAGCTTGCCGAGGCCTTCGAGCGTGGTCTGCGGGCGGGGGAACTCCTCACGGTCGAGGGCCAGCGTGCCGTCCTCCTTGTAGACCGGGATGAGGCTCTTGGAGAAGCGACCCTCGGCGATGGCGCGAGCGGCACGCTGCTGCGATTCGAAGGCCAACTCGTCGAGCGCCTGACGCGAGATGCCCTCCATCGAGGCAATCGCGTCGGCGGCGACACCCTGGTGGGTCTGCGGGTGGCGGGCGCGAAGGCGCTCGTTGCCGGCGTCCATCAGCGGGCCGCGCACCTTCGTCTGCGCCTCGCCGAGGGCGGGGTGCAGCGACATCATTTCGCAGCCGCCGGCGATGACCACATCCTCCAGGCCGGACATGATGGAGGCCGCTGCCATGTTGGCGGTGGTGATACCCGAGCCGCAGAATCGGTCGAGCGTGACGCCGCTGGCCTTGGGGTCGTAACCGGCGTCGAGCAGGGCCATGCGGGCCAGGTCGCCACCCTGTGTACCGACCTGCATCGAGGTACCGAAGATGACGTCGTCGACCGTGGCAGTGTCGAGTTCGTTTCGGTCGCGAATGGCGCTCAGGACAGTGGCCGCCAACTGCTGCGGGTGGATGTCGGCCAGCGCGCCCTTGCCCGCCTTGCCAATGCCACGGGGCGTACGGACGGCGTCGATGATCCAAGCGTCGGTCATGGGGAAGTCTCCTTGGGGGCGGCCATGCGGCCGGGGCGAATGTGCGCTGCGATCGTACGGTCGACTGTGCGTCAGGCGTTCATCGTGCGAACGTGACAAGTGTTGCGTCGTGGAGCTCGATCGTTGTCGACCCGGCGTTGAGCGGACGTCGCGTGCACTCGAGTGCGCTCAGCGCCACTGACTGCACGCGACGTCGCGGGACTTGCCACTCAGCGGCGCAGGAGTTTCAAGGCGTCGCGCCATGAGATGCGCGACCCGCGACGGAGGAGGACTTGTTCGTAGATGCGGGCGGCCAGTTTCCAGGCACCCCACGTTGACAGGATCAGCAGGACGACCGCGATTGCGACCTCGGCGACCGAGGCTGCACCGGCGGCCATTCGCATCGGCATCAGCATCGGCGCGATCGGCGGCAGCATCGAGACGACGGTGCTCAGGGTCGAGCGCGGTGCGTAGCCCAGCACGAAAACCAGCATGTAGGCACCGACCAGTGAGTACGTGATCGGCGCGGCCGCGGCCTGTGCGTCTTCTTGGCGGCTGACCAGCGAGCCGGCGAGGGCGAACAGCGTGGAGTACAGGGCGAAGCCACCGATGAACCACACCAGGGTCATCGGTATCGCCGACCAGATGTCACTGGGCGCATCGGTGCCCGAGATCTTGAGCGAGACGAGCGCGGCGACCACCGTGACTGCGAACTGGGAGAGCCCGGCGAGCCCGATGCCGATGACTTTTCCGGCCAACATCTGGTCGGCACGGGCACGCACCAGCAGCACCTCGACGACGGCGCTCGACTTCTCCTCCACCACTCCGGTCAGCACGTAGCTACCGAAGGTCTGCAGCGAGAGGAACAGCAGGATCGCGGCGAGGGTGCCAGTGAGCGCGGCCGAGTTCGAGGTCTCCTCGCCGCCATCGAGCGCGACGGCTTGCAACGGTGTCACCGCAAGGGCGCCAGTGATGTCATCGGGACTGAGGCCCGCGTCGGCGAGGCTCTGGCGCACATCGATCAGCGCCCACGCCTGTTGCGTGACGGCGAGCACTTCCTGGTTCACGTCGCCCTTGAAGATGGCCCGGTGGTCAGCGGGGATGATGGCCACGTCGAAGGCGCCGTCCTGCATCGCGGCCCGCGCTAGGTCGGCGCTGGCAAAGAAGTCGACGGTGGCACCGCGGTCGACGATGTTGGCGGACTGCTCGATCGCGTCGACGACATCGTCGGACTGTTCACCGACGACAGCAACCTTGATGGCGGACGGCGCGTCGTCGCCGCCTGCGAGTCGGCTGATGACGCCGACGGCGATGATCACCAGGACGAGCAGCCCGGTGGCGATGTAGAACGACTTGGCGCGCAAGCGCTGGCTGATCTCGCGGCCGGCCACGAGGCGGATCACGGCGCGGCTGCTGAGGGTGGTGCGTTCGCTCACGAGGCCTCCTGCGCGTCGTGGCCTGCGGTTTCGACGGTGGTGCGGCCGACAGCGGAGAGGAAGACCTCCGACAGGTCGGGCGGGGCGTACGAGTAGCCGACGAGCTCGCCACGCGTGCGGGCGTCGGCGATGAGAGCGGTCGGGTCGATGTGGTCGGCGACGATCACCCGGTGCTTGCGGCCGCCGTTGGTGACGGTCGCGTCGGGCCAGACGTCGCGAGTCGGCTGCGCAAACTCGACTTCGACGTAGCGCTGCGGGCTGGCGGCGCGCAGCTGGTTGACGTCGCCCTGCAGCACGACGCGGCCCCTGTCGACGATGACGACCGCGCTGCACACTTCGGCGACCAGGTCCAGTTGATGGCTGCTCAGCAGCAGGGCGACGCCGTTGTCGACCTGCTCGCGCAGGATGTCACTGAGCATCTCCGTGGCGATCGGGTCGAGGCCGGAAAATGGTTCGTCGAGTACCAGCAGGTCAGGCTCGTTGAGGAGGGCGAGTGCCAGCTGTACCCGCTGCTGGTTACCGCTGGACAGGCTCTGCACGGTGTCGGCGGCGCGGTCGGTGAGGCTGAGCCGCTCCAGCCAGGTGTCGGCAGTGCGGGCCGCGGCCGCAGCGGTGAGGCTGGACAGGCGGGCGTAGTAGACGAGATGGTCGCGCACCTTCATCCGCTGGTACATGCCGCGTTCGGCGGGCATGTAGCCGAAGCGTTGGCGGGCGGTCGCGTCGATGGCGCTGCCCTGCCAGGTGACGGAGCCCGCGTCGACGGTGAGCAGCCCCATGATGGCGCGCATCGTGGTGGTCTTGCCGGCGCCGTTGGGGCCGAGGAAACCGACGATCTCGCCGCGCTCGACCCCAAAGCTCACCGCATCCAGCGCCTGCAGTGAGCCGAACCATTTCGTGATCGAGTCGACCGAAAGCATCCCCGCTGAACCTAGCCGTCGCGGCCGTCGCCGTATCGGCGGCCACCGGCGGTGTCTCGCCTGCCGGCCGTGGGTCAGGCGAAGCCTTCGAAGAGTTCTGACATGGCTTTGGCTTGGCCGCCGCTGGTGGAGGAGGCGACGATGACGGGGGCGGTGACGCCGGCGTCGAACCAGGCCTCGATGCCGTCACGCACGCGGCTGACCGAGCCGGAGAGTGTGCAGTCGTCCAGCCACTTGTCGCTCATCGCAGCGAGCACCGCATCGTTGTCGCGAGCTTCGAGCGCGGTGATGACGGCGGACATCTCTGCCTCGTAGCCGGCTTCGATCCAGTAGTTGCGATAGTTCGGCAGGGCCACGTAGCCCTGCAGCGTCTTGCGGTTGCGGGCGCGGGCAGCGTCGAGGTCGTCGTCGATGACCGTGGGGATCATGTTGCCGATCCAGAATCC
>DAORTY010000198.1:2836-6446 GCA_035432905.1 Ilumatobacteraceae bacterium | reverse complement strand
ATGGATGCCCGGTTGGTCGTCGGCGTAGGTGTGGTCGTAGAACTTGACCATCGGCAACCGCGGCTCGTCGGGGTGCCACTTGTCGACGGGTGGATGGGCGATGTATTCGACGATGAACACCCGCCGGTCGCGGTTGATGATCGTCATGGTCGGGTTACTCATGGTGGGCAAGTCCTTTCAGACTGGCAGGAAGCCGGCAGGCCAACAGCCCGGCATCCACGGCTCGTGCGATCGCCGGGTCGATGTCGACAACGGTGATGTTGCTCTCGGGGATGCCGAGGGAGCGTGCGACGTCGACGGGCCTCAAGGCGCGCCCCGGTTCCATGATCAGTACCACCCGGTCAGGGGTGCGGATGCCGATGGCCCGTCGCAACGCCAGGTAGTCGGCCCGGATCACCATCGTGTCGATGTTGCGCGGGTCGGGCAAACCTGTCGGGGTGCCGTAGTCGCCCACGTACTGGTCGTAGCTGTCCAGCACCTCCGCAGGGAGGGTGGCGGGCAGCTCCCGATCGTAGAGCACGAGCAGATCAAGCCTGTCGGTGACGGGCACGATCACGCCAGTCGTCGGTTCGGGCAGCCCGAGCGCGGCAGCACAGTCGCCCCGGTCATCGACGAGCAAGGTCCGCCCCGGCTGTTGGAGCGCAAACGCGCACGCAACCACGGTGGTCCCCTGCCCGCCCTTGGGCGCGTAGAAGCGATGTTGGATCATGGTCCCCTCCTATGGGGCGATGATGGTGAGATCTTCGATGAGTTCGTCATAGGTGCCGTACTCCTGCCAGGCGACCCACACCCAACCTGACAGCGGGTGGCCGTCGCCAACAACCCGCCCTCGCAGGCGCCGCCCGTCCTGACTTTCAACGACCGTCCCAGCCGGCAGTGTGACTCGCATGGTCCCTCCCAGGGGGGTAGGTAGGCCAGGAGTCCCGAGGCGGTCATTCGATCTCGGGCCTTACGTCGCCGGCACCTTGGGCAGTGTCCGACTCCTGGGTAGAGCTAGAGCGCGATGTGCTCGCAGATGAACGCCAGGGGGAGGGGTTCGACCCCGGCCCGGAACATGGGCAGGGTGAACTCAACCCGCCGGCCCCGCCAGTTGACGCGCAGACCTTGGATCTGTGCAGGGGTAGGTGGCATGGCCACTCCTTTCACAATCGAGCGCCTCCGGAAATCGGGCCAGGTATGTATCACACCCCACCGGCCCGCCCGTCGTAGAGCACTCCAGAGCCCCTACCTGAAGAGGGGACAGGAACCCCCTCAGGTAGAGACACTGCAACACTCCGACCGACACCTACCAGATGGTAGAGACCCCATGAGAGCCCCGTCTCACATAGTGGGATAGGGGGAGGGGAGGGGAGGGGGGCACCTACCCCCGGAGTCCCAGAACCGACGGCTCGAACACCCGTTCGATGGCACCCACCCGAACAGACGTTCGATCGGACCAGATCGAACAGACGTTCGATGGCACGGGATCGAACAAACGTTCGACGAACAGACGTTTGGACCTCGGCCATCGTACAAGCGTTCGATTCCAGACGATCGTACATGCGTTCGATAGCGCCGGCCAGAACATGCGTTCGATAGCAAGCGTTAGTGACTTCCGACCCTATGCGCCGTAACGCTAGAGCACATTGTCACTTGATCTTGCCTCGCTCCGTTTGCCTCGCTCCGTTTCTCAATCGTTCTTCACCTAGAAAGTGTGGGCGCGTTTATGTGCGCGCGATGTCAGTGCAAGTGTTCGCCGTGTAGTACACTTCGGTCCGTTGCGCATCCGCGTAGCAGTAGATGGGAGAAACGGAATGAAGAAGGTGCAAGAACGGCCGCAGGTGCTGGGCCTACAGGCTCATGGCCCTGTGGGGCGTGATCAGTTCCTAGAACGCGACGACCGCTTCGGTATCGGTGGTATGGCCGAATACTCACGCGGGTATTCGTGGCGACCGAGTGAGCGTCGCGAGTTGAACGAGGGTGCGAGCTACCGGCGCGACTGGCAACCGCGCGGCGACTGGGCAACGGTGCTCGGCGAGATTGGCATGGCGCTGGCAGATCGGGCCGAACTCGTTCTACCCAGTGTGCCGCTGGCGGAATCGGTGCCCTACTTCGCCGCATTCTGGCGGCACGCGGCGCAGGGTACGTCAGAGACGTTGGCGGCGCTGCTGGCGGCCTCACGCGGTGTCGACGTGGACAGTCGGCAAGATGCCGACGACGTCATGCAGGGTGCACTACTGGCGGCACTTGCCGCGGGTCAATGGGCCGAACAAGATACGGAACTGCTACGGACCGACGGTCCGCCTACACGCATCGCGCCGCGCAGTGACGGGACCATCCACGGCGACATCGAGCGTAAGGTCGTTGGTCAGTTCGATGAACTGGGCTACCTGTCCATGACCGGTGACGAACTGACAGCACGCGCGACCATGTTTCTCCGCGGCACGCGTGATGTTCAGTTCGGCCCTACGTCACGCAGCCGCCGCGGTCAGCGAGCGAGCGAAGCACGCGCCGACGAAGTTGAACTGATCGGCACTGACCGGCACAACTGGGAACAGGTCATTGACTGGCGACCGGAATCCTACGAACTGACCGGAACCACCTTGAGCGGGCAACCGATCGGAAAAGTGTTGCTGGCGCCGGAGGGTGCTGGAGACTCAATCCAATGGGCGCCCGCGACACCGCGTAAGCGCACTACGCGGCCACATAAGGCGCGCCGCGTGGCCTATCACAAACCCCAGCGCACCTGGGTCGCTGGCCCAGTGCATGACATCACCTGTGCCTATCCTCCGGTCAGTGTGCTGGCAGTGTGGCCTACCGTTCGCGGGCGTGATGAGTACATCACATCGGCCGACATCACCCGCGGGAATACGAAGCTGTCACGTCACATCCCGGGTCGACGCGGGTGGATTCATCCGGTAGTCAAGGTGCCAGCGGTGGCTAAGCCGAAGGTGACGCGGAGGCGTGCGAAGTCTGCCGAAGTGCCTACCGTGACACTGAACGAAGCGCTGGTGACCATTGAGCTAGCCATGCTGGCAGCGATGGAAGCGAAGCGCGATCACGCGGTCACGCTCAAGGTCGGTAGTCACCGCGTGACAGTGCGTTGTGTCCCTACCGATCGCGCCTACCGCATCCACGTCACTGACAAACTGACCGGTCGGAACGTGAATCGGAAAGTACGCACACTGGCAGGTATCGCCAGCGCAGTGCGTAAGCACGCGGCGTAGCCACACCTAGCTAGACCGAACAAGAGCCCGCGGCTAGCACCCGCGGGCTCTTGCGCGTGCGCTCGTCGATGACTGGGCCTATCGACGAGGATCGAACAACTGTTCGACAGCAACCTCGAACGGTTCGGCCGGCGAGCCCGAAATGCAGGCGCAAGCCACTTTCCCTCCCTTCGATTATTAGGGTGTATCACACCGTTGTGGGGTGAACACCTGCCCTTGGTGGTTCTGACAGCCGAGAGGCGTGCAAACGGCCCGTTTACAGGTGACTGGGTTGGGTGGGGGGACACAGGTTGGGAGTGGGTCACGGCTTGCGGTGTGATACATACACGTGTAGGATGTGATACATGAGCGACGACGCAGTTTCCGACAACACGCCAATTTCCCGAGGAACCACCTTGGAGGAG
>DAORTY010000198.1:0-2736 GCA_035432905.1 Ilumatobacteraceae bacterium | reverse complement strand
GACGTGACTGAAGGGATGCGGGTGCTCGTCGGGCCCGTCACGTCGGTGCGGCGGTATGGGATCGTGCGGCGTGTCGACCGGAACGACTCCGGCGGGGCTTCGGCGCTGGTCGTGTTCGACGAGGACTGGTTCGACGCCTCCGAGATCGAGCTGGCATGAGCGGCGAGACCACCACCGCACCGTGGACGCTGTGGGTGTTCGCCTTCAGCGTGCTCATCCTCGTCTGGCTGCTGCTCGACCTGATCGGCTGGCTGATCGGGCGCTACGTCCAACGCTGGATCGACCGCAACCTCGACCACGCTGTCAACATGGCGATCATCGCCTGGATCGCCAACAACTACCAACCCAAGGACACCCCTGATGATCACACCTGACCGCACCAACTGGCCCGGCCGCATCCACTACCAGGTCGGCTCGCACGCCCACTTCACCGCCGAAACCGACGAGTTCGGTGAATGGCACCTCGCCATCCGCACACCTCACGCCCCCGGCCGGCCCGACGGCAGAACATCCACCACCACCTTCTGGACGGTCACCGATCCCTCGTTGAACGACATCCTCGACGCGCTCACCATGATCGCGGCACACACACAGACCGGAGCAACATCATGACCGAGTTCAACTTCAAGCCCGGCGACAAGATCCGTGAGCCCCGGTGGAACCCCAGGTCGTACGTCCACATCGTGGCGCTCGGCGACGACACGTTCATCGGTCGGATTCAGACCGGCGAATGCCTGTACCGCAAGGATGGAGACTGGGAGCGCTACGTCGAGCCCGAGCCCGCGCCCTGCAAGCAGTTCACGATCGACACCGAGCGGCGCGTCCCGCGCCTCGGCGACGACGTCGTCTTGCTTCACGGCGGCACACCTTCACTGGGTCATGTTGGCGGGGGCCCGATGATCTACGTTGGCCCGCACTGGGTGGTCACCAAGATCACCGAGGTCGTCCCGCCAGCGGTGATCCCATCGAGTGGCGCCGGTGCGTCTGGCATTCACTGGACGGCCGGCGGCGTGAATAATGGGCCCGGAGCGACGATATGACCGACTACAGCGTTCACGACGAGCCCGACTTCGCCCGCGTCTACGACGAAGACGACCTGCTCATGGTGCGTCGCGGCGACCTTCGCGCGTTGCTCGACATCGCCTCCGGGTCGATGGATGCCACCTCCGGCTTCCTGTGCAACGAGGAGGTCGAAATCCTGCGTTCCAACGCCGTCGTGCTCGGCATCGACCCGATCACGGTCACCCCGAAGAACTTCGTCTGCCAGTACACCGGGCTGCACTGGTGGTCGTGGCAGTCGCCCCGCTCGTGGATGGGCGGTCCGGGATGGTGGTGCCCTGATTGCAGCAAGTGGGACCGCGACCACACCAAGGACGACCCGCCCACTGACGACAGGTCGATCGACAGGAAGATCCCCCAATGACCGACCTCTCCACCCCCAAACCTCCGATCGGGCTGCCCCCGATGACCTTGGACCAGGCAGTCGAGCTGGCCAACCGGGTTCGTACCGTCCAGCACGGGCTGATCAGCCTGATGACCCGCAACGCCAGCCCGGACAGCCTGTTGGACCACGCTGCGCACGCCTATAAGGCCGCGATCGTGCTGTTCGAGCACGCTGTGGAGGCCGAAAACGCGCTGATCGAGACCCGGTTGCTGCTCGATCTGATCCAAGGGTCGCTGTTGGCGGCCCGCGCCGACCCGGTCGACGGGCCGATTCTCGATGCCATCCTCACCCGCCATTTCACGGAAAGTGGTGGAATGTGATACAGAAATGGGGTAATGTATCACAGAAAGTGCCCTCTCCCCACCGGCCGGAGACCCTGTTGAGGCCCCAAACCGTCAGAAACGACCACAAAGAGTGGGAAATCACCCGAAATGAGCCGAAATGACCGCTGAAACCCCGAATCGCTCCGAATGGCCCCTCTACGGCCTCCCCGGCGCCGAGTACATGAAAGACGACCCCGACGAGGTGATCGTGGCCTGGATCGACGACCGCGGCGGCCCGCGCGAGCACGCCGAAGAGGTCCGCGTCGAAGAATGGTCCGCCCGACCCCTACGTCACTGGCTCCCCGATGCTGGAACCGTCCTTGCCTGGATCGCCGAATCAGCCGGCGAGGAGGTGTTCGAGGAGGGTTCCGAAGCGTTCTTCGAGGCATCCTGCGACCCGGACGTCGTCGCGGCGTTCGAGGCGGCCCTCACCGTCTTCGGTGACGCGATCGGCACTGGCTGGCGGATGGCACACGAGGAGATCGGCGAGATCACCTACATGGTGCTTCCCGACAACACGTTCCTGCGGCAGACGTCATGAACCTGACCTGCATCCACGGAATGCCCTTGGAGGTGTTCTGCTACGCCTGCCCCGGCACCGGCCGGCGGACGCTCATGAACGGCGGCACGGTCGACGTGGTCGCCCCGATCAGCGATGGTGAGTGGCATGACGGCAAGATCGGCGACATCATCGAGCCAAACGTCGGCTTCCAAGAGATCGCCGACGAGCTGGCTCGGGGTGATCGCGCCGCTGAACTCGTCAAGGACGCTGTGACGGTCTCGCTGATCCGTTCCGGTCGACCCGAGACGATCCCCCACACCCTCAACCTGTCGTTGAGGCTCGACGACGACGACGCCAACTTCATGTTGCGCTTCATCGGAGGCCAGCGATGAGCGAGCGACTGACCGACGAGCAGGTGGCGTGGTATGCGGGCACGTCCCGCACAGCCAAGTGGACCGCTGATATGG
>DAORTY010000197.1:0-6449 GCA_035432905.1 Ilumatobacteraceae bacterium | reverse complement strand
CGCGCCGTTCCTGGTCTCGGCCCGCAGCGGCACCTGACCTACACGATCTCGGCGATGTCGCTGACGAGCGCCACCGACGCGGCAACGAGGATCGCTCCTGCGAGCATCGTCACCACGATTGTCCCGATGCGGTTGGTGAGCGCTTGTCGCAAGCGCCCGACTCGTAGGGCCATGCCGCCAATGGCGAGCGAGACGACGATGAACGGGATCGAAACGAAGAAGGTGGGCACGACGAGCACCAAAGGCAACGCAGCGAGCACCGTCCGACGCGGGTTCTGCCACCACCAAACACTCCAACGAGCCGTGATCCACAGAGTGAGCGCTGCCCCACCGAGAGGGATCAGAGTGAACATCGCACACGCGAGTGGCAATGGGGCGAGCCTGGTGAAGTCGACGCCATTCGGCTTGATGATCTGCGACGCGCCGAGCGTGCCGGCGGCCAAGACGATGAGCACTGCACCCGCACTGCCCGGCATCTGGCTGCGAGCACACACCAGGGCGACGCCGACGACCATCCCGAGGACTGTTGTGACTGCAAGCAGGAACACCGTGGCACCGCTGAGCTGCCCGATCGTGAAGCCGTCGTCGCTCTGAGTGCCACGCACCGAATCCGTCGAAGTGAGCCGCAACACGAACATCGCGATCCGACCACCGACACCGCCGACCAAGAAACCCGCCCAACCGCCGGTGGCCATACCGAGGAGCAACCACCGCCACACGAACGCGAAGTCCTCAGCCGCCTCGGCACCGGTCGGGGGCAGCGCAAGCGGGCTCGTCATGGGTGCGCCGAGTGCTCGGCCCTGCCGGCCCACAGGGCGACCAACGCGAGGGACGGGACGGTGATCAACGACACGATCAACCCGACCTTGTCGACCGTGTCGTACCCGTCGAGATGACCGGCATGAAACACGAGATGGAGGACACCTTGCACGAGCCATGCCACCGCAACGGGGCGGGCGGGCCCACCGCGCGACGCTGCCCAGGCAGTGGCGACGATCAACGCGAGGAACAGCGCCCCGACATCGCGCACAAGGTGCTCGTTGTAGGCGTCACCCTGATGCGCGATCCAGCCACGCCCGAGCGGGAAGTCATCGAAGAAGGACTTCGGTGCGAGGGTCGCCTGCAAGCCCGCAGGCAGCATGAAGACGGCAATGAGGCCAAGTGCGACACGTTCGATCTGCGGTCGCTTCATGGTCGGGTCCTCTCGATACGACGAACATCGCGTGCGGTCCGTTGGTGGTCACCGAAGAGACAGACGGACAGCGGTGCTCTTCGGGTGACACGAGCGGGGGTCGTGGCTCCCGCCACCGATCCAACCAGGCGTGGGGCCGTTGTCAGCTGGGCGACTCGACGACGTGCAGCGACCAGGGGTGGCCCGGGCGCCGTGGATGCCGCAGGTCGACCTCGAAGTGCTGTGCGAGCAACTCGGCCAGTGCCTCGGGTCGGTATGCGTCGATGGCATCGGTGACGATGCGGCGCACGATGCGGCCCTGGGTGTGCTTGGCGTTGTACGAGCCAGCGCCACGAGAGCGCTCGTCGTCGCGAACCACCTTCACCACCACCGTGCGCTCGGCGAGGGCACCGGTCGGTCGCCACGCTGTGGCGTACTCGGCGGCCCGGAAGTCGACGACGACACCGCGCCCGGCCGCGGCAGGCAGCACCTCGGCCAAGGGCGCCTGCCACACCTGCGGAAGGTGCCCCAGCCCGGGCAGACGACCACACATGTTGAGCCGGTACGACGGGATGCGATCGCCCAGCCGCACCGCCCCCCACAATGCAGAGACGACGACGATCCACGCCCGTGCCCGGCGCTGCGACGGCGGGTCGAGGTTTGCCACACCGATCGCGTCGTACACGACACCGCTGTAGACCGTCGCCGCGCTGGCCGTGGGCGCTTCACGAAGTGACACGTTGCGGTGCACGAGCTCGCCGAGGTTCTCGCGAACGCCGAGGCGATGTGTCGCATCGGGCAGCCCGCTCACTTCGATCAGCGCTGCCAGCACCGCCGCGCGGGTGGGCGCCAGGGCCGGGAACGACAACCTGGCCGGGTCGAGCGCGTGGCCGCGACCGACCGACGACTTCGCCTCCGAGGAGGGCAGCAGGATGAGCACGCTCACTTCCTACCAGCAACGGCTGTGCCGGCAGCGACGCCGTGGCCGACCATTACAGTGTGCGCATGACCGGCGGCGTGACGATGCCCGACATCAGGATCGTTCCCGCCAACGAGGCCAGCTGGGAAGACCTCCAGGCCATCTTCGGCACGCGTGGCGACACGTCCAGGTGCCAGTGCCAGCACTACAAGATCCTCGAGTGCGACTGGCGTTCGGTACCGGTCGAGGAGCGCGCCTTCCGGCTGCGCGACCAAACCGACTGCGGGCACCCCGAGTCGGGCACCACCACCGGCCTGGTCGCCTACCTTGCGGGCGAGCCGGTGGGCTGGTGCGCGGTCGAGCCGCGTACCGAGTACCCGCGACTGCTGGTCATGCCCATCCCGTGGGCCGGGCGAGCCCAGGACAAGACCGACGACGGAGTGTGGGCCGTCACCTGCTTCGTCACCCGCGCCGGCTACCGGCGGCGAGGCGTCAGCCGCGCGCTGGCCGGCGCCGCCGTCACCTTCGCCCGCGAGCGCGGCGCCCGCGCGCTCGAGGGCTACCCGATGATCACGCACCCCGGGCACGACATCGCATGGGGCGAGCTCCACGTCGGCAGTCGCAGCATCTTCGCCGCCGCCGGGTTCAGCGAGGTGCACCAACCCACGCTGCGCAGAGTTGTGATGCGCATCGACTTCTAGCGCCCACCCGGGTCCGCGGCGAGCCCCCGACCCTGGTGCATCGAGGTCACGCCGAGGCAGCCGCCCAGGCGGCGGCGATCGCCGCAACGTGGCGATGGTCGGTACCGCAGCAGCCCCCCACGACGTGCAGGCCGGGTAGCAGCGAGCGAAGCTCCACGTATCTCGCGGCGAGGTCATCGGGGTCGCCGGCATCGAGCTCGACCATCTCGTCGAGCTCGGCGTGACTGAGCTGTGACGCGTTGGCCCGCAGGCCACCGATCCGTGCCGTCCACGCCGCCGTGCCGTCGAGCACGTGGCCGAAGTGCGTGGGGTGGGCACAGTTGATCATGTAGTGCGTGGGGTACCCGGAAGTTGCTGCATCCGTTGCGGCGATCGCATCGGCGAGCGACATGCCCGACGGCAGCAGGCCGTCGGTCTCCACCGTGAACGACACGATGACCGGCAGCCCTGCAACCTGCGCGGATCGGGCGATACCCACCGCTTCCTCGATGTAGCCCATGGTCAGCGCAGTCACCACATCGACACCGGCAGCCGCCATGCACTCGATCTGGAACGAGTGGTAGTCCGCCGCGGTGTCGGGGTCCATCGTCGATTCGATGCGGTAGCCGTCGCCGCGCGGGCCGACGGTGCCACCGATCAGGAACGGCTGGTGGCCCGCCCAGCTCCCACGCACCTCGTCGACCACTGCGACGGAAGCCGCGATGAACTCTGCAAGCTGGACGCGATCGTGGCCGAGCGTGGCGGCCCAATCGGGGTTGGCGCGCCACGTGGGCGCCTCCAGCACGACTGCGGCCGCGATCGACTGGGCGATGTCGGCGTAGTACCCGTAGTACTCCAGGAGCAGCGCACGGCCGACGGCTTCTGCCACCAATGGATAGGCGGCGAACGCCGGCAGGTCGACGTCGTGATCAAAGACCAACCATGTCTCCAATCCGGCGTCGGTGACGACGACCGTGTCGGTCGATGGCCACGGGGTGCGCAGTCGGTGTGTGTTCATGCGAGCGATCGAACCACGAGCGTCGCATGGCCGCTCGGGGACGGTCTGAGGATCGTCTGAGGATCAGCCACGGTGGCGATCGACCAGGTCGGCCGCGAGCTGCACTGCGCTGCGGACATCGAGCAGCCGACCCTCCCTCGACCACGCGGCGAAACGCTTCGGTCCAGCTCGCTGCGCCACGCCGGCAACCACGCGGGACAGCCGTGCCGTCTCGACGCCATAGCTGGGCCGCACGCCATCGCCCGAGGTGGCGGCGGCCAGCACCGCAGCCCCATGGTCGTCACCCACGGCGACGAGCACCTCGATGAGGTTTCGCACGGTGGTGACGGCATGCACGAAGTTGCCGTGCCTGGCATATTCATGCAGGCACACGGCGTACGTGCGGAGAGCTTCGCGAAAGTCGCCGGCACGCGCCTGCTCCGTTGCCAACGACACGCGTGCCACCGACGTCACGAACGGATTTCCGATTGCCATCGCCATCGCCACGGCGTGGGCGTACGCAGTGGTTGCCGCCGGGTCTCCGGCAGCACTGAGCGCCTCGCCCTGTGCGTACATGACCCACGCGTGGTCCGATGGGGACAACCCTTCGCCGTCGACCGTCGCGAGGAGAGCCAGGGCGCCGACCGCCTGGTTGTCGAACGCAAGTGCCAGCGCAGCGTTCACCACCGCGATCACGACCGCATGCCGGTCGCCGAGCTCGACACCCAGCCGCCGAAGCTGATCGGTGATGCGAGCGACCTCCGAGAGCTGGCCGTCGTAGAGCGCCACGTCGGACAAGATCTCCAGGGCAGCAGCGCGCACATGCGCGTCGGGCGCGATCGACAGAGCCGTTGCAGTTGATCGGGCGTCGGCGAGCTGCCCGCTGTTCGCATCCGCACCGGCAACCAGGATGCGAGCTCCCGACAGCGCGTCCGCACCACCAACGGGGTGTTCGGCCAGCAGTGAACGACTCCACTCCGTCGGCTCGTTCCAGAACGTCGAGTAGGCCGCAAAATGGAGGGCACCGCTCATCGCCGAGGCCAGCGACGGGTGGTGTCGCCGCGCCCAGCGGTGTGCTGCTCGTACCTCGGCAACGATCTCGTCGAGCCGGCGACGGCCTCGAGCCTCGTCGGCTGTGCGGATCTGGGCATCGATCAGCCGAGTTGCATCGGTGAAGTGCTCAGCGTGGCGCCGGCGCACGTCCCCTGCCGAGGAGGACTCCTCCAGCCATCGGCCGGCGACCGATCGCACGGTGGCCAGCATCCGATACCGAGTTGCCGATTCACCGACATCGGCGACCAGCAACGACCGCTCGGCCAAGGCGGCGAGGTCGAAGATCACCCCTGCACGGTCGGCACCGACGACAGCAGCAGCATCAGCCGCGGCCACTGAACCGGCAAACACGGCGAACTCGGTGAACGTCCGCCGCAGAGACGGGTCGAGTAGCTCGGCAGACCAGGCCACCAGCGACTCGAGCGAGCGGTGGCGACGAACCGGGGATCGATGTGTCACGGGCATCGGTGCGCCCTCACCGATGGCGAGTGCCAGTTCATCGAACGTCATCGAACCGAGGCGGGCAGCTGCCATCTCGATGGTGAGCGGCAACCGATCGAGCCCGGCCAGCAACGTTGCCACTCGATCTCGTCCGACCTCGTCGAGATCCAACGACGGACGAATGGCGCCAGTGCGAACGGCGAACAGCTCGAAGGCCCGCGCTGCACTGAGGGGATGAACCTCGACGACGCTCTCGACACCGAGACCGAGCCGAACCCGACTGGTCGCGAGCACACCCAATCGCACCCCGGCAACATCCGTCAATCGATCAACCAAGCTCCCCACGTCGTCGATGACGTGTTCGCAGTTGTCGAGCACCAACAACACCTCGAGCCCGGCGATCGTTCGCATCGCGCGCTCGGGCTGGTCGACGTCGAGCACGACGTCGACCGCCCTGGCCAGCGCCGGCAGCACCTGTTCACCACCGTCGAGAGCAGACAACTCCACCACCCGAACACCATCGGCGTACGAATGCGCCGCCCGCTCCGCGACCGCGCGGGCCAGCGTCGACTTCCCGACACCGCCTGGCCCCGTGAGCGTCACCACCGGCGAGCAGGTGAGCGCCGCGAGCAACTCGGCCATCTCGTCATCACGGCCGATCAACCTGGCTGCACCCGCCGGCCGCTCCGTGGTGCCCTCGACTTCCAACTCCGCGACGAAGCGGTAGCCGCGACCCGGCACGTTCCTGATCGTGTGTTGTCGTGCGCCGTCGTCTCCCAGCGCGCGACGGATCTCCTTGATGCGAGTGGTCAGGTTCGCGTCGGAGACGAACCGGTGCCCCCACACGCCGTCGAACAGGTCGTTCTTCGACAACACGCGATCGCGGTGTTCCAGCAGTTCGGCCAGCAGATCGAACGCCTGCGGCTCGAGATGAACCTGCTGCCCTCCTCGACGCAGCTCGCGGCCAGGAACATCGACCTCGACGTCACCGAACCTGACCATTCCACGATTCTTGCAGCTCCCCGGTTCATGACCGTTCGGTGCTCACCACCCGGCGGCGAGCGAGCACGGCCGGCGGCCTTGGATCGAACTGTCACCCGGGCGGCGGCAGTGGACGTCTGTGAGAGCACAGGAACACATCCACCTCGAAGGAGATCGCCATGATCACCGACCTCGCCGGCGCACCGC
>DAORTY010000196.1:0-6466 GCA_035432905.1 Ilumatobacteraceae bacterium | reverse complement strand
CGACGCCGCGAACGCTGTCACACCTCACGCCGCCGAACTCTTATCGGCAAGCCGCGCATCGCGTGCTCACCGGCTGGTCGAGCGCTGCAACGAGGTCTTGTCCCCGGACACCCGCGAACCGGGCGAAATGCGGCTTCGAACTGAGGCCATCCTTCGAGAGATCGACGCATCCTTCTCCGTGGAACAGCTCACACCGGAGCTTCGCTCGGCGCGCGAACGAGTCGTGGAGCTCCTCGGCGAGTGACGATCATCGACCCCATTCGACCCGCATGGCGAGATCGCGATGTTCCTCTCCGAGCTGCAGCAGTTGTCGCTCAGGAACCGGCAGCTCGCGGTCTTGTGCGTTCGGCGCAGTCCCGCATCAGCGCCGGTGCCAGCCTGAGCGCAGCGAGCGGGTGCGACTACGTGGTGATCATCGGCGACGAAGCAGACCTGCCCTGGAGCGACGGGGCCGTGTACCTCGGATGGGAGGCGGCAGTACTCGTCCCGACGACGCAAGAGCCCACTCCGCGAACGGCGCTCATCGCGGAGGCCGCCAGGCGAGGAGCAGGCACGCATGATCTCGTGATCGTGCTCCCGCAGACCGTCCTGCACACGCCGAGTCCTCGACCGATCGCCGACCCGGCGCTGCTCACCGATCTCAGCGCCGACTGATGGACTCGATCGCGCAACTGCCGCGGCCACTCTCGGGCTGGTCGATTCTCGGTGAGCTCTTCGACGATCAACTCGCAGCAGCCTTGGAGTTGCTCGTCCATCGAATCTCGGCCGGGATCGAGTTCCAGCACGAGGCGAACCTGCACCGCGGTGAGCCCAACGGGTTTCAAGGCATCGCTCGGCGCGGCCCTGTGAGTCGCCTGCTCCTCAGCGAGTTCGCGATGGCCGACGAAATGCCCGAGGAGTTCCTGCGACGGATCACCCAGGGAGAGGCCGGCTACTACGAAGTTGCGACGATCGAGGCCACAG
Organism: Ilumatobacteraceae bacterium; assembly: GCA_035432905.1. Taxonomy (GTDB): domain Bacteria; phylum Actinomycetota; class Acidimicrobiia; order Acidimicrobiales; family Ilumatobacteraceae; genus UBA668. The sequence continues at coordinate 5,503 of DAORTY010000196.1, read as the reverse complement.
CGTCCGGCCGGTTGGTTGTGCTGTTCGACGCTGGGCCGGATCAACTGGGCGCCGCACGAATCGGCCACCTCGCGACGATCTTGCTGCTCTGGCGAAAGGCTGAGCGAGCGGGTGTGCAGCTTGAGATCGGGACCCTGCAAGCGCCCGGCGAGATCGCGAAGGGCGAGCTCCGAGACCTCGTGATGTGGTGGCTTCGGTGCCGCACTCATGAACCGGCGCGTGCAGACGATCTCGCAAGCGTCGCCGCCGATTGGTCTGCCGACGACGAATGGTGGGTCTGCTGCAGCGAGCGCACATCGTCGAGGTTGGATTGGCCACCCGGCGTTGAAGTCGTCACGTTCGAGGAGTCGGGAGAGGACTCCGACGGGGCGACCCATCTCCAGGTCCGTCAGCGAGCTCGGCATGCGCTCGTTCCGTTGCCTGATCGGGTGGACGCGATACGTCTGCTCCGCGGGCGAGGCTTCCGGCGGGACGGGTCGTCGCAGTCGCATCCCCGCAACGCTGTTCGGCATCCACAGTTCCCCGGCGCCTCCGCCTACTTGCTCTGCCGCACCGACGAACCCGACGCCCTCGTGTCTGTGTCAGTGCCGGGGCCAAACCATGCAACCACGCCCCGACCGAAGCGGCGTACGTTCTCGGGGCCGGTGATCGCTGCCGGCTACATCGGCGCCCGGACGGTCGCCGTGACGTATGCCGATCACCAACTCGTTGTCGAGGTGATCGGCAAACAGCTCTCGAACCTGGGCGGACTGTCGGTGCCGCTCGGCGACGTGGAGGTCACTGAATCCGAGCTCGATCTTGGCGGGCTCCGTGCCCCGCGTTCGCTTGCGTTCAACGGTGGCGATCTCTACATCGACCTACCGTCCGGTTGGTGGCAGGTTGGCGTGGAGCATCGACCGATCCGCCATCCGATCGTTGCCGCCGCACCATCAGGAGTGCCCGACAGCCCGTCACTGATTCGAGCGATGAATCAACGCCTGTGGGGCAGCAAGTTCATCGCGGACGCACCGACGGACGGACCCTTTGTCATGGGAGCCGGCTACATCGGGTGGGGAGACGGAGACGAGTGGACGCTCGCCAGCTTGACCTCCGACGATCGCGTCACGACGCGCCTGGAGCGGACGCCGAACGGAATCGTGAAGATCGCCGACCAACCGACGTTCGTGGGCCTGTCCAACGCCGGCCAGATCGTTCGCCTCGTCGGCCGTACTACCAGCACCGTCACTCACGTCTCGGGCGACATCCTCGAGATCGCAGTGCACCCGCTGAAGCCGCTCATCGCCGTGCAGCACAACGATCTATCGATCTCGGTCTACGACCTCGTCGCCGACACGGTGGTGCTGCGGGTGAGGAGCGACGGGGCATGAAGAGGGTCGAGCTCATTCATCGCGGTCACGTGACAGCGGCCGGCTTCATCATCGACGTTCCGGCGATTGGTCAACGCGAGGCCCGCCGGCGCACGCTCGAGATGCTCGATCCAGCCGATCGGCTGCTGCTCATGCCTGACGAGCGTTGGCTAATGCTGACGGAGAACCCGGCCGAAGTCGACAGCGACCGAGCACCAGGCGCGGTGCTCGTTCGCGATGGCGAGTTGCTCGCAGCGGCACCAGTCCCAGGTGGAGGAGCCGGATTCACCGAGTACCGATTCGGCGTGCTGGCCTCGCTCACGATCGGTGAGCTCCCCGCCGTGGATCATTCAGGGTGGTTCGACCTCGGAGCCGTGATTGCGCTACAACCCCTGGAGGCCCCACACGCTCCTGACCCGGTGGTCATCGACCCACCCAAGGCTCCCGATCTGCGCGCGAAGGCAGGAGTTGGCGCGACGCCAGCGGCTACCAACGACGTCGTACGCGAGCTTCAGACCCTCGCCCTCGCTGTCGCGGGCCGTTCCAACCGGCCCGGGCAATCGGCTCTCGCGGGTGCCGGAGGCAAGGCCCGACGTCGATTCGTGCGCAAGCACCAAGGTTCGGGTTCCGCCGCACCCGCGCCTCATCGCCTTCGCACTGCCATCGCACAACGGGTCATGAGAAGTCCGGCAGCCGGATTCGTCAACCGCAAGCACGCGCAGTACATCGAGGAGCTCACTCGTCAGTTCCGATCCGGTGACCTCGACGAGGCGCTCCACCGCGCGATTCCACTCGGAGGTGAACTCTCCGCGGCCTTGTCACTCAAGCTCCCGCAACGGCGAACCGACCTGCAGATCTCGGCGGGCGGACGCTCGGCGACCTCAGTGCCCTACGGATCGACCATCCAGCAGCACCTGCACGCTGTCTACCGCCAAGCCGCTAAGGATCTAGAAGCCGCTGGGAAGATCGACCAGGCGGCTTACGTTCTCGCCGAGTTGCTTCGTGACGCGCCTGGATGTGTGGCAATGCTCGAGCGCCACCATCGGTTCGACTCAGCGGCGAGAATCGCCGAGCAGAGACAGCTCGACGCCGGCACGATCGTGCGGCTGTGGTGGCTTGCGAAGGACAAGAAGCGGGCCATCTCGGTGGCACGCCGACACGGAGCCTTCGCCGCGGCGCTTGCCCGACTCGACAAGGTCGATCCACAGGCAGGCGATGAGCTGCGAGTGGAGTGGATCGCCGACCTGGAGCGGGCCGGAGATCTCCTTGGCGCTGTCGAGGTTGCCTGGCCAAAGCCCTCCCTCCACCGACTGCTCGTCAACATCATCCCGAGGGGCGAGACGCTCGGTGGACCGAGCGGTGGGGCGATGCGGGCGTATGGGCTGGCGCTCAGCTCCACGGACGAGCGGGTCGCCTTGGCACTCGACCTCGTCCAACAAAGCGACGACCCGACCGGAGAGCTACTCGGCTTCCTCTCAACGTTCGCAAAGGTCCCAGCCGCCGCTCCCGCCACCGACCGTCGACTGGCCACCGCCTACATCCGGACGAATCCAATCGAGTCGTCCGGCAGCGTGAAGTCGGGATGGTGGTGGAAGATCAGAGGTAGAGCCGACACGGCCCTCGTGGCCGACCTACCGACCGGCAAACAACGGCCACCGGATTCGAATCTACCTATGCACTTGCCGGCTCTGCCACCGGGGCAGCTCGCGATCAGCGACGCAGCCGCCCTTCCGAGCGGAGAGGTGCTCGTGGCTCTCGGATCTCTCGGATGCAGGCTGTTCCGTCGCAACGGAGCAGCCGTCGCCGAGTGGCACGAGCCCACGACTCACATCGTGATGGCGGATCACGGTGGTAGCGCGCTGCTGCTGGACCAGCGGCCCAACGGTGAGGTCGACGTGCGGAGGCTCGACCTGACGACCCGTCGTCTCCGGAGCTACGGAACGATGGAGCTGGTGTCGTTTGCCGACTCCTTCGACGGCGCGCAATGGCTGGTCGTCGACAGGACCAACGCTGCGATCGTCGATCTCACCGAGCATTCGCCAACCATCAGCTGGCGGCCGCTGGAACCCGGAACGGCTTGCCACTCACTGCTCAGGACTCCTCTCGACGTGACTGCATTGGTGACGGCGCACCGCGATTCGATCGGTGGTCAGGACATCGAGCTACGCACATGGAACCCCAACATGGCCCGGCTGACCAACCGCCGCATCGTTGTCTTCCCGGCCGACGTCACCTCATATCAGCTCACTCCCAACGGTTTCGTCATGCATCGTGGTGCGAACATTGAGATCAACCTGCCCGGCACGGTCACGGCCCGAATTGCGCTCGGCACCGACGAGGAAGCCCGGACCGCCGGCGACCTACTCATCCGCGTGACGCACACCGCCGATAGTCGGCAGGTCCGAGTCGAACGTCTGCCGAGCCACACCGAGGTCCTCCGACACGAACTCGCGCGAGATGAACCCCCGCCTGCCTTCAGATCGCATGGTGCTCTCGTCACGGTGTGGGACTCCCTCGGTCGAGTCCACGTGATCGACCTCGGACGGATGGCCATCGTCTCGTCGACTCGAGCCCTGCTCTGAGAGAACACGGCTCTGTTGCTGCGGGCGCCTGCCGCTACCCGCCCGGTCGCCACAACGGTCGGGCCTGCCGGAATGGGAGAGCCTGTGACCTATGGGAACTCCCGAAAGCCGAGTCACTTGGCAATCGCGCGAGGATGCTCGTGTGGGGTTCCTAAAGCGGCTCTTGGGTGGAGGGAGCGACGATCAGCTGTCCTCCGATGCTGCGGCTGCGGACGACTCGGGAAAGGGCTTCGCCTTTCCCCCACCAAGCCTTGCGGCACCAAAGCGACCGCCTGGACCGAACCTGCACGATCTGCGACCTGCCTGGATGGTGAACGGGGTTGCCGCGACGCTCTACAGCGGAGGCGAAACCCTCGAAGTAGTGGGTGAGTCCTACCGGCAGGAAGGCCTCTGGGGCGTGGTTGGACAGCGCCCAACGAATCAACGAGTACATCATGAGGCAGTCGCTCTTCTAGTTCCGGAGACAGGGAACCCATACGATGCGAACGCGATCGCCGTTTGGATCGCGGGACACCACGTCGGCTACCTCTCCCGCGACGACGCTGCCGCATATCGACCCGGCGTGGAGCGACTCGCAGTGTCGGCACCGGTCGCATTGAACGCGGTAGTTGTGGGCGGCGGGTTCGGCAACGGTGTGGCAATTCTCGGGGTGTTCCTCGACCACGATCCGACCGACTTCGGTCTGTCACCGACCCGGTACCGACCCAGCACCGGCGAGCTTCGAACTGGGCTGAGCCAGGCGTTCCAGACGGACGAGCTCGACGACTCGTACGACCTCAGCTGGCTCAACGACCTCCCGCAGGATACGCGCCGAGCGATCACCCAACTCCGCACTCTGCTCATCAGCGATCCAGATCTGATCGACCGGCACTTCATGTTCTCCGAGTTGGAAGCGAGGCTCTACAAGCTACGGGACGTGGAAGATGCGGCTCTCGCCGAGTTCGATGATGCGTGCGCTCAGCACGATTCGGAGATGGATCGAATCCGTACGGCCCTCCACCAGAAGTTCGGCGCCGTGCCACTCTTGGAGATGTACAAGCAACAATGTGTTCGGCAGCAGAAGGCGAAAGACTTCGAGCGCGGACTCTGGTGGGCGGAACGCGGACTGGCGCTCTACGGCACGGATGCCTACAGCCAGGACTGGACTGACGACCTCAAGAAGCGGCTCGCCTGGTTTCGGATGAAGCTTGACTCTCCGTCACCAGCCGCGCCCCGCCCGCGCACGTCGCCGAAGTCGGTGGAGATGACGCTGGTGGTCGAGAACTTGACGTGCACGCGTTGCGGCTGCATCTGGGAGCGAACGAGGGTCCGGGGACGCAAGCCGCTGCTGTGTCCCTCATGCGCAGCAGACGCGTAGAAGCCCTCGATCTGGGTTCACGTGTGTCTCCACAATTCATGGTCAGACAGGCCACGGTGCAGCGGCACCGATCGGGCGTCCCGCTGTTCAACAACGCACCTGAATCGACCAGAGACTCGCTCAAATCCGTTGCGGGAACTGGCGAGGAAGTGCATACTGGACATGCCTCGGGCAAGCGCCCTTGGAAGTGGACCCGGTTGCCCACCCGTAGGTGGGGG
>DAORTY010000195.1:1202-6538 GCA_035432905.1 Ilumatobacteraceae bacterium | reverse complement strand
AGTTGATCAGGCAGATAGCTGCCGTGCTGGTGTTGGTCATCGTCAGCGTGCGGCGCTACAGCGATGTCTGGCTGCGTACGCGCCGCGCCCGGGAGATGACGGCAGCGGCCGAAGCCCAATGGGATCTACTCCCGCCGCTCGCGACCGAAACCCACGAAGTAGCCGTCAGCGGAGTCCTGGAGCCGGCCTACGAGATTGGTGGCGACTCGTTCGACTACGCCCTCAATGCCGGCAGGGTCGACCTTGCCATCATCGACGCAATCGGTCACGGAATGGCCGCCGTGTTGATGTCGACCTGTGCGGTCACCAGCCTGCGCAACTCTCGTCGCGAGCGACGAACGCTCGAGGACACGTACCGTCAGGCCGACTCCATCGTCGAGCGCCACTTCGGAAATTCGAACTACGTGACCGGGCAGTTCGGCTCGCTGGATCTGGCGACCGGCGTGCTCACCTGGGTGAACGCAGGGCACCTGCTACCGATGCTCGTGCGCAACGGTAGCTACGTCGGCGAGCTGCAGTGTCGGCCGTCGATGCCGATGGGTCTTGGCGGGCCTGTCGTCGAGATCGCGCACGAGACCCTGCAGCGCGGCGACCGAGTCCTGTTCTACACCGACGGCATCTCCGAGTCACTCTCTCCCGCCGGCGGCCGGTTCGGGCAAGAGCGCCTGGCCGATTACCTTGTGCGCGCCACCCTCGACGGACTGCCCGGTGCCGAGACGGTTCGCCGCCTTTCCGCCGCCGTGGGCGATCACGTCGGCGCCGGTCTCAACGACGACGCCACGATGCTGCTGGTCGAGTACCGCCGTCGAGACGCCGACACCAATTGAACCGGGGCGTACGCAGCGCAAAAGTAGTCGCGCCGGCAACGACAGACGAGACAATCTCACCTCGGCTGTTCCTCTGGTCGGATGACCGACTAGAACTTTGACGGCGACTCGATGCGTATCACGGCTCGGTCGTTCACCGAAAGGACTGATCGATCCAGATGCATGTTGGAACCCCGAAGCTTCAGTTGCTCGGCGAGAACGTTCGCGTCGTGTGTCCGGTTCGAGTTGCCGGCGAGGAACGCGAGTGGTGGATCGGTGTTTCGAAGGAAGCCGTCGGGCTTTTGGATGTTGGCGTCAGCCCGTTTGTTCCAGCCGCGACGCTGCTCGCCTCGCTGCTCGGGGAAGAACTGGTGATCGAACCAGCAATGTCTGCGCTGCAACTCGATGGTTGCAAGCGTGCGTCTCGGCTATTCAGTCAGTGGTGGGGCTGGTCGACACCGACCATTGTGGCCACCGCCAGGGACACGGATTCAACGAGTCGTCGTCAGTCGACTGGTTTGCTCTTCACCCGCGGAATCGACTCCATGTCGTCGTTGATCTCCAGCTTGAACGGGGGGCATCCTCAGGTGACTCACCTCGTGACGATCGATGGTGTGGAACCGAGGCACTCGCCGATGGTCGCCGCCCAGGTCATGCACGACACCGAGACAGTTGCCGCTGCGGTCGATCTCCCTGTCGTCGCGCTGACAACGAACCTGCGCGTCGAGCTCGATCGATTCGTCGGGTGGGAGAGAACACACGGGTCGGTGCTGCTGGGTGTCGCGCTGGCATTGTCGCCACTCCTTGGGCAGGTCGTCATCACCCCGACGTTCAGTGATCGCCGCCAGCAGCCTCACGGCAGCACCACCGAGATCGACCCATGTTGGTCCACGGAGCGAACAGCGATCGTCACGGCTGACCCTTCCCTCACGCGTACGGGGCGGGCGGCAATCGTCAGCACTCGACCGGACCTGATGCGGCAATTGAAAGTGTGCTGGCAGGCCGACGTGCGGGGCAATTGTGGCCGATGTCTCAAGTGCTTGGTGACGATGACGGCGCTTGCCATCGTCGGCGTTTCGAATCCCAGCGAAGCATTCGACGCTCCGCTGTCGATCGATGCCATTCGCCGCGTCTCGAAGGCCCCATCGCTATCGCTGGCCGAGGTGGTGGACGACATTCCTGTGGAAATGCTCGATCTCCGCGAGGCGTGGCTCGACTTCCAAGCTGCCACGTTGAATGCTCCCGGTCGTCGCGGTCTGGCCGGGTTCGATCCGGCGCAGCGATGGAAGTCGGCGGGGGGCTTCCTCGGACCCGACGTAGCAGTCGGATGGGGCCCGACGGCGATCGCCATGCATCTCGAACGCGATCGCCAGGATGCGCTGTGCCGCCAGCCAGCGCCAGTGGATCGGCCACTGAGGTGGAGCGTTGTCGAGACCGTCAGTTCGGATGCGGCACGCCTCGTAGCCACCCTCGCGGAAGAGTGGGGTGACGGGGGCGTGCTCCTCGTCGACTCGGGTGTGGCTGGACCTGCGCCGTCAGCGGTGTCCCGACTTCTCAGCGCCTCAGCCATGCGGATTTGGTGGTCCGACGCCGGCCATCTCGATGGTGTCCACGTTCTTGAGGCCGTCGAACACGGCTGCGTTCCGATCCAGGTGATGTCGGATGATCGTTGCACCCTCGTGCGGGGTCATCTCGATCATCGTCATCACGGCTTGGTGATGGGCGAATCGATGCTGGAACATTCACGACCCTCCGATGAGGACCTGCGGTCACTGTGGTCGTCAGCGGTCCAACTCGTGGTGTCGGGCTGTCTCGAACGCGATGTGATGTTGCCATGCGCATGAAGGGCTCGGCCGCCATCCGTCGGTTCATGAGGCGCGTGCGCGCTGTCCCTGCAACGACGGAGCAGATCGCTGCAATGACAGCGGAACTGCCTGGTCGATTCCATGACGTGGCGTCACGCGTCTCTGCCGAAGCGGAGCGTACGAACGCTGCCACTCAGCTGCAATCGACCGACCTCGCGGACGCTGTGGCTGCCCTCCATGTGCAGACGCAGGCATGGCAGGTGGCCGTCGCACAGCAGTTACAGGGATCCTTCGATGTAGTTCGGGCCGACGTAGCGGTCTCTCGACAGGAGATGAACGCCCAGCGGGGCCAACTGGACGACCGAATGGCGGCCGTCGATCACCGAGCCAGGGTGGTCCTGGAAGCGTCGCTCGCTGCACAACGCGACGCTGCGTTCGTAGCGCTGTGCGCCGGCCTCCAATCACCGGCATGCCGAGTCGAGGGGCTCAGCGTGATGGTGATCACTTGGAATCACGCTGGCTGGTTGCCCGAGGCGCTCGCATCCGCGGTGGCCGCCCTGGAGGCATTGCCAGCCGGCCTGGCCGGTCAGATCCTCATTCTCGACGACGGTTCCAGCGACGAGACTGGAGCCGTCCTCGGTCCACTCGAGACGGATACGCGGTTCCGAATAGTCCGCTCCCCTTCCAATCTCGGGCTCTCACGCGCTCGCAACGTGCTGTTGTCGATCTGCCCCACCCGGCACGCGCTCATTCTCGATGCCGACAACCGCGTCCTCGCTGATGGCACCGCCGTGCTCTACGAGACGGCCCGATCCATGCGTTCAGCGATCACGTGGGGGCATGTCATCGCTGCCACAGAGGACGGGTTGCATTGGCATGCATACTCGTATGCGCCGTCACCGGAAAGCCTTCGCCACAGTCACTGCTTCGACTCGATGTGCGTGATCGACGTCGAGGCGATCGAGCAACTGGGCGGTTACAGCCGCGACCCGCAATTGGCGGGTGTAGCGGACGACTTCGAACTGCTGCTGAGATGCCTGCGCCGAGGAGTCCTGGTCGGGTTCGTTCCAGCCGTCCTCGGCAGATATCGGATCTCTCCGTATCGGCACAGTGCCCAGGTCGCCGACCAGCGGCTCATCGAGTCACGGCTCACGCGCGCGTATCTGTACGACGACCTTGATTTCGACCGGTGCTCGATCATCGGGGCACACCCCGCCGTAGGTGTCCTGTGGGCGTCGAGCGGTGCGATACACAACTACGGCATTCGACCGACAGCCCTGCCCGCCCCTGTCCAGCAGATCGCGCCCCGACACCGAATCCTCGTGGTCGCACCCGGCGGGGTTGGAAACATCGGTGACGACGCGATCACCGACGCCGTCGTCGAGCGTGTCCGGCGAGTTCACCCGCACGCCAGTATCGAAATCGTCTCCGACCGCGATGTCCCCCTCACACGCTCCCCGGTGCCCTGGGCCGGCACCGTTGGCGAGTTGTGGCAAGGCCTCACCGACGACGATCTCGACCGAGCCGTGTCGGCCGCAGGAGGCGACGTCGAACGTCAGTTGTTGACCAGCCCGACGCGGACTCTGGGAACAACGTTGCTCACGTCGTTCGACGCCGTCGTCTTCGCAGGTGGAGGCAACCTTGCCAGCGCGTTCTCTGTCGGCCAACTCCGCCCCAGGGTGGCAATTGCACTCGCTTTTGGCGGACATGGCATCCCGGTGATGTGGTCAGGCCAAGGCCTGGGACCGTGCACCGGTGAGGAACTGACACTGCTCGGCGCCGCAATCCGCTCGGCGTCAGCGTTCGGTTGCCGCGACGCCGGGTCCGTCAACTTGTTCGACGAAAATATTCGCACCCGGCTGAGCCTCGTCGGTGACGATGCAATGAGCCTCGTCGCCGCTGACGATGAAACGATTGATGCCGCCCTCCGGCGGTCAGGTGTCGAAACTGACCGCTACGTCGTTCTCCACCTTCGCAGTGCCGACTACGTCGGCCCGTACAACAACTCAGATCTCCTCCACGCTGTTGACTGCTTCGCTGCCAAGAGTGGAGCAACCGTTCTCGGGATGTGCGTCAATGACAACGAGCCAGCTGAGGCATCGGTGTTCGCCCACGCTGCGCAAGCAGCCCCGCGCCAGACCACGTGGCGAGCAATTGAAGCAACAGGTTCACCCGCCCTTGTGCGCGGGCTGATGCGCCGCGCCGATGCCGTTGTCAGCCACTCGTACCACCTCGCACTGTGGGCCCTTCAGGAACAAACCCCTACGTTGCTCGTCGCTGCCTCCGACTATTACCGAGCGAAAGCCGACGGCCTTGCTGATCTCGCCGGATTTGCGGGCACGATCGCCTTCAGCCCGACCGACGACGCAGATTCCATCCGCCCCCTGCTCCACGACGTGTTGACTTGGCTGCCGTCAAGTCGTCTACCCGACGCTGCGGCACGAGTGGAGAGATGGTCCGACGAGTGCATGCGTGAACTCCTACCCGACTGACACCGACACGAGACAGATGTGCCGGCTCAGTGCCCAGCCGAGTGGACAACCTCCCCGGCACATTCGGCCGCCATCGATTGCCACCTGGCAGCGTGAGCACGGTGTCGTAAACGGGCGGGTCTACGGCAGCAATGCACCGTGTCACGCTCATCGATCGGAATGACCACGAGCGCGACGTAGTCCTGCGTCGCTATGTCCGCCCAGAGATCCTCACCGCGATTCCGGATGTCGCC
>DAORTY010000195.1:0-1102 GCA_035432905.1 Ilumatobacteraceae bacterium | reverse complement strand
GCCGACGTGCCCGCGCTGGTCATGACCCTGCTCGAGGGGCGGCCCGTGTGGGAAACCCGCTGGGGTTCAAAGTGGGTATCGCAAGCGGTCGACGCGATGATCGCGCTGCACGAAGTCGACGCCTCCGGCGTCAATCTGCCGGCGCTGGCCACTTACGGGCAGAAGCGTTACGACCCGCCACGGTGGACGACCGATCCAGTGCTGTGGGAGCGAGCTGTCGAGCTGTTCCATGAACGTGTGCCGAACATCGACGTCGGTTTCGTTCACCGCGACTTCAACCCGGGCAACGTCCTGTGGGTGCGTGATCGGCTGAGCGGACTCGTCGACTGGCAATCGGCCTGCGTCGGGCCACGTTCGATCGACCCAGCCCATTGTCGACTCAACCTGTTCCACTACAACCCGACGATGGCCGACGACGTCCGTACGGTGTGGAAGCAACGGTCCGGGCTGACCTTCAACCCATGGGCAGATCTGGCCAGCATCATCGGCACCCTCGACGACATCCGCGGACGCAGGCAGCCGAACTCGGCAATGTGGGCCATCGAAGCGGCCCTCAAGATCGCCGTACAAGCTCTGAGCTGAATCGACCGAACTACTTGCGCACAGCGCACATACCGGGCAACAGGAGCGGTTGCTGAAACTTCTGATCAACGGTGCGGTATCCTTACATTGCGCTATGAGTAAGGAGATGTGATGGACATCGCAGCGAAGATGAGCTCGAAGGGTCAGATCACGGTCCCGAAGTCGGTCCGTGACGCGCTCGGGATCGGGGAGGGAGACAACGTGGTCTTCCGCGTTGAGGGCAACCGTGCCGTGCTCGCGCGCACGCCGGACTTCCTGTCGCTGGCCGGAACGATCAAGGTCCCGGCGGCCCGACGCAACGCAGCGTGGGACAACGTCATCCGCACGACACGCGCGGTCCGCGCGGACGCACGCCGATGACGGCGTTCGTCGACACGAACATCCTCGTCAGGCACCTCACAGGTGACCCGCCAGCGATGGCGAAGCGAGCCACCGCCTTCCTCGCCAGCCAACCCGAGTTGTACCTGGCCGACCTGATTGTTGCCGAGACTGTGTATGTCCTCGAGTCGTTCTACAAGGC
>DAORTY010000194.1:0-6548 GCA_035432905.1 Ilumatobacteraceae bacterium | reverse complement strand
GCCGTTGTGGGCGCTCAGCGGTGACGGGTGCGCCGACTCGAGCACGACGTGGCGGTCGAGGTCGATGAGCGACTTCTTCTTGCGGGCGGCAGCGCCCCACAGCAGGAACACGACCCGGTGAGGCTTGTCGTTGACCGCACGCAGCACCTGGTCGGTGAAGATCTCCCAGCCGTGCCCCTGGTGCGAGGCAGCTTGCCCGGCGCGCACGGTGAGCGTGGTGTTCAACAGCAGCACACCCTGGCGCGCCCAGGCTTCCAGATTGCCGTGGCGTGGCGGCACGATGTCGAGGTCGGTGCGCAGCTCTTTGTACACGTTGGCCAGCGATGGGGGAATGGCGACGCCTGGACGAACGGAGAAACACAGCCCGTGCGCTTGGTCGGGGCCGTGGTACGGATCTTGCCCGAGGATGACGACCCGAGTGTCGGCGTAGGTGGTGAGGTGTAACGCCGCGAAGACGTCTGCTGCCGGCGGAAAGACGGTGAACTGGGCACGCTGATCGGCCACGAACCGCTGCAGCAGCGGCCAGTACGGCTTGGCGAACTCGTCGCGCAACACCGGGTTCCAATCCGTCATGCCGATACCAGAATCACGGTGCCGAGGCTACGGTGGAACTATGAGTGAAATTCTGGAAGTCGATCTTCTTGCGTTCGAGAATGGCAGCGCCCAGCAGCGGCGCGCCGTGGTCGATGGGGTGCGGCGCAGCCTGACCACCGGCTTCGTCTACACCCTGCACGACCTCTCCGAGGACATGCTCGACACCGCCTACGGGATGCTCAAGGAGTTCTTCGAGCACCCCCAAGAGGCCAAGCTGGCGTTCGTCGCACCCGACTCTCATGGGCAGACCGGGTACACCGGGCTCCTCGTGGAAACGGCGGCCAGTAGCGACGTACCCGACTGGAAGGAGATGCTCAACTGGGGACTCGCCCTTCCCGAGGGCCACCCGCTGCGCACCCGCTACCCCCACCGTTACGGGCCCCAGGTGCTGCCCGAAGCTGCCGTACCCGGCATCACCGACGTGCTCAACACCTTTCACCGCAAGGTGGAAGACATTCAGCGACGTTTCCTGCGCATCATCGCCGAGGGGCTGGGCTGCCACGAGTCGTTCTTCGACGAGATGACCACCAACGGCGCCACGCTCACCCGCGCCATTCGCTATCCAGCCATGCAGCAGGCGCCGGGCGGCGGTGGCGCCGGGCACGTGTGGGCTGGTGCACACGGCGACATCAACCTCATCACTGCGCTCCCGCGTTCCACCGCCCCTGGCCTGCAGGTGCTGGTCGACGGCGAATGGGTCGATGCGGTGGCCCCCGGTGGCCAGGTCATCATCAACACCGGCATGATGCTGGAACGGTTGACGAACGGAGTCATTCGTACCGGTATCCATCGCGTGGTCGCCGCCCCTGGCTACGCCGGCGAGCGATACAGCGTGGTGCAGTTCGCGCACCCGACGCCGTGGACGCTGCTCAACCCGCTCTCGGTCTGCATCACGCCCGAGAATCCGCAGCGTTTCTCGGGCATGGTCAGCGCCGACGCGCTCGACCTGGTGCTGTACGAGATCAATCTGGTGGAGTCGGCGCGTCGCGTCGGCTGAACGATGTCCGAGACTTCTCACACCACGCCGTCCGAGGTCGAGCCGGCAGTTGCTGCTGTCGAGGTGGCCGACGAGCCCACGCCGCGCCTGCCCGATGTCGTGCTGGCAATCGACATCGGTGGCACCAAGATGGCCGTCGGTCTGATGACCATGCAGGGCGAGTTGATCGACCGTGACAAGGTCGACGTCAACCACGATCTCAATGCGGAGGCGCTGTACGCCACCCTCGGCGAGATCATCGAGACGCAGATGGCACGTGCGCGCGAACACCATCGAATGCGCGTGATCGCTGTCGGCGTTGGCAGCGCCGGCCCCACCACACCCAATGTGGAGACGATCTCTCCGCTGAACATTCACTCGTGGCGCAACTTCCCGCTGCGCGAGCGGTTGATCGCGGCCACCCACCTGCCCATCTTCGGCGACCTCGATGCCAAGGCGCTGGCGCTCGCCGAGGGATGGCTGGGCGCTGCGCAGGGCAAGGAGAGCTTCTTGGCGATGGTGGTGAGCACCGGCGTCGGTGGCGGCATCGTGCTCAACGGCCAACTGCTCGACGGTGGCACCGGCAATGCGGGTCATGTCGGTCACATCATCGTCGAGCCCAACGGCCGTCGCTGCCCGTGCGGGTCGCGTGGGTGTCTCGAGGCGGAGGCCTCGGGGACGGCAATCGAGTCGATCACCGGTCGCCCGCCGACCGAACCCACCTACGAGATCATGCAGCGAACCGGCAAGCTCGTCGGTCGCGCATGCGCCTCGGTGTGCAACGTGCTCGACCTGGATCTGGTGGTGGTCGGGGGTTCGGTCGCGCTGGGTTTCGGGGCCACCTTCTTCAACTCCGCGCAGGAGACGCTCGACGAGCACACCAAGCTGGCATTCTCCCGCGGGGCTCGTATCACGCCCGCGCGCCTGGGTGATCGCGGGCCGCTCATCGGCGCCGGAGCGGTGGCCGTGCGGGGGGTTCATCGCTCGCGCCGAGCGCGGGCAACCGCCTGACGTCGGCGTAGGCTGCTCGCACTTCGGCGAGGGGGTTCCCAGATGACAAAGATTCGCAGTACAGACTCATCCAACATCGACGACCGACGCGGTCGGGGTGGCGGCAGCAGTGGCGGTAGCGGCGGTCTGCCGTTCCAGATCCCAGGTATGGGGGGCAGTGGCGGGGGCCTTCCCGGGGGGCTCAAGGCCGGCGGTGGTCTGTTGGGCATCATCGTGTTGCTGGCTGCCATGTTCCTGCCCAAACTGCTCAATGCCGGCGGTACGTCGCAAGCGGCGTCGCTGCCGGCACAGTCCACCGGCTCGAGTACGTCTGGTTGTGTCACCGAGCTGGAGCAGATCGTGTGCGGCGTCACCAACGACGTGCAGGACTACTGGACCCGCGAGCTGCCGACGGCGTTCAACACTCAGTACGAGATGACCAAGACGGTGTGGTTCACCGGTGGCGTCAGCACCGGTTGTGGCCAGGCCAGCAGCGAAACCGGGCCGTTCTACTGCCCGGCCGACCACCTCGTGTATATCGACCTCGAGTTCATGCAGCAGCTCGAGAACATGCTCATCGGCAGCACCAGCGACCTGGCCGAGCAGTACATCCTCGCCCACGAGTACGGCCACCACGTGCAAAACCTGCTGGGCATCGACGGGCAGGTGCAGCAGGCCGCGCAGAGCGATCCGGGCGATGCCAACAAGTACTCGGTGGCGCTGGAACTGCAGGCTGACTGCTTTGCCGGTGCCTGGGTCGGCGACGCGAATGCGCGCGGCTTGCTCGACAACGCGCAGGAGATTCAGGAAGCCATCAAGGCTGCCGAGGGCGTCGGTGACGACCGCATTCAGGCACGCTCGGGTGGCCGCATCGATCCCGAGAGCTGGACGCACGGTTCTGCCGAGCAGCGCAAGTCGTGGTTCATGACCGGCTTCAACAGCCAAGACCCGACCACCTGCACCTCGGTCGAGCAGGTGCTCTGACCCGCTGGCCTACGCGCTGAACCTGCGGTAGAACCACTCGAGCGGGCCGATACCGAACCGGCGTTGGTACAGCGCTGCCGCCGTCACCGCACACAGCCAGTAGATGCCGGCGAACATCAGCGCGTCACCCAGCCCGCCCGGCTCCACCCAGCCCAGCCAGTGCACCAACAGGTTGTAGATCAGCACGTGGGCGACGTAGAGCGTCAGGGTCGTGCGGCCTGCCGCGCCGAGTGCGACGGTGAGCGGCGAGCGGGCGGTGGCGTGTGCGAGCCAGCCGACAAGGCTGACTGCGAGCAGCGTCGAGCCGACGGTGGTGAGCGTGTAGAACACGCCACGCTCGAACGGACCAGTTGACGACAGCAGCGGGTCCCACGCAACTGCATCGTGGGCCAGGTACCCCAGGGCGAGGAAGGCCGCGCCGGCGCCCGCCAACTCGGTTCGCCGCTGTGCAGTGAAGGGCATCATCCGACCGAGGACCATGCCCATGCACAGGAAGACCAGCCAGGGCAGGAGCGGGTGAGTGCCGCGCACGAACGTGTCCAGCAGCAGGTCGCGAGGTGAACGATTGGAGGCGGCGTCGCCGTAGAGCAGCCATGAGGCGTCGTGGCCGTTGCTCTGCTGGTCGAGTGCCCACCACTGGATGCCGGCGGCCGCCAGTGCTGCGCTGGTGCCGATGGCGACCAGCCACCGGTTACGCAGCGTGAACAGCAGTGCGCCGGCGACGAAGAAGGCGCCGTAATAGAACAAGATGGTGCCGCTCCACACCCAGTTGAGGAAGAACCCGAACGCATACAGCAGCACACCGCGGCGAATGAGCGTCCAGCGGTCCGCACTGATCGCTCGGCGGTCTCCGCTGGCTCGGCTGCGGCGGGTCAGCAGGGTGACGCCCATTCCGGCGACGGTGACGAACGGGGCTGCGAAGCGGGTCGATAGCGGCCCGTTCCACGGGTCGAAGATCCGCTCCACGAAACTGGTGGGCGGATACTTGGCACCATCGAGGATGAGGTAGCCGTGGAAGTTCATCACGCAGACGCCGATGAGTGCGACGGCACGGATCACATCGAGTTCGACGTAACGCGTTGAAGTTGTCGGCGTCAGGTCCACAGCATCTCGTCGACTGCGGTGCTGATCAGCGGGCGTTGCACATCCACCCAATCGCCCATCTGCGGGCAGGGTTGGCCGACTGGAACGACTGCGAGCGAGGTGTGCATGTGTGGTCGTTCCAGCAGTGACAGGCGCTGGCGCTGAAAGTGGAACGGACTCAGATCTCCGAGAGGTGCCATTCCGTGAGCGGAGCCGGCTCCGATCGCGACGAGCGTGCCGTCGAACGGCACCGGCGTGCCGTGATAGCCGGCGGTCTCCCCGGCTCGCACCTGATGGGTCTGCAGGACGTCGGCGGTGAGCTGCAGGAAGCCGGCGCGCGGGATGCCGTGCCACAGCGCGGTGCCCACCCGGATACGGAACTCGCGAGCGGGGTGCGCGGCAGCCAACTGGTGGAACGACTCGGCGCTGAGGTGGCTGACCCACAGCGGCCCCGCCGGCAGTGTGGCCAGCCAGTGCTCGATCTCTGCGAGGCGGGCGGAGTCGTCGCCGGCGAGCGCGAGGTGCAGCGCGAAGCCCTCGACGTGGAGGCCGGCGTCGTCGACAGCGGCCAGCAATCCGGCCAGCTCGGCAGGGGAGGCGCCGTAGCGACGCATGCTGCTGGCCAGCTTCACCATCACGCTGCCGGTCCACCCCTCGAGTGCCCGCACGTGCTCGACGCACCCCACCGTCAGAACTGCGCGTGTGTCGGCTGGTGGTTCCAGTGTCGGCGTCAGCACGACGGCGGTGAGCCCGGCGGGCACATCGGCACGCTCATGGACGGTGCCGACGCAGACGGTATCGCTGCCGCTGGCCACGACGACATCGTGGAGCAACGGCCTGGTGAACCCGTAGCCGTTCCCCTTGACCACCGCCACGAGCCCGTGCCCGTAGCTGTTCGCCACGTTCTGCACCTGCGCAGTCCATGCGGCGCGATCAACGGTCAGGCGAACAGTCATGCGTCCGCCACGGTACTCCCGCACCAGCCGCACCGCAGGTAGCCGATGGTTGCTCGCCGCGCGCCCACCCCGATCCTCACCGCCCACGCTGTCCAGTGGCGACCGCCAACGCTAATCCTGAGTTGTCTGATCGGATTTGTCGGTCTAACCTCGAAACCATGCGATCGCGGCTGTTCGAGTTCCCCAATCCGGTCAATGAAACCTCGGCGCGACTCGTTGCGGCGGGGGTCGTCGCGCAGGGTGTGGCCTACCTCGTGTTTCGTGAATGGTGGCTGTTGCTACCGCTCGTGTACGGGTTCCTGGCGCGGGTGCTCAGTGGCCCCCGCCTCAGCCCACTCGGTCAGTTCGTGACTCGCGTGGTCACGCCTCGGGTGCATGTCGAGCACAAGTTCGTGGCCGGGCCGCCAAAGCGCTTCGCACAAGGTGTCGGGCTGGCGTTCAGCGGCGGCGCGCTGCTCGCCGTGGCACTCGGTTCCGCAACGGTTGCTGTCGGTCTGATTGCGGCGCTGGTCGTTGCAGCCACACTCGAGTCGGCGTTCGCGTTCTGCCTCGGCTGCCTGGTGTTCAACCGGCTGATGCGGTGGGGCCTGATCCCTGCCGACGTCTGCGAGGACTGCAACGACCTCAGTCGCCGGTTCGCTGCGGCCAGTTCGTGAGTTCGGGCCACAACGGCCCAGCCGCTCGTTCGGCCAACACTCCTGCCCAGAGCCCGGCCCCGTAGGCCATCTGATCTGCGGTCATCATCGGTGCGTCCACGAGCGGTTGTGGAGACTTCGTTCGAACAGCATCGATCAGCGCCGGGGCGACGACCGCGGCCACAACGGCCGCTCGCGCGCGTCGACTGACGGCTGCGGCCACGATCGCGAGTGGCCACCAGACCCGAGTGATCGCCTGCGCGAACTGGCGGCCGGCGGCCAGGTGGCCGAGCCCGGCCAGACGTGCGGACTCCTGCGGTGGTACGTCGG
>DAORTY010000193.1:3253-6585 GCA_035432905.1 Ilumatobacteraceae bacterium | reverse complement strand
GGAACGCACGCCGCAAACGCGTCGGACACCTCGTCCACCGGGCGAGTGGGAAGCGTGATGACGGTGCCGTCGGACAGCACCAGGCGCGGTGCATAGCTGCCAGCGGGCAAGTACGCGGCGACGAACACACAGTGATCGTTGTTTCCTGCCTCGAGGACGTCGATGCCGGACGCGGGGCCGTGGGCACCTCCCCGGAACTCGCGGACGATGCCATCGACGATGATCGTCACGCCGTCGGGCGCTGCGGAAAGCGACCATGCCATGCCGTCGACCGACCCTGCGAATTGCGCGGCTGCATCCGGCACGGCATCCGCGACGGAACCCGCCGGGGGCTGCGATGAAAGCGAGGAAACAGTCGTCGTGGTCAGCTGGCGAGCGAGCGCCACGGCGCGCTCGACGTCGGCCGTTCCGAATTCCGTCACGACCGCGGTATGCGATGCGTCGAGCAGCCACGACACCTCGCCCTCCCCGGCTGCTCCGGCAATGCCGTTGATGTCGACAGGCTGTCCGTTGGAAACAACCGTCGGGTAGTTGGTCTCGCTCGTGACGACGACGTGGAACTCGCGTCCTTCGGGATCGTTGACGTTCGACGACCAGACGTAGCCGTCGCCTTGGCCAATCGTGTGGCTTCCGAGATTGTCCAGCTGTGTCCAGCCCTCCAAGGCTGCGACATTGAACACCGCATAGCTCGATGGTTGCCCGGACGGCCATGCGGGCGCGCCCACGAGCCATGGCGAAAAGTCGATGCTGCGCGCATCGGTGATCGAACCACTCGCGCGGCCCGTCGCGCTGACATCGGGACTCGATGCCGCCGGCACCTCGGGCGCCCGGTTTCGCTGCACGACCGCCAGCCCTGCGATGACGAGGATGGCTGCCGCTGCGATCATCAGCGCCGAGCCCCAACGACGCCGCCCCCTGGGCTCCACCACGTTGCCTGCGATCTCGAGTGTCACAGGGGACGCTTGCTCGCTGACGGAGCGATCCTCGGGCGGCGAATGTATCTGGCGCAACTCTCCGCGCAAGTCGTCGGGGAGTGCGGACCTCATCGGTCGCACTGCCCGGTCGAACAGAGCGAGGATCTCGGAGTCTTCAACGGTCATTGTGGCTGTCCTTCCATGATGAGTCGCAGCCGCCGGCGAGCGCGTGCGAGCAATGAGTGCGTGGCGTCGGTCGAACGGCCGAGGACGCAAGCAAGGTCGTCGACCGTCATGCCGTCGACGACCGCCAAGGCGAGCGCCCAGCGCTCGACCTCAGGCAGCTGCGCCAGCATCCATCGGGCCTGTTCCTCCGACACGATGCGCACATCCGCAGGCATCGACGCCACGTCGACGCCTCGTGCATCCAGCCTCTCGCGCTTGAGCCGGCTGCTGGCCGAGCGAACGTGATCGATGAATCGGCTACGAGCGACTGTCAGCAGCCACGGGAGCTCGACTGCTTCGGTTCGGTCCTCGGGTTGATTCCGAAGGACAGTAACGAAGACGTCCTGGACGAGATCCTCCGTCAGTGTCGCATCCCCGCCCGTCAGACGGCTGAGGAAGCGATGCACCTCGGCGGCATGCGCGGAGACGGCACGCGCCACCCAATCAGGTGGAGGGCTCGATCGGTCGCGCACAAACATTCAACGTAGAGCGGTGCCCTCCATCGTCGCGCCGGATCGAGGAATCCCTTGTCGTGCGCTGCACGACCCACACGCCCCCAAGCGTTCATCTCGGCTGGCTCTTGCCCAGGCGGTTCGCAGCTTCGCCGGGTGCGGCTCCAATGTTACTCTTCGTACACATTTGACCACCGAGTGAGGTTTTGCCGGTGGCGAGGGTTACGGTCACTCAGCACGAGGCCTTATTCGCTCGGCGCGAGACATTTGTCTCGCTAGTGAGACAGAGGTCTCCAATGAGCATGAAATCCGTCCGCAAGTCGTCGATGGAATCCGCCAGGCGTAGTCTCCGGTCCCAGTACCAGGCGTCGACCCGGCACATTGCCATCCTCAGCGTGGTCGCTCTGGCGAGCGCGTTCGGGCTGATCGCGACGGGTCCGAGCTCGGTGCAGGCCGCGGGTCCGATCGCTGCCGTCCCACTCGGGCTGGTCGAGACGTTCGGCATCCTCAGCCCGGCTGCCGTCGGCAATGCGGCCCCCGAACCAGCGACCGTGATCCGCGGCGACCTCGGCGGCGGCGGCGCGATCACAGGCTTTCCCCCCGGCGTCATCACCGGCACCGTGTACACCGGCGCCGAGGTCGGCCCGATGATGACCGACCTCCAAGCCGCCTACGACAACGCCGCTGGGCGCACCGCCGGTACAGAACTTCCCGCGGACCTCGGCGGCAGCAGCTTCGCACCCGGCGTTCACACCACGATTGCTGCCTCAGGCACCGCCGCGGCCGGCACCTTCACGATTGATGGTGAAGGGAACCCGGACTCGGTCTTCATCTTTCAAGTCGGCGGTGCCCTCGCATTCGGGGCAAACACCACGATGAACCTGATCAACGGCGCCCAGGCGAAGAACGTGTTCTGGCAAGTCGTCGGTGCCGGTTCCCTCGGCGCGTCCACAAAGTTCGTCGGGACGCTGATTGCCGGGACCGCAGTCAGCGCTGGAGCCGGCTCGACTGTCAACGGTCGCCTCACATCGCTCACCGGCGCGATCACCATGTCGAGCATCCAGCTGTACTCGGCACCACCCACGATGTCCATCGACGGTGGGCCCACGGCGTACACCACCAGCCCGACACCCCTCGTCACCGGCACCACCAGCGCCCGCTCGCCCATGACCGTGACCATCAACATCGACGGTGTCGATCGGTCCCCGACTGCGACACCCTCGGGGACCGGAATCTGGTCGTACCAGGCCCCGTTGCTGATCAACGGTGAACACACTGTCGTGGCCAGGTCGGTCGATGGAGCCGGCAACGTCGGCTCGTACTCACAAATCCTGACGGTCGACACGACACCGCCAGAGGTGAGCATCGACGGCGGCGAGACCGCCCTCACGAACAACCTGACCCCCCGGATCAGCGGCACCACCGACATCGCCGCAGGACAGGTCGTGACCCTGACGTTGACCCGTCCAGGACCGCCCGTCACCCTCACACGCACGGCGCTCGTGCAACTCGACCAGACATGGAGCATCTCACCGAACGGGTTCACCGCCGGCGTCTGGACGATCGTCGCGCACGTCGCGGACCCTGCAGGCAACACGAGTACCGACTCCCAGACCCTGACCATCGATGCAACTGCACCGGCGGCGGCGATCACTTCGAGCGCACTCACCAACGACCCGACTCCGACGATCACGGGCACCACCGAGGCCGGCGCATCCGTCGCCGTCAGCATCGACGGGCT
>DAORTY010000193.1:0-3153 GCA_035432905.1 Ilumatobacteraceae bacterium | reverse complement strand
GGTACGACGGTCCACATCGCCATCGACGGCGGCACACCCCTCAGCGCGCTCGTGCAGCCCGACGGCTGGAACGTCACGCCGTCCACCCCCCTCATCTCGGGCGAGCACACAGTCATCGCCACCGTCGTCGACCCGGCAGGCAACATCGGCACAGCCACCCAGACCCTGACCATCGACACCACCAACCCGACCGTCATCATTGTCGGCGGCC
The DNA here is from genome assembly GCA_035432905.1 of Ilumatobacteraceae bacterium. GTDB lineage: Bacteria > Actinomycetota > Acidimicrobiia > Acidimicrobiales > Ilumatobacteraceae > UBA668. Next base: position 2,942 of record DAORTY010000193.1, on the reverse strand, counting down.
CCTCCCGGACCACGGCCGACGCCACACCGGCGATCACCGGATCATCACCCGACGTCCCCGTCGGCTCGAACGTCACGGTACAAGTGGCAGGACAGACCCTGACCACGAGCATCTCGGCTGGCGGCACCTACTCGGTGACCGCCGCGCCGATCACCCCGAACGGCACCTACTTCGTGTTCGTCACCGTCACCGACGCAGCCGGAAATAACGGCAACGCGAACCAGTCCCTGACGATCCAGGCGATCGCACCAACCGTCACCTACACCAATGGCCCAACCGCGGCCACCAACGACACGACACCACTGATCAGTGGAACCAGCAACGCGCCAGTCGGCTCACCCGTGGTCGTCAGCATCAACGCCCAAATGTTGCACGCGACTGTCCAGCCCGGGGGCTCATGGAACGTGACCGCCGCTGCACTCGCCACCGGAACCGTCACCGTGGTCACATCGATCACCGACCCCGACGGCAACGTCGGAACCGCCACCCAAACCCTCACCATCGATTCGACAACACCGACCTCGATCACCTTCACCGCCGGCGCATCGACCTCCACGAACGATGACACCCCGACGATCTCAGGCACCACCGACGCGGCCGACGGGCGACTCATCACCGTCACCGTGGCCGGCCAGACCCTGACGGTGCCCGCAGATACCGGTACGTGGGCGGTGACCGCCGACCACCTCGCCGACGGAACATACGTTGCCACGGCGACAGTGAGTGCCATCGGGGGCAACCCTGGGTCCGCCACACAGTCCCTGACCATCGACACGGTGGACCCAGTCGTGGTCATCGGCGGCGGCGACGGCACCGTTCAGACCACCGACCCGACCCCCGACATCTCCGGCAACGGCGCAACACCCGGCTCGACCGTCACCGTCACCGTCGCTGGTCAGACCATGACGACCACCGTCGCCCCTGACGGCACATGGTCGGTGACACCACCAAACCCGCTTCCGGCTGGTGACAACGTGGTCACGGCGACGATCACCGACCCGGCCGGCAACTCCGGCACCGGCACCCAGACCATCATCGTCGTCATTGCGATCACCACCGTCACCATCACCGGCGGTCCAGTCGCAGCGACCAACGACAACACCCCGACCATCTCAGGAACCACGAACGCCGCCGACGGGCGCGTCATGACGGTCACCGTGAGCACACAGACGTTGACGACCCTGGTCGCGGGTGGTGCATGGGCGGTCGACTTTGCCAACCTCGCTGATGGCACCTACAACGTCACCGCCAGTGTCGGCGTCAGCGACGGCGCTCCTGCCGCCTCGGCGCAGTCGCTGACCATCAACACCGTCGTCACCCCGCCATCGACGGCGTCGTTCGTGCCGCTGACCCCGACGAGGGTGCTCGACACACGCGGCGGCGCGAAGGTTGGTAACGCTGCGGGCACGGCGCCTGCGCTGACGCTGTCGTTGTTCGGCAAGGGTGGCCTGCCGACCAGTGGGATCGGTGCAGTCGCATTGAACGTGACCGTCGTGGCTGGCGAGAACCCGACCATCGGTGGCGGGTACGTGACGGTGTATCCGTGCGGGACACGCCCCGACGCCTCCAGCCTGAACTTCACGGCCGGACAAACCATCCCGAACTCCGTGATCGCCCCGTTGTCCGCCGCAGGGACGGTGTGCTTCTACGCCTACGGCACTGCGCATCTGCTGGCTGACATATCCGGATACTTCCCAGCTGGTTCCGGGTTCACTCCGCTGACCCCGACACGTCTCATGGACACACGCGCAGGCGACAAGGTCGGAAACGTCGCTGGGACGGGAGCTCCCTACGTGCTGCGAGTCACCGGTCGAGGTGGTGTGCCGCCGTCCGGGGTAGCGGCAGTCGCGTTGAACGTCACGGTCACCCAAACGCAAAGCCCGACCATCGGTGGCGGCTACGTCACGGTCTACCCCTGCGGTACGCGACCCGACGCATCGAACCTCAACTTCGCCACCGGACAGACGATCCCGAACTCGGTGATCGCCCCCGTCTCCCCGTCCGGAGATGTGTGCTTCTTCGTGTACGGCGCCGCACACATCCTCGCCGACGTGTCGGGCTATTTCCCTGTGGGCAGCGTCTTCACGTCGTTGAACCCATCGCGGGTTTTGAACACACGCAGCGGAGCCAAAGTTGGGAACGCTGCCGGCACGGGTGCGCCCTACGTCTTGAAGGTGCTCGGCCAAGGTGGCGTGCCCTCGACAGGTGTTGGAGCGGTGGCGTTGAACGTGACCGTCACTCAGACCGAGGACCCGGTGTCGGGCGGCGGCTACGTGACGGCGTACCCGTGCGGGACACGCCCCGACGCATCGAACCTCAACTTCGTAGCGGGTCAGACCATCGCGAACTCGGTGATCGCACCCGTGTCCGCCGATGGCGAAGTCTGCTTCTACGTCTACGGCACCGCTCACCTCTTGGCAGACATCTCCGGCTACCTGGCTGTACCCGGCCAGAACGTTGGTGGCAGTTCCTGACCGCGACACCGATGACAGTACGCCTCAAATGTTGCGAGCGCCGGGAAACTCGGCCAACGGCATGAGGTGTCGGGTCGTCGAATCAGTCGTCGATCTGGCCGGCAATTTCCGACGGGATGTCTCGTTCGGTGTGGAGGACTCGCCACACGTCAATGACGTCGTCGCTGATGACGTAGAACACCAAATATGGGAAGCGGCTCAGCGGCCGGACCCGCAAGTCAGGCATCTCCAGTTCATACGCGAACCGAAGACTCCCGGACTGCGGCGACCGGGCGATCCGGCTGACAGCGCGCTCGATCGAGTCGATGAACCCGGAAGCCACGTCCGTGCCAGCTTCGGCGCGGTAGTAGCCGACGGCACGGACGATGTCGGCCACTGCCCGCTCGCGCGGCTGGACTGAGCGGTCGGCCACAGTGATCAGGTGTTGGATCTGATGCCATCGCGAAGCGACGCGAAGTAGGACGCGTC
>DAORTY010000192.1:0-6617 GCA_035432905.1 Ilumatobacteraceae bacterium | reverse complement strand
AACCGGTGCTTGACGACGACGGCCTGCCCGTTCCCATCCGGATCGGTATTGGGCGCGCCGTCCCCGAACGACCGGTAGTCCCCCTTCCAGGTGACCACGCCCGCCGTGCTGGTCCCGCGCCTTGGCGTCTGCAGCCGGTCGCTGTGCAGGTACGTCGTCGCCGTCGCGGTCGCCTGCTGGATCGGCGAGTAGTCGCCCGGCAGGTACGCGTAGCGCACCGTGCGGTTTCCGGCCACGTCGTACTCGGCCACGATGCGGTCGCCGGCCCACAGGTAGTAGGCGGTGGTCTCGGTGGTGTTGATGCCGGTGACCTTCTCGGCGTGGACGCGGATGCGCCGGCCCTGCGGTTCGTGGGCGTAGTCGAGGTAGGTCGAGAGGGTCACAGTCTCCGTGGCCCAGGCGGTCGGCCGGTTGGTGGCGTCGTATTGTGCGCTGACAGTCAGTCCACTCTCGCCCACTCGCCCGACCAGACTGCCGTCAGCGTCGTAGCTGTGGGTGGTGCCGGGCGACACTGTCAGCTGGTTGTTGGCGTTGTACTGATATGCCCCAACCTCGAATCTAAGGTCGCGATTGCCGAGCGGGTCGTATCGGTACATCTCCGGGTTCAGCCCGGTGGCGGCTGGATAGATTCCGACATTGAGCCGGTCGAGGCCGTCGTAATCGTAGTCATACACGCCCTGGGTGGTGGTGATGGTGTCGACATTGGACACCGCGTCGTAAGCGTAGTCCCAGCGCTCCAGCGTGGCCCCGCCGGGGGCAGTGAGCGTGATGATGTCGACGTTGCCATTGGCCAGATAGGTCGTGGCCTGGTTGGTGGCGTTGGGGTAGGCCAGATTGGTGCGCTGGTCGGCCTCGTTGCTGGTGATCGTCACGTTCGCCCCGGCGGGCAGGGTGGCCCCGGAGAGGCGGTTGCGGTTGTCGTAGGCGTAGCTCGTGCTCAGCACCTCGCCAGTCGAGGCGTTGCGGATGCCCTCGGACTGCAGGTTGCCGTAGCGATCCCAGGCCTGGTCGACCCAGATGCCGGCGGCGGCGCCGGGGATGTAGTGGGCGCGGGTGCTCTGGGCTCGATCGAGGAGGTCGTAGTTCGCGCTCCACAGGGTGCCGGCCTGGATCGAGTCGTCGGAGACGGCGGTCAGGTTGGCGCGATTGTCGTAGGTGTAGGCGATGGTGCGCAGCGGCGTGGTCGCCGCGGCATCGGCGTAGTGGCGCGATTGCAGCAGCGGGCCCCAGGGATGGTAGTCGTGCCGCACCTGTTGGCCACGGCTGTTGGTCCAGGTCTTGAGGCGATCGCGCTCGTCGTAGGCATAGCTCAGGGACTGGCCCAGCGGGCGGATTTCGGTCAGGCGACGCGACAGGTTGTCGTAGGTGTAGTTCGTGACCTGGTTGGCGCCGTCGGTGACCCGGGTGAGGTTGCCGGCAGCGTCGTAGCCGAATGTGGTTACCACGCTCGGCGTGACGCCCTTCTGCTCGGTGCCGATGAGGCGGTTGAGATCATCGTAGGTGCTCAGTGTCTGCCGGCCAAGTGCGTCGGTCGTGCCGGTGCGGTTACCGGCAGCGTCGTAGGCGTAGGTGGTAGCGTGGTTCAGCGGATCGGTCACGATCACCAGCTGGCCAGTCTGGTCGTATGTGTACTGCGTCGTGCGATCAAGGGCGTCCTTGCGCTTGATCACGTGGCCCACCGAGTCGTGGACCAGCGTCTCGAAGACCGGGAACTGGCCGCCTTCGCTCTTGCGTTCCGTAGCGGTGCGTCGGCCGCGACCGTCAAACACGTAGCGGGTGATCCGACCTTCACCGTCGGCTGTCGTGCGGCCGGTTTCGGTCTGCGTGAGCAGGTAGTCCTGGTAGGTGTAGACCGTCTTCTGGCCGAGCGCATTCGTGGTGGTCGTCAGGCGCCCGAGGTCGTCGTGCTCGTAGGTCGTGATCGGGCCGGACGCCACCGTGCGGGTCGCCATCTCGTTGTCGGCATCGTAGGCCAAATCCTGCGCAAGCTGCGGCAACAGGCCATTGGTCGGCGAGAAGTAGTCGATGCCGGTCGGAAACGGTCCTGAGCCGTAGGTCTGCCTGATCTCGATACCATCAGGGAGCACGGTGCGCTCGAGGCGGCCCTTGCTGTCGTAGTGGTGGGTCGTCACGACCGCCTCGGTGTCGCTGAGCCGGCGCTTGATCTCCTTGAGCTGCAGCGGTCGGTTCAAGGCGTCGCGGTAGTACGTGTACTCGGTGCGGAAGACGCCGGGCTTTGCGGGATCGGTCGACGTCGATTGCTCGCTGGCGATCCGCCCCTGGTCGTAGGTGTAGGTCTTGGTGACCGTCTCGGCCGGGTTGGCGCCCACCGCATCGAGCGTGATCGCTTCCGTCAGTACCCGCGCCTCGCCGTCGTAGGTGTAGTCGCGGGTCTGGATGGCCGAGAAGGCGCCGGGGCCCGAGATCTCGACCTTGTTGCGCCGCAAACCGACGTCGTACCCATACCTTGCCTGATTGCCCAGCGGGTCGACGACGAACTTGATGCGCCCGTCCGGAAAGTACGTGTAAGTCGTCGTCGCCGTGTGCAGTGTCTGGCCTTGCTCGTTCTTGACGATGCGCGAGACGGAGCGGATCGGATCAAAGCTGATCGGTGGATCGGTGTACGTGAAGGTCAGGACGTCGTCACCGAAGGTTTGGGTCTGTACCCGGCCGTGGGCATCAAACACGTTGACATGTGCCATGACGCCCGTTCGCGTACCGCGCTGGATCGAGGTCAGATTGTGGGTGTCGAACGGATCGTTGTACTGGTAGACGTGGCTGAACCCTGCTGGAGCGTCGACGCGCACGAGGTTGCCCCGCGTGCCGGAGCCAAGAACGTCGTGCGTATAGGTCGCTGTGCGGCCGTCGTTCGAACGCACCTGCTGCAACCGACCGGTCGACGGGTTGTAGGTGAAGTCGACATGGACTCCGGTGAGCGAGTTGTCGGCCGCACGCTCTTGAATGCGCGTGACGCGCGGCAGTTGGGCGATCACGCGCGGCACCCCGGGCTCGACCGCTTTCGGCGTGGTGCCGGTCAGTGGCAGCTTGCCGGCCGCGTCGTAGATGAACTCGTGGCTGAAGCCATTGACGTCGTACTCGCGCACCAGTCGGCCATCGGCGTCGAACATGTCGCGCGTGCCGTCGTAGTAGCGGAACTCGTACGAGCCATCGCCGTTGGCGGTCAGTTGGCCCTGAGTTCGATCGATCGGTGTCTGGTATGCGCCAGCGTTCTTCGTGAAGCGCGAACGGATGCCGCAGCCCGAGCGGATCACGACGGAGTCATCCGGGTACTCGAACAGGGCGCGGTCGTGCGCAAAGGCCCAGCCATAGCCGAGGTTGCTGTCGTAGGTCGAGCCGCTGTTGTAGCGGCGGATGACCCTGATCGGGAACGTGCTCTTGGCAACCAAGTCCAGCTCGGACAGACGCTCCGAGCCGTCCCAAAGCAGAACTGGGTCGCCGGCGGTGCCATCGCCGAAGCCAGGGCCCGCGCCCGGACCTGAGCTACCACCACCTCCACCCCCGCCCCCGCCTCCAAAGCCTCCGAATCCACAGCATTTGTTGTGGCACGGCGGATCCTCGCTCGGTGGCTGTTCCTCCGTCGGGTCCGGCGTGACATAGCCGGCCATTGAAGACGAAGCCCACAGCGTCGCGCCGAGCACCAGGGCCCTGATCACGCCAGTGCGCCAGCGCCGCAGGGCCAAGTTCAAGTCGAACATTCACGTGTCTCCAATCGGTCGGCGCGCGAAATGCGCGATCTCGGATGGCTATTGGCTATGGCTATCGGGAAAGGTGAAGGGCGCCGCGATAGGTCGCCACGGCGCCCGTCGCGTTGCTGGTTGCTCGGATCATGAAGTTGAACTGGCCCTCGTCACCGGTCCGAATGCGATTGAGGTCCTGCAACAGGAATCCGGTGTAGGCCTCGGCATAGTCGGTGTTGGCTTGCCGCGCTTGGGACTCGATGAGGGAAATGGCCGCCGTCGAGTTGAAGTTGGTCTCGTTGGGCACAACCCCCGGGGGCAGCAGTCGGATCGTGACCGATGCCGCTTCATTCAGCCGATACCGGATGGACGAGACTTGGTCGTAGCTGTGCGTGAGCGCGAAGGGGTCCGCCTTCACCTCGAGCCAGGGAGCGCTGCCATTGCCCTGACCCACGAGGGTGGGCAGGCCCTGACTGACCGCGACCAACGTCGGGAACACTGCGTAATCGCAAATTATGGCGTGGGTGCTCGTCGGAATGATCACGCCATCCGGGCCGCGCCCGTCCCATGTGAATGTCGCAGGCAGAGCACTCACTGCGACCACGGGATGAAAGACCGTGAAGTTGTTCGGCAGGAGTTCGTGGCGAGTCCGGACCAGAACCGGCGTGGTTGGTGAAAGGCCAGCGGGAACTGGCGGCGTGATCGTGATGCCGCGATTCGCGTAAGGATCGAAGTCAACGTCGTTCCAGCCGCTGTTCGCATTCCCCGGCCTGGGAATCTCGACACGGTTCACCAGGTCCGGTACCTGATGCGACTGCATGCCGTTGGTCGCGAGCAGATCGATGCGGAAGGCCGTACCCGAGACGATCTGGCTCTGCGGAGGCTGACCAACCGGCTCGCCGTAACCGTCCCAGGACAGGCTGTACGTGCCCGCCATGGCGTAGTTCGCGGTGAGCGTCCTCACCGTCTGGCATTGCGGGTAGCTCCGGCACGAGTCGCCGCCACCCGTTGACGGTGCGCAGTCCGGTGGTTCGACGATCGTCGCGGTGACGCTCGCCGGTGCGTTGAGTGTGAACTGCACGACTGCGGGCTGTGGCGCCGGCGTCTGACGAGGCTTCGCCGTCCATTGCTGCATGGCCACGTTGAGCAGCGCGACGACCGGCTGGCCGCCGGGTCCATCGCGGTAGCCAAATATGTCAAACATCGGCGCAGTGGCGGGACTGTCCGGGCGGTGGAACAGGCTGGCTTCGACCGCAACGCTGTTCGATGAACCCCAGTACGTGTCGCGCGCTGATCGTGGTTGTCGCCGCATTCGCGAAGGTGTTGGCGTATGCGTTGTATTGCGTGTTGAGGTAGATGCTTGCTCCGGTGATCACCGGAGCGGGATTGTTGGCCACGTTCGCACCGTCGCCGATGATCTCGACGCCACGACGGTTGGCAGTGATCACATTGCCGACGCCAAGTGTCGGCGTGCCCTTGATGCCAACGCCCACCCCAATGTCGTTGTCGCGAATGATGGATTGCGTCACGGAGCCGGTGGTCTGGTCGAAGTGGACTCCGGAGGCGGCATGGCGAACGTCGCCATACGTCATGGTCATCGATCCCGCGGCGAGCGTTGACGGGTCACGCGTGACCTTGATTCCAGCCCAGTCGCCAGCCGCCGGTGTTACCCGGCCAGACTTGAACGTGACAGGTTGCGCGGAGGTACCGTTGACCGAAATCGCGCCTCCCTGGGCTTCGATGGCGTGCGCCGACCCTCCCGACAGCGGCGCATCGACAAGCACCTGCGCACCTGCCTCGAACGTCACCGCGGCCCCACCCATTACATACGACGGGCTTGCGAGGTGATAGGTCCCGGCCCCGTACTCGCGAGTCGTGCGGATCGCGGGCGAGATATAGCCGCCGTTGAAGAGGGGGCGGACAGTCGCGCCCGTGAGGGCAGTGATGTGATTCACAAGCGCGTAGTACATCTGGTACTCGGGTGCGACGTCCGTCCGATCGAAGATCCGCGACAGGATGGTCGGGTTGCTGGTCGTGTCCCACCAGTTGCCCGATGCGTTGATCGTCAGGTTGCTGACGGCAGGGTGAAACTGCCCTACCCGGATACCCATTCCGGTCCCGAGCAGCGCGTTTCCGTTGATCAATGGGCTGTAGGTGGTCGCTGCCACCAATTGCCCATTGGGGTCGACCGCGCCCTCGACGCGGAGTGCGTCCCCGTTGCGCCTGATCCAGTTTCCGGGGCCAATGGCGATCGACGAGTTGTGTGGCTTGATCAGGACTCCGGTGATGTTGTCCTGGATCATCGAGTTGCGGACGGTTCCAGACCCCTGGGCCGATCCGACGCGCGCAAATGTGACCCCAGTCGTGGCGCGTTCGACCACCGCGTTCTCGACCAACTGGTTCGCCGCGCGAAACTCGAGCCCCGCCCATCGACCGGTGTCCGGATTGGTGCCGGTGAGTACGACCGGGTTGTTCGCCTTACCTCGCACCCAAAGACGGCCGGTTGCGACGATCTTGGCATTGGGCTTGAACCAGACTTCGACGCCGGGCTGGATCGTCAGGGAGCCGGCTGCCGCGATCGAGATCGCGCCGTCGGCGATGTAGTAGTGGTTCTGGCTGCGTGTCAGGACGGTTGCTGTCGTGATCGACCAATTGACGGGCAGGTACGCGGACCTGGTGCCGTTGAAGACGACGATGCGCGTCGGTGACGGCGCGCTTTCGGCGGTGTCGAAGGTGGTCGCGTGAATCGTGTTGCTCGCATCCATCAGCGGCACCGTCGTGGCGTAGGTACCGCCCGACGCGGTCGTGGAGCTGACGAGGTCGCCGTTCACGTACAGGCGCACCGTCACTCCGCTGGTCGCGGTCTGGACTTGACCCGCTTCCGTGGACAGGCGGTCGTCTTCGTTTCTTGATGTCGTC
>DAORTY010000191.1:0-6657 GCA_035432905.1 Ilumatobacteraceae bacterium | reverse complement strand
ATGGTGTCGCCCCGGCGGCTGGTGTCGGCGTCGGGAACGTGAGCGCGAGCGGCAAGGTTGCCGGGGTGGCGCTCGACCCACCGGCAGTGGTCGGAGCCTGCGGTGCGAGCACGAGAGGGATAGTTGCCGGGTCGACGGTGGACCCGGCCGATCCTGCTGGGGCTTGGGGCGCGAGGACGAACAGCGCTGTTGCTGGGGTTGCGGTCGCTCCCGCTGCAGGGGTGGCGGCCGGGAAGGTGAAGGCGAGGCTCAACGTGTCAGGCAACGCAGCCCCACCAGCTCCAGCCTGGGGCGCCTGCAGAGCCAACGCCATCGGCAGCACTGCCGGGGTGGCAGTGGAGCCCGCAGACAGCGACGGGGCCTGCGGTGCGAGCACCATCGCCAACGTGGCCGGGGAAGGGGTCGAACCCGCTGCGGGTGTCGGGTTCTGCAACGCCAAGATCATCGCGATGGTGCTCGGGGTGGACGTTCCGCCAGCCGACGCGACGGCGCTGAGAAGCGCAAGAGTGAGCGGGACTAGTGCCGGGGAGGCGGTGGCGCCGGCCGACGGGGTCGATGCAGGGAACGTGAGCGCGAGCGGCAGGGTCGCTGGGGTGGCGGTGGCGCTCGATCCTGTCTCGATGGCGTCGTACCATGCCGGGTCGAACCATCCCGGTGTGGTGAGCGTCGGGTCGAACCATTGGCGAACATCAAGATCGAACCGCCAGCCGTCGACGATGTTCGGTGGCGCGCCGACCTGCAGTACCGCCAACGACATAGGGATGACGGCCGGCGTCGGAGTTGCAGACACCGTCACTGACGGGGCCTGGGGCGCGAGGATCAGCGCGATCGTTGACGGGGTGGCGGTGGCGTTCACGAGATCGGTGATCGTGAAGTCGTCCCAGTCGGCGTAACGCGACACGCCGTCAGCGCCGTTCCACCGGCCGATCAGGATTTGCCCGGTGGTGAACGATGGTGAGCCGTCGGTGTAGTCGAGCTGCGGGGACGACGTCGGTGATCCACCGTCATCCCAGTACCACATCTGGATGTGACCACCCTCGACACGAAGCCGGAACCAGTGCCGGACGTTGTCGTTCAGCCCGCAAGCGGCGACCGACTGGACCACTGGGGCGTACGAGCCGCCGGAGTCGATCTCCCACAGCCCGATCTTGTCCTGCGTGGTGTCCAACTCGATCGTGTAGCACGCTGACGGCGACCCCGACGTCGCGTTGACCGTGCAGCGGAAGTACCAGTTCAGGTACGTCTCCTGCGTCGTGCTGTCGAGCCCCCAACTGCCCTGGAAGTCGAAGTCGTCGACCGTCCCGCTCGCCAGGTCAACAAGCGCAATCCCCGCCCGGTACGCGCCACCATCGGCAACGAGACGGCCTCGGCCGGACTGAACCGTGGCGGCCGTTGAGGCACCTTCGAGCCGGTCGATCAGGTCTGCCGGCCACGCTGAACCATCAGCACCGGGGAAGGTGGCGGTGAACAGTGTGGTCATGCTTGACGCGCCTTGTTGCGGGCTTCGGCGACGATCTGCGAGATGCGCGACGCCGTACAGCCGAACCGGTCGGCCTGCGTCTGCTGGTCTTCTTCGGCAACGAACTCGGCCCACAATGCAGCCTTCTGACGCGGGGTCAACGAACGCATCGCACGGACCAGTTCGTCGCGGTCGTCGACCTCGGTGCCGTCGGCGACGGTGAGCGCCCTGTCGATCTCCCATTGCCAGGTGATGCCCCGGCGGCGGCCGTCGTCGCGCAGGTGGTTCCGTCCGAACATGCCGACCTGCACGTGGACCACCGGCCGACGCGCTGCTCGACCGGTGTCGCGATGCCAGGTGCAGAGTGCTTCGATGGCGTTGCGCTTGCGGAGCGCGTCGATCACCGCCCCGCGACAGCGCGACGACAGAAAGCCAGCGAGCGAGTCGTTGCGGGTCGAGTCCCATGTTGGGATCAGCGGAAGAAGCGCCACCCACACATCTTGCACCAGATCCTCGTCGATGGCACCGGTGACTCGAACGACGGTGTTGCGGATCATGGCTGCCAGGCGCAGCATCTCCGGGCTGCTGGCGTCCATCGCCGGCTCAGAAAGTGTAGACTATGGCATATCCGGCGCCGCCAACGCCGCCGGCACCGCCGAGACCGGGGTTGCTGCCCACGCCGCCGCCACCACCGCCGCCGCCGCCGACACCACCGGCACCACCGGCACCACCGGCGGTCGACCCGGTGACCGTGGTCCCGCCGCCGCCACCTCCCGCCCCGCCCCTGGTCGAGTCGCACGCCGCTCCTGCCGCGCCTGCGGTGGGTGCCGCGCCATCGGTTCCGACCGCACCGCCACCGGACGCGGAGTAGCCGCCGGACTTTCCGCCGTTGCCACCTGCGACGATCGCCGGGGTTGACGAGTGTGAACCACCCGCGCCACCACCACCGCCGCCACGCAGCGAACCGCCACCGTGCGAGGATGCGACCGGGGTCGCCGCGATGCCAGCACCACCACCGCCACCGTCGATCGCGTTGGCCGTGGTCGACACCAGCGCACTACCGGTGACACCTTGTCCGGCCGCCGCATTCGTGGCCGCGGTCGGGATACCACCCGCACCGCCCGAGGTGGAGCCGACCGACCCGGCGGCGACCGGGCTCGCACCACCACCGCCGCCCGTTGCCGCTGCGCTGATCGCCCCACCGCGACCGCCGCCGCCGCCGTAACCGGACAGCGAGGCACCGAAGGTCGTCGTGCCACCGGTACCGCCGTTGCCGCCAAGCGCACCCGCCGCACCGGGCGCGCCTGCTGCACCTCCGTCACCGATCGTGACCGTCTCGGTAGCGCCCAACTCGGACGCCCGGAACACGCCACGCGCCCACGAACCACCGCCGCCGCCACCGCCGCCCTTGGCAACGGTTGCAGTGGCCAGTGACGCACCGGCACCACCGCCGCCGCCACCACCGATGACTTCGGCGATCACCGTGTTCGGCGTGAATGCGGTCGGCTTCGTCCACGTGCCTGACGAGGTGAACACCTGCACGTCACCATGCCCAGTGTTCGCTCCCTGCATCGGGATGCCGGCCGAGTTGAAACGCGCCCACGGCACCGACGACCCGTCGGCGTGGATGACCATCTCGCCGGCCGCGAGGGTGCAGTGGAACAGCGTGATCGCGGTGGTGCCGTCGTAGTGTTCGACCGTCACCCCAACCTGCGACGAGGCGTGCTCGTTGCGGATCGACAGCAGCTTCACGTTGCGCTCGACACCCGACCCCGGTGACGCAACGACGGTGGTCGTCGTCGCCGTGGAGATCGCAGTGTTGGTGCGCAGTGGGTTGATGGCCGTGTCGTTGTCCACGAACGAGGCGTGGACGTCAACGGTGACGGCAGCGTCGGTGACAACGCGGATGATGTCGGAGGTGGAGGCGAGCAGCAGCATCAGGCGAACCTACGCCACGTGATCGAGATTCCACACGCCGTCTGCAGCCAGTTGCACGAGCAGCAGGCCGCTGGTCGTGGAGACGGCGGTGACGAAGTCGAGAAGATGCAACAGCATGTCGGTGCCGGCCGAGCCGACGAGGAAGTATTCGACGAGCGCCATCGCGTTCGGGATCGTCGAACCCGACCAGGACGGGTCGTCATGGTCGTACTTCATCGACCCGGCCGAGGGGGCGGCGAGCGTGATGTCGGTGGTGGTCAACACCACCCCACCTGTCGAGTAGCCGGTGCCGGACGCCTCGTTGGTGACGTCGTCACGGAAGTCGTGGACGTCGAAGTCCGGGGTGTACGCGTCGAGGACCAGCAGGCCCTTGACGACGGTCTCCGACTCCAACGACGCTGCCGCGGTGTCGATGAACATCTTCTCGTACGTCTTGCTGTATGCGCCTGAAGCGGTGATGCTCATTCGCTCGACTCCTGTTCCTGGGCGGCCGCCCACTCCTGCTCGCGCTGTGCGATGACGTACTGGCGGATCGACCGCCAGTACACCCGATGCTCGTTGAGCGCCGACGACGCGGCAGCAGCAGCTTCCGGGTCGTACTCGGGTGTGCCCAGCAGCGCCTTGTGGGCGATGTGGGCGTCGGACAGTTCGAGGGTCTGCTGGATCAGCAGCAGGTCTTCACGGGCACTCATCGGTGGCCTCCTGGTACGAGCGGGTGGTTGCGCATCGAGATCGGCTTCGGGCGCACGATCGCGTGCTGGGCTTCGTCTTCGATGACCTGTGTCGCCACACCCGAGTCGTCGACGGTGATCAGCACCTTCGCCCCGTTCGGCAGATGCAGGATGCGCTGGCCCGGCGTGTGGACTCGCATCCCTTTGCCACCGGCGTGCACGAACTTCTCGCCGCGCTGGGCGACGAACTTGGTGACCGACGCCTTGATCAGCTCCTCGGTGAAGGTGGTCATCGGGATCAGGCGTTCACGTCGTAGGAGGCGAGGACCGCCGACACTGGGTCCGTGTCGAAGACCAGGATGCCGTAACCGGCCACGAAGGTCGTGTACGTGTTCGTCGGCAGCGACATGGTCTCACTGTCAGCGCCGATGAAGTGCGGGACCGACGACCCGAACCAGATCGGGCCCGAGCAGTAGATCCAGTCCTGGGTGGCCGTGGATGCCGCCTGGCCGGTGGGGGCGGGAGGGTCGACGTAGCCAGCGTCGGAGATGACGATGTTGCCTGCCGGGGTCTCCCAGGCGCCCGATGGCCCCCGGCCAATGCCGTAGGTCAGGATGGCCTGAGCGAGAAGCCCCGGAGGGATGTGGATCAGGCCGACACCGCCGAACAGTCGGCCGGCGATCTCCGATTCGAGGATCGCCAACGCGTCCCACACCGGGGTGGCGGCCGAGCCGAATGCTGCACGCACTGGGGCTGTTGCCTCCGACGAGAGCGAGCGATCCGCCGAACCGGCGCCAGACAGCAGCTCGGAAGCGAAAGCCGCCGAGATCGTCATGTTGTACCGGGCTGTCAGTGTCCCCTGGGCCTCTTCGAGCGCGTACGTGAGGTTCGCCCCTTCGATGGCATCCGAGAGACGGAACGGGGCTTGCGAGAGCCACGCTTCACAGGTGGTGGGGACAACATCGAAGGTGGACAGCACGCAGGTCTCTTCGTTGTCGATGGTGAGGCCGCGATACTGCCACGGCTCCCACGTCACACCCTGCAGCCATCGTTCGGGGCCGGGAGGGACATCCAACGGCGGGATGACGTCAAGCAACCGGAGGGGCTGCGTCCCACCAATGGGGAGGAGGAGGTGCAACTCGCGACCAGTCGTCATGGTGGATGACCCTACTGTTCGGGGTGGGCTTCAAGTCAACCCCCGGCACGCACCTTCGTCTTGCCGAATCGGACGGGGACAGTGGTGACCGAGTACCCCTGCTTGTAGCCGTTCACCTGCGACACGTAGCCGGTGCGAACGAATGGGATCGTGGACTTGTAGACCTTGGCTCCGCCAGCCGGCGTCGCTCGACCCCAACCCTTCGGCTTGACGTTCGTGGAGACACTGGTCTGGCGTCCCTTGCTGTTGAGCGAGACGTACTTCGTCTTCGCTGGCCCGACCTGGCGAACGGTCAACGCCTTCTTCCCACCACGACTACCGCGGCCCCCGCCCCGGCTGCCAGCAAACCGTCCACGCCCGCCACGAATGTAGTAACTCGCCATGTCGCCCATCATGGCAGCGGGCGACGAGGCGAGTCTACGGCAGGCGCGAAGAAGGACCGAGAGACCCCCCGGCTCCTCGGTCCCCCCTTGCGACGTCTTCTTGGTACGGCGTCATCCTGCCAGCGCCGGATTGCCCATGTCTACGTGCTGGCGTTGAGTTCGGCGCGGAGCCGGACGATCTCCGCTTCGAGTTCGGCGACCTTCGCCTGCAGCTCCTCCACGTCCCTGTTCCTGACCGCCTTACGTCGGTTGGCCTGCTGCTCGGCTCGCGTCGCCCAGCGGACGTTGCCTGGGACGTACCCGGATTCGTTGTCGATGCGATCGAGCGACATCCCGTCCGGCCGCGGCCCCACATGCTCGAACCATGCCTCGAAAGAGTCGACCCATTCTGGATGGACCGTGATTCCACGCCCCCCATAGTCGGGGAAACTGCGGCTGCCGGGGTCGAGGCAGCGCGTCTTCATCGCACTCCACACATGGTATTCCCGCGTGCCCGACATGCCGTGCGTGTGATGACGCGTGTCGGCCACGAGACACCCGCAGGACTGCACGTTGCCGCAGACCATCGCGTTGCCGTTGACCTCCTTCTCGTTGCCGCAGTCACAGCGCACGACCCACCGGACTCCGCCGCCGGCCGTGCGCCCCTCACCCAAGCGCAACACGGTGAGACGCCCGAACCGTTGGCCCGTCCTGTCGGTGATCGGGCTGAACCGCGTGTCCTTGACGAGACACCCGCACGAGCGCGTGGTGCCCGACGCAAGATGAGCCACACGCACTGCCTTCTCTATTCCGCAGTCGCAGCGGACCTTCGCCCATGTTGCGCCGTCGGAGCGCCACTGGTCAATGATGACCAGCCGCTCAAACCTTTCGCCGATACGGGAAACGATCGGTCGCGCCATCTTCTTCTCCAAACGCCAGTGGGGGCCGAGTTGCCCCAGCCCCCACTCTAGACGTTTGTGACGATGTAATCAAGCTGGCTAGCTCTGATATCCAACTTCGTCGCCACCCTGGCAGTTGACGTTGATATCTGCCGTCATGGCCCCATTCCAG
>DAORTY010000190.1:2030-6673 GCA_035432905.1 Ilumatobacteraceae bacterium | reverse complement strand
TCGAGCAGCATCAATCGCGAGTTCGGCGCGAGCATCAGCTGGCCTCGTTCAGATCGCGGACGAACCGGCATACGTTGGACCATCGGTAGTCGAGCCGCTGCGACGCGAGGCGGGTGGGGTGCTTCACCCATCGCCGAAATGGTTCGCCGTCGCGCAGCCGAGCTGTGTTTCGCTTCACGTCGCGCTCGATTGACCGCACACGTCGTTCCAGCTCCTTGCTCTCGAGGCAACCGTTTGGATCCGCTGCGGTCAGGCGGATTGCCGACTCGATGAAGTTCTTGCGCGTTCCACTGAGACGCACGTCGGGCTCCGACAGCAAAGGAACCAGCCGGGAGTCGGCCCATCGTTGAAGCGTCGAAGTGCGGTGGTCGCACTCCTGTCGCCACTGGGCGAAGTCGCGTGTGATCGCCTCGTCGATGTCGCCAAGGTCTCGGCCCAACTTCCGCGCGTCGGCAACCAGCAGCTTCGTGTAGAGAAGGCGTGCAGGGTGTATCAGCTCGCTGAAACATCGTGCGTCAACGAGGTCTTGCCCACCCCGGTCGGGATCGATGCTCCACGGATGCTCACCTGAGGCCAACTCGGGGGTCGAGAACACTTCGTGCAGGAAGGACTGCTGGCAGCTGGCCGCGACTCGATCGCGGAGGTAGTCGACTTCGGCCGTGGTCAGTTGGAGTGTCTGGTCGCTGAAGGGGAAGCCATCGGGAGGCGGTGGGAACTCGGTAGGAAGGACAGCAGTCAGCCGTGGATCGGCCCACGTTTGGGCGTCATCGCTGCGCTGTCCGCGTTCTCGTCGTGCGCGCGCGGTGTCGATCTGCGAGCCGATGTCGGCGATGGTGAGGTCGGGTGCGATGATCTTCCACTTCTGCAGCAGACCCCAGTACACCGAAGTTGGCAGCGTCTTGGTCTTCTCGCGATTGCGCCGGCCGAACACCCCAGCGTTGTCGGTGCTGTCCAGCAGCGAGCGCATCAACCCGACTTCGTCGACCCTGAGCTGTTCGTGAGGGGTTCGTGCCGAGCGGTGCACCGCTAAGCGTTGGGCATGCCACGCCGCGAACATGACATAGCGCGCTCGAGTGTGCTGTGTGCTCATACCTGGAAACAAACGTTCCGAGAGTGCGATCTGCAGCGGCAAGATGCCGTGGGGGTCGATTGCTTCGGGCGTCGTGAGCATGCCCAGCATCTCGCGAACCCGCTTGGCTTCGTCGCGGTCGATGTCGATCCACCCGAACGAGCTGGCGGGATGCCAGGAGCTCTTGGTCGGAACAGTCACGGCGTGTCCCTTCTGTGCGGCTGGGCACGGTGTGGGTCGATTCTCCTGGTCTGGGAACAGCCGACAAGTGCGGTGAGTGAACCTCTGCGCCTGGCGTCGTTGCACCTCACCGGCTTGCCTCCGCGTAGTCGACTGCGGCGCACAACGTGGCGATGAGGATCATCTCGTCGAGGTCGCGTGCTCGGCTGTTCAGCAGCTCATCGGTGCACACGACGTATGCCAAGCAGCGCGCCCTGCTGAGGGCCACGTTCAGGCGGTTCCGGGAGAAGAGGAACTGTGAGTCGCGCGGCATGTCGGCTGCGGTGGAGGTGGTCATCGTGAAGAACACCACCGGCGCCTGTTGACCCTGGAACTTGTCGACCGTGCCCACTCGTACGAGCGCAAGTCGTGGGTCGCTGTCGAACGTGGCCCGCAGCAGGCGGACCTGGTCGTTGTACGGCGCCACCACCATGAAGTCCTCACCCGTCAGCCGTGCTCGCGTTCCCTTTGCATCGGTCCACCACGAACCGAGCAGCTCGGCAACGGTGAGCGCGACCAGTTCTGCTTCAGCCGACGACTCGGTAGAGCACTCCACGTGGTGTGCCCGTAGCCAGCGCAGACCGGTGCCGTGATCGGTGCCCTGTACCGCGCAGGACGAGTGCCAGCCGAGCCTGCCGTCGTAGATCTGCTCCGAGATGAAGCGGCACACGTCAGGGTGCATGCGCCGTGTTTCGGTGAGGAACACGCCTCGATCGGGTGGCACCGTGGCCACGCCCTCGCCGAGCACGTGCTGCAGCACGCTGACTCCGGATCGATTGGGATGCGAGGCTTGTGACACCTGCGGCAACTGCAGCGGGTCGCCCAGCAGGACCACGTTCTCGGCCGAGCGGGCGGCGGCCAACGCATCGGCGAGGCCGAGTTGGCCGGCCTCGTCGATGATCAGGACGTCGACCATCGCGCCGTGCATGTCGTCGCCCGCGAACAGCCAAGTGGTGCCGGCCACCAGGTTGAACGAGAGATCGGCGCACTTCGCGTTGGTGTCGGCCCGAGTGATGTTCGAGATGTCGGGTGTTGCCAGGGTCGCGCCCCGCCGCGCAGCTACGAGTTCGTGGAGGTCGCCCTTCTCCCGGAACACCTCGACGACCTCGTTGAGCAGGTTGTCGATGGCGTGATGGCTCATCGCTGTGATCCCGACCCGACGCCCCGCCTTGACCAGCGCGTGCACGATGTGTGCGCCGGTGTAGGTCTTGCCGGTACCAGGCGGACCTTGGATGGGCACATAGCTGTGGTCGAGGTGGAGCACCCACTGGGTCACATCGGCAAGGTCGTCGGTGAACGTGCCGTCCGCCGGCCCGTGGCCCGGCGTGAACGAGGGTGCGTCGGCGCGCAGGAGCGCAGTCGCCACAGATGCAGCAGTCGGTTCGGCCAGGAGCGCCGCGGCGACACTGGACAGTGCCTCCGGTTTCGGTTTCGGCCGGACCCACCCGTTCAACACCGCGGCCGTTGGGTGGATCCCGAGCTCGTCGCATTGCTGGTCCCAGATCAGCGTGACCGAACCCTCAGCGGGCGAAATTGAGTCGACCGTCGCCCAACCTGGGGCCGCGTCGTCGACACGGAAACACACACTGACGCCTCGTGGATGCAGTTCCGGGTCGAGCGCGGTGCCGATCGTTTGCGCTGGAAACCGGAACGTCGCTCGCGGCCACTTCAACTTCTTCCCGCTCTTGCCGTAGTGATCGACGATCTCCACGAAGGTCAGATCCGCGATGGCTTCCGGATCCACCATCAATTCGTGCGGGTCCTTGCTGGCGCGAGCGAGCAACTGGGCGGTGTTCGCTCGCCCTTCACGCAGCCAGTAGCCGAGCAGGTCGCCCATCAGATGCTGGTGGGTTCCGACTTCGAACTCCATCAGCGCAGCCATCTGCTCGTCGATCTCGGGGAACTCCGAGTCGTCCTGTTCGATGATCGCCTCCCGCCACGCGAGCCCGTCCTCGCGCTGCTCGATCAACCAGTCGCGCAGAGCGAGCGTGGCGCGCACGTCGTCCTCGTTGTAGGCGGCAATGCGGGGGAGGATCTCCGCACCGGCCACCGGATCGTGCGTGTACTTCTCATACTCCACGACGGCGCTCGCGCCCTTGTCGATGTCGTGGCCGCGCTGGTATCCGGCCAGTCGCTCGATGTGCTTCAGGCCGTACGACTCGACACCGGCCTGCAGCCCGTTGCGCACCACGGTGAGCAGGTCGACGAACAGGCCGGTCTCTACGAGGTTTTGGAGCAGCGACTGGTCGGCGCCGTGTTCTGCCGCCATCGCTTCCAGAGCGGATCGCTCGGTGTGGTTGTAGTGGTACACGTGCATGCCCGGGTGGGTGAGGCGTCGTTCGGCGAAGTACTCGATCAAGGCCTTGGCCTGTGTTCCCTCCTCGTCCTTGTTGTGCGCCCACCGCCCTTCGAAGACCCACTTCCCATTGGCGCCTTTGGTGAGCAGACCGAAGAGGAAGAACAGGCCGACATCGGCTCGCCAGAACGGATGGCCCTCATAGTCGAGGAACACGTCGCCGTCGCTCGGCTCGGGCAGCGCGGCAAAACCGGCTGCGGCCTCGTCGGCGGTGACGTCGACAAGGAGTTGGTGTGGCGGCATGCCATCGGGCAGATCACGCGCCTGCACCTGCAACGCCGCTTGGGTCACGAGTCGTACCTGGCGTTCTGGCTTCAGCTCGGGCACGGGCGTTGTTCGCACAGCGAGACCAGCGAGAGTGGTGACGCCTTCGGCTTGCAGTGTGGCGGTGTCGTTGGCCCTGATGCCCGCGACGTACTGCAGCGCGTCGGCGTTGCGCCACTGGGCGTCGCATACGTCGGCGAAGTTGCAGTACGTGCAGTGATTGCACTTCACCGGCGTGGTCGTCTCAGCTTTGTCCAGTGGGTCGAGCGCGACGGCCAGCTGCTTGCGCAGTCGACGCCAATACGCCCGCACGTCCGAGAAGCGGATGGACTCGAGGCGCCCGGACCCCAGCCACACATGCAGGTACTCGGGTGCAACGCCGAGCTGCGCCTCGATGGCCTCGGCGTAGAAGCACAGCTGCAGCACGTGACCCGGTTTGGCTTCCTTGCGGGCCAGCTTCGCGTCGACGGGTTCGTACGTGAAGGTGCCGTCAGGCAGGTCGACGCGCAACAGGAAATCGGCGATGCCGCGCATGCCATCGTGCACGAACGGCATCTGGTAGACGACGCTGTGGCCGCGGGCCAGCACATCGCTCGCCCTACCGACGAAGGAAGAGAAGCGCTCGCGCTCCCGATCCCAATCGGGCACCGAGTACACGTCGCTGCGCTCGGCCTCGTACGCGGCAAGACACTCGCGTTCATGCTCAAGGCCCTTCGCCATCAACAGACGCGCAAG
>DAORTY010000190.1:0-1930 GCA_035432905.1 Ilumatobacteraceae bacterium | reverse complement strand
CTGGAACACGGTGGACGTCTCGCCGAAGCGCTCTTGCATGTTTCGCACGATCGATCCTTTCGTCTTGCCAGGGCGTCTCCTGCAAACGCGCGCTGCAGGCCATCGTGTGACCGGCTCACGCGGGCAACGTCGGTAGCGGCCGTCGCAGGGTCAACGCGCATGTGCCCCTGGCCGCGGGTGAGAGCTGTTCGCGCCTCTCACCGAGGTTGTCCGGCCAGCGATGATGCCAACAGGACCACGGTCGCAGGGTTCAGGGCTGCTCGAACCTCGAGTTGTGCATGAGGATCCGGGATCGAGGGCAGTACGTGCTCATCCAGGTGTGTGACGAGCGCCTTGATCGACTCGTGCGCCCGCTGCGTGGAAGCACCCAGGCCTGGCAGCTTCTGCAGCAGCGACTGCTCTGGTGCGATGCGGGCAAGCGGCCTGAGGCGGTTGTGCAGGTCGAAGAACTGCGACCTGAGCTCGAGTTCTGCCTCCCCGATGAGCTTCATTGCAGTCGACCCTCGGCCCTCCTCAGCCAAGACGGCTGCGGTCAACACGCTGAGCTTCGTACGACTCAGCAGTGAACGGATGAACAGGGTGAGCTCCTGCTCCAGCTTTCCGTTCTTGGCGGCAGCCGCCACCGAATCAACCCATGGTTGCCCGCGGCCTTTGGAGCGTTCACGCTCGATCTGTTCTTGCTCCACTTTCGCCTTGAAGCGATTCACCCACTGTCTGCGGGCGTTGTAGAGGGCCTCGACGGCCGTCCGATGAGCGGCAAGTTCAAGCCTGAGGTATGGCGTCAACCCTCCGTCGACCAGAGCGTCCTGGACAAGCGAGAGAAAGCGTTCGGCCGCGTCGCAGATTCCGTTGTCGGTGTCCTCCAGCCGCGCCTCTATCCGCTCGACCACCTCCTTGATCGAGGCGAGCGACTTCTCGAGTTGGCGTTGTTGTGCGTAGGCGGCGGCGCCTGCGATGACGATCGGCAGAGCAGCGACAGCCAGAGCGCTTGCTGACGCACCGACGAACATGCTGCCAGCGGCTCCACCAGCGACCCCACCAATGGCACCGTTGCCCACGACGCGGGAGTTCGCCACGATCGCGTTGGAGGCATCGAGTGCGGTGGGAATCAGGCCGTTGGACGACTGCATCAGGTGGAAGGTGCCACTTCGCAGCCCGGAGACGACCTCCGGAGGAAAAGTGACGACCAACCCCGCGCCGGACTGCGCTGCCTGCACGACGATCGACTGGAGTTGCGCAGACCCGACACCCAGTGCTGTCAGCGCGCCGAGCATGGCCGAGGAGGGCTGAATGGCGTCGGCGACCTCCAGTGGGCGAAGCGCCCTCAAGCGCATCAACACTGTGACGGGATCGCCCGAATCGGCGTCGGCCACCGCGAGGTCAGACCGGCGAACTTCGATCTCGCTCATCGCATCTCCTTGTGCCCGGTGCCCGGTGTCGGCAGCACAGCATCGACCATTGCCAATTCCAGCGCGTCGAGCTCGCTGTCGATGCGCGCGTGAGCGCGCTTTCGTTTCACCAATGGTAAGGAAGCAGCAACCGCGAGGGCGCGGGTCAAGCCATCGATCGCATGCAACATCTCGGCTCGGCCGGCATCGTCGGCACCGGGGAAGCCGAGCTCGATTGCCTTCTTCAACGAGCCGACGCGTCGCTCCAAGCCTCTCTGGCCGAATCGTCCCGTGGGATCGAGGCGACGAACTTCATGTGCGTCTCTGGCCCGATGCTCCGCTCGCTTCCTGCTCGCCCAATGGATGACATCTGCGGGAGCACTCGCCAGCCTTCGACGTACCTCCTCGCTCGCAAGTGCCTGTTGCACCAGGGCAAGCGCTGCGGTGAACAGCGTTCCCTTCGTCAACTTGGCTGGAACCTTCTTACCCGCCATCACATACCTCCACGCCGCCATCCTTCACCAGTTTGAACACGTCGGTGA
>DAORTY010000189.1:0-6681 GCA_035432905.1 Ilumatobacteraceae bacterium | reverse complement strand
GTCTTCCACTCGGGTCGCTGACGGACGGAGCCGTGGGTGATCTCGCACAGCGAGCAATGCCGCCGACCGAGGCGAGCACCGACCCAGTAGGAGAGCTCACCGCGCAAGGTGCTGTCCGCGTCGTAGACGCCAACGAGACGCACGATGACCTGGGCCGGTGCCGCGTCGGGAGAGCTCATCGGGACAGCATCGCCGATCGGGCACCGCGAACCTCCGCGGTGGGGAGTCTGCCGGCGCGGTCCGCCATGCGATGGCGCCGAGCACGAGGCCGAACATCATGTGCTCGACGGCGAAGGTGGCCCAGCCGACCATGCTGATACCCTATGGGGTATGTGTATGGAAGTGAACTGCCCAAGTTGCCAACGCCCGAGCTGGGCCGGATGCGGCGCCCACGTGGAACAGGTGCTCGGTCATGTGGCACCTGGTGACCGGTGCCAGTGCTGCGAGGCCGTCGCGCCGACCCGCGCTGTTCCGGCTCGTCCGCAATGACCGAGCCGACGTCTGCGCGCTCGATGTGGGAACAGCGCTTCAGCGCGGAGACCTACGTCTACGGGACAGAGCCCAACGAGTTCCTCCGCACCAGCGAACCGACGTTGCCCCGCGGCGCGGCCCTCTGCCTGGCCGAGGGCGAGGGTCGCAACGCGGTCTTCCTTGCCGGCTCAGGACGTGAAGTGCATTGCGTCGACCTGACGGAGTCCGGAGTCGCGAAGACCCTTCGTTTGGCTCTCCACCGAGGTGTCGACGTGCACGCGGTGGTCGCCGACCTCACCATGCACGACATCGGCTCGGAGCGCTGGGACGTGGTGGTGTCGATCTTCGCTCACATGCCCGCCGATGTCCGTAGGGATCTGCATGCGCGTGTGGTCACCTCGCTTCGGCCTGGTGGCGTGTTCCTGCTGGAGGCGTACACACCAGCTCAGATCGGTCGTGGCACGGGCGGACCGGCGCTCGCCGAGATGACGATGACGCTTGCCGGCCTACGCACCGAACTCGCTGGGCTCGACGTGGTCCACGGCATCGAACTCGAGCGAGAGATCATTGAGGGCGTCGGGCACTCGGGGGTCGGAGCGGTCGTGCAAGTCATCGCCCGCAAGCCAGCCTGACTCGCCGACGGCTCTGCGATCGGCGAGCAATGCAACGCCGGCGATGATCCGGATCACCCGGTCGATGGTGCGACCAACATTATTGAGACGAACGAGAAGGCGAAAGGGACACAGGCCTGCGGGGCAATGTGAGGCTGAATGTGGCGCCCCGGTCGGTGCCGTCGGATGCGGCGGTGAGGTCGCCGCCATGGGCGCGGGCGATGGATCGGGCGATGGTGAGCCCGATGCCGGTTCCGGCCGCGTGGCCGTTCGGGTCGGCGCGGAAGAATCGTTCGAAGACGTGCTCGAGGTCTTCGGGGGCGATGCCGCGTCCGGAGTCGGACACCTCGACGCATGCGATCTGTGCGTCGGCCGCGACCGATACCCGTACGGTGCCGCTCGGGGGTGTGTAGGCGAGGGCGTTGCCGATCAGGTTGGTCAGCGCCTGTGCGAGGCGTTCCAGATCGACGACCACGTCGACGGATGACGTGGCGTCGATGATGAGCGTGACGGGCTTCGCGTCGAACTGCGGGCGAAGTCGGTCACCGACGGTGCGCACGATCACCGACAGGTCGGTGTTGGTCGGGTCGAGTGTCAGTTGCCCTTCCTCGACGCGCGACACCGCTGCAAGGTCGGCAGCCAATCTGCGAAGCC
Source organism: Ilumatobacteraceae bacterium (assembly GCA_035432905.1). GTDB lineage: Bacteria > Actinomycetota > Acidimicrobiia > Acidimicrobiales > Ilumatobacteraceae > UBA668. The sequence continues at coordinate 4,945 of DAORTY010000189.1, read as the reverse complement.
GGGCGGTTTCGGCAGACACCGCTGCAATCATCTCGTCCTTGTCGAACAGGCCGTCGCCGAACCCGTCGACGTAGCCGGTGATCGTGGTGAGTGGGGTGCGCATCTCGTGTGCGATGTCGCCGATCAATGCCGCGCGCCGCTGTTCTGTCTGGGTGAGGGCCGTGGCGAGTCGGTTGACGTCGTTGGCGAGCGCAGCGAGCTCGGGTTCAGAAGGGGCAGCGACGGGTTGGTCGTAACGTCCGGTCGCCAGTCGGCTCGTCGCAGCGCGAAGGTCGTCGATCGGGCGCAGCACTCGGCGTGCCATCACGACGGCAGCGACAGCAGCGACGACGAGGCTGATCGACAGGCCGATGATCAGCGAGGTGTTGAGTGCGCTCACGACGGCGTTGTGCTGACTGGCTGCCATCTGCCCACCACCGACGCCGGTTGTTCTGCCGATGCCTTGCATGCGGTCGTCGAACAAGCGGGGGACGAGGATGCGGGTCAGGATCAGCACGGTGGCAGCGCCTGCAAGAGCGACCACGCCGTAGGACGCGAACAGGCGAGCGCGCAAGGTCGCGTGCCTCATGACGGTGCGACCAGTGACTTGTAGCCGACACCGCGTACCGTGCCGACCCAGCGTGGTGCGTCCGCGTCGTCGCCCAACGCACGTCGCAAGTTCCGGATGTGGACGTCGACGACTCGTTCGTCGCCGTAGAAGTCGGAGCCCCACACCCGGTCGATCAGCTGGCGTCTGCTGAACACCCGTCCGGGCGCGCCAGTCAGGGTGGCGAGCAGGTCGAACTCGAGTGCGCTCAACTCGACCGGCTGGTCGCCGACGAGGACTTCGCGTCGCTCGGCGTCGATGGCCAGTTCACCGAAACGCGTGGTGGAGGCGTTGGTCGCGGCGATCCGTGGCCGCCGCTGCAGCGCCTTCACGCGAGCGACGAGCTCGCGCGGGCTGAACGGCTTGCTGATGTAGTCGTCGGCTCCCACCGACAGGCCGATCAGCCGGTCGGTCTCCTCGGTGCGGGCGGTGACCATCACCACATACGCGTCGGACCGGGTGCGGATCCGGCGCAGCACCTCGATCCCGTCGATGCCCGGCATCATCACATCGAGCACCACGACATCGGGCGCGTGCGCTTCGAACTGCTGCAGTGCCGATTCGCCGTCGGCGGCCTCGACCACCTGGTAGCCCTCTGCGACCAGATAGCGCCGGATGACTTCACGGATCGGGGCCTCGTCATCGACCACCAGAACAACAGGGACACGCGGCATGGCTCCTACTCTCGCGCACAGGTCCCGACGGAGCCGTCGGGACCTGTGCAGTCGGGGGCGTCGATCGAGCCGAGGCTCATCCGAGCGGACCGTGTTCCATGCTGCCGGCGACGATCGCGTCGTAGGCGGCCTGGGTGATGTGCGTGGGCGTGTAGGTAGCGCCGTTGCGGCTGAGTTGCATCGTGAAGGCTCGCATGTGGTTGCGAGATCCGCGCTCCAAGTTCGAATAGACGAGGGCGATGTCGGGCGTCGTGGTGGTGCGGGCCTGCAGGTCGGCGAGATCGAGATCCTCGATGGTCGCACCGACGGTGAGCGCCGAGACGAGCGACGTGCTGCCCTGCTCGACCAGCGACGTGTACAGCGCCTGCAGTTCAGGGTTGCTGAATGTGCCGACGGCCTCGCCCGCGGCGGGATCGGCGATGCCGTAGCGGTCCAGTAGCAGCTTCACTGCGTCGCCGTGCGTCTGCTCGGCGGCGGCGATGTTGTCGAACACCTGGAGGTTCCACTTGGCGTCGAGCGCCACGTAGACGTCGTGAGCCAGCTTCTCCTCCTCGCGCATCCACAGCAACCCGGCGCGCTCGTCAGCAGTCAAGGTTGCCTTCGGCAGCGCGTCGAGTTGGGTTTGCAGGCTCGAGATCGAGCCGCTCGTCATCGCGTCGCCCCGACCAGAGCCGTTGCCCATCCCGTATCCGTTGCCCATCCGGCCAGTGGTGCCGTTCCCGACATCTCCGTTCTGTGCCTGGCGCTGTTGCATCTGCTGGCTGTTGTTGCAGCTCTGTCCGTTGCCGCGTCCGTTGCCGGGCATGCCATCGGAGGCCACCGCGATGCTGACCGGGACCAGCACGGCCAACGACACTCCACCAATCAGCAGGGTCTTGTTGAGCTTCTTCATGTTCTCGTCTCCTTGTCGCGATCTCTTCGTGCACCAGTCATTGAACGACGGTGTCGTGAAGCGTCGAGGGTGGTCCGTATGAAGCTTCCGTGTTGCCGAAGGGCGGCCCGCTGCATCACGGAACCGCTGCAGCGGGACCTTGTGCCCTGTGTTGATGGGACGCGCCGGCACACACTGACCCCGTGGACGATTCAATGGTTGTTGAACAGTTCAAGGCCCTCGGCGACCCGGTTCGCTGGGCGATCGTCCGTGAGCTCCAAGGTGGTACCCGGTGCGCGTGCGTCCTGGCCGACGTCGCCCAGGTCTCGCCGACGCTGCTGTCACATCACCTGAAGGTGCTCCGCGAGGCAGGCCTCATCACCGGTGTGAAGCGCGGCCGCTGGATCGACTACAGCCTCGATACCGCCAGCTCAGCCACCCTGCGAACAACACTCGACACGCGAGTCCCGGTCGGACGATGAGCACCGCACCCACCCTCGATCGCCCACGATCCGCAGCTGGCGGTCGACGCTGGCTCATCGTTGCGGCCGCGGTCGTTGTGTGGGTGACCCTCTACCAGCTGAACCTTCGCTGGTGGAACTGGGTGGTGTTCGACGTGTTCGGACTCGACCCGGCCACGCGTCTGGGCGGATCGGTCCACTTCTTCGCCTACGACCTCACCAAGATCACTCTGCTCCTCACCGGCGTGATCTTCTGGGTCACCGTCCTCCGCAGCTTCATGTCCGTCGAACGCACCCGCGCATTGCTCGGCGGCAAACGGGAAGGGATCGGCAACGTCGCCGCTGCCGGACTGGGCGTCGTGACCCCGTTCTGCTCCTGCTCTGCCGTACCGGCATTCATCGGGTTCGTTGCCGCCGGCGTCCCGCTGGGCGTCACGCTCACCTTCCTCATCGCCAGTCCTCTCGTCAACGAAGTCGCGATCGTGCTGCTCTTCGGACTGTTCGGATGGAAGATCACCGCCCTCTACATCGGCGGCGGCATGCTCATCGCGATCGTCGCCGGCGTCGTGCTCGGGCGGATGCGGTTAGAACGTTGGGTCGAACCGTTCGTGTTCGAGACCCGACTTCGCGGCAAGCTCATCGATCCCTCCGCCGGGCTGTCGTGGGATGATCGTTTCACGATGGGTCGCGAAGAAGTCGCATCGATCCTGCACAAGATCTGGCCCTACCTCCTCGTCGGCATCGGCCTCGGTGCCGCCATCCACGGCTGGCTTCCGGCCGATTGGTTCGCCACCCACGCCACCGGCTGGTGGGGCGTGCCACTCGCCGTTGCGATCGGCGTACCGCTCTACTCCAATGCCGCCGGCGTACTCCCGTTGGTCGAAGCACTCCACGACAAGGGCCTTCCGATGGGCACAGTCCTCGCCTTCATGATGAGCGTCGTCGCGCTCTCCCTGCCGGAGATGATCCTGCTCCGCCGAGTCCTCAAGCCCAAGCTCATTGCCACCTACGCCGGAGTCGTCGCCATCGCGATCCTCCTGACCGGCTTCACCTTCAACCTCATCATCTGACTCACCACCACGAAGGACCACACCATGGACATCAAGATCCTCGGCAGCGGATGCGCGAAGTGCCAGACCCTCGAACGGATCACCCACGAGGCGGTCGACGAACTCGGCCTCTCGGCCGACTTCGAGAAGGTCACCGACCCCGGCGAGATCGCGTCATGGGGAGTCATGTCCACGCCCGCCCTCGTGATCGACGACGAAGTCGTGCTCTCCGGCCGGGTCCCCACCAGCGACGACATCAAGCTGCTCCTGGCTCGCTGACGCCTCGTCGACTTGCCTCGCCGACGCTTCGTGACGCTCCCTACACCGCAGTCCGCAGAGTCCTCGCCAGCCGAGACAGAATGGGCTGGTGCTCGTTCCGTTCTCGGTCGCTGAAGTGATGAGCGACGTTGGCGTGTGGTGGGGCATGGGCGGCGGCTGGGCAATCGATCTCTGGTTGGGCGAGCAGACTCGCGAGCACCACGACGTCGAGGTTGTCGTGCGTAGATGTGACCAGGCCGCGGTTCACGCAGTCCTCGCCGCCAACTGGGAGCTTCGTTGCCTCGATCCTCCTGGCAGCGGCTGGCGGGAGTGGAACGGAGCTCCGATCGAGCATCCGGCGTTCCAGCTGCAGGCGCGCTCATCGACGATCGAGTTCGACATCTTCACGGAGACGGTCGATGATGCGACGTGGCGCTTCCGTCGCGACGGTCGTATCAGCCGGCCTGTCTCGGAGGTGATCACCTTCAGCGGATCGGGCGTTCCGATCGTTCGCCCCGAGATTCAGCTGCTCTACATGGCCAAGTCGACGGAGGCGAAGAACCAGCATGACTTCGATGTGACCCGACCGACGTTGGACGCTGGCGCGGCTCACTGGCTGGCTGACGCTCTCGCCGTCACCCTTCCCGGGCACCGCTGGATGCTGGCGTTGTAGCACCACCTCGACGCGCAGGTTCCGACGCTGCGTGATGCGGCGCGATGGTCGAGGTGTTCCAGGTGCTCGGCGTGATGATCGAGCTGCGCGTCGCTCGGCTACGTTTGCTCGGTGACCGAGGATGTCGGGCCTGATGTACTGATTGTCGGCGCGGGGCCGGTCGGCTTGTCGATGGCGCTTGCGTTGCGGCATCTGGGTATCGAGTGCGTGGTCGTCGACAAGCACGGGGGCCCGATGGATTTTCCGCGGGGGCGGGGGATCACGGTGCGCACGATGGAGCTGATGCGCCGATGGGGCCTGGAGGCGGCGCTGCGGGCTGCAGGGCTGCCGGCGTCGGAGGTTGCAGTGTTCGTGGGCGACAGCCTGCTCGCGC
>DAORTY010000188.1:0-6786 GCA_035432905.1 Ilumatobacteraceae bacterium | reverse complement strand
GATCAGCTCTGCTTTGGTGGTCATGTGACTTGATACCTCCGGGTACCGGATTGCTCTAGGTAACGGACTTGTTACGCACGCGTATCGAACAGGTTTCGCGCAACGAATACAAGCATCTAAGTTGTTGCATTTGCACTAAGTGCCCGCCGACACGTCGGCGGGTGGCCGAGTGGTCGCTGCGAGCGCAACTGTCCGACTCCGCATGACGCCTCTGCGCTATCCACCACCATCAGCTGAGGGTGCACTACAACTGGACCCACTACGGAAGTACGCGTTCGTCCCCGTCCATCTCTCCCTACGAATGGAGTGGCGTTGACCAATCTCTTGACCGGCCATGTGACAGGTGAGTCCGTGAGGGGAGGTGTACGAACCCGGGTCGTACTGGATACATCGGTGCTCATCGGCGACCCCGGTTGCCTTCACAGTTTCGATGGTGCCGATGTCGTCATTCCCTTCACGGTGATCGAGGAACTCGACAGTTTGAAGACCAGGCCCGACGACGTCGGTCGCGCAGCACGAACGGCGCTGCGCACGATCGAAGAGCTTCGCGTGAAGGCCGGTGGTTCGCTTGCCACACCGTTCGAGATCGGCGACCCGACGGCGCACGCCACGTTGCAGGTCGAGATCAACGGCGTGCAGAAGCATCTGCTCATCGAGCACGGGCTCGACCCGAACATCCCGGACAACCGCATCATCGGCGCGGCGTTGGGCCAAGCCATGCACGCTCCAACTGTGATGGTTTCCAACGATGCGGCGCTGCGCATCAAGGCAGCGCACCTCGGGTTGGAAGCCACCGAGCACCGCCCCGTCGGCCGCAGCTCCGCCACCCGCTCTGCCGGTTGGATCACGGTCGAGGCAGATCATCAGACGATCGACCGTCTCTATCGAGCAGGCGCAGTCGGTGCCGGCGAAGTCGACACCGGTAGCGACATCCACCAGAACGCGTTCGCCATTCTTCGCTGCGGATCTCAGAGCGCGCTGACACGCTGCGTCGATGGCGAACTGGTGCTGCTGTCGCACACTGCGCCGGAAGCGTGGGGCCTGCGCGCTCGGTCCAAGGAGCAACGCTTCGCGCTCGAGTTGCTGCTCGACCCAGACGTCAGCGTCGTGGCGCTCGACGGCCGAGCAGGTACCGGCAAGACGTTGGTCGCGATTGCAGCCGGCCTCGAGCAGGTGGTCGAGCACCGGCGCTACGACAAGCTGGCCGTCTATCGACCGCTGGTACCGGTTGGTCGCGCCGATGTCGGTTTCCTGCCCGGCGGGCTCGACGAGAAACTCGATCCGTGGATGTCCGCCATTCATGACGCGGTCGTTGCGCTCACCGATCAACGCAGCGAACATGATGCACACCGGCTCGTCGATGAACTGGTCGCCCGCAATCAGCTCTCGCTCGAGTCGGTGACGTTCCTTCGTGGTCGAAGCTTGCATCGCCAGATCGTGGTCGTCGATGAGGCCCAGAACCTCGAGCCGACGACGTTGAAGACCGTTCTCACCCGCATCGGTGAGGGCACGAAGGTCATCTTCACCGGTGACACCAGCCAGATCGACGCCCCCTACCTGGGTGAGTCCAACAACGCGTTGGCCGTCCTCATCCAGGCGTTCGGCGGGCAGTCGTGCTTCGGGCACGTCACACTCAGCGCCTGCGAACGCGGCACGGTCGCCAGCCTCGCTGCCGAGCTTCTGTAACCGATGCCACTCACATGAGCACGCCTCTTGACAGACGTCCGATTATTTAGTAGTAAATACATAGCACGATTTGCCTGCCCCGTGCGAAGGACGAGTCATGAGTCCAGTGCAACTTCTCTCCCCGTCGGAACTCTCCGAGGCTGATGCCCCACCGGTCGACATCGTGTGGACCGATCTTGCTGCGTGCAAGGGCCGCACGCCACTGTTCTTTCCCCCAAAAGCCGAGCGGCCCCAGGCACGTGAGCGTCGCGAGGCCAAAGCCCGACGGCTGTGCGACGTGTGTGTCGTGGCGCAAAGCTGTCGCAGCTTTGCTCGGTCGAACCACGAATACGGATTCTGGGCCGGTGAAAGCGAGGAAGACCGCCACTTGGCGGGTTTCACCGTTTCGGCTCCTATTGGCATTCGTGCTCGCGGCGTGCGGGTGTAGCGCGGGCAACAACTGCATCACACCCCTGCCGTAAGGTGCAGGGCATGTCGGAACTCGTCAGCGCCCAGCGGTTCGCCGTGGTCGATGTGGAGACGTCCGGCCTTTCCGTGAAGCGCCACCACGTGCTGCAGGTCGGCGTCGTGGTGGTGGATGGCAACGGTGCCGTGCACGAACGCTGGAGCAGCCTCGTCGCTCCCCGCTCACGCTGGTGGTTTCGGGTCGGACCCACCGAGATCCACGGCATTCGCCGGCGCGACGTTCGGGCGGCACCACCAGCGTCCGAGGTGCTGGCTCGGCTGGCGGCGCTGCTGCACGGCACCCGGTTCGTCGCGCACAACGCCGAGTTCGACATGGCCTTCCTCCACAAGGCGGCGAACCGGAATGGTGTGACGCTGGCAATGGACCAACCACTGTGCACTCTCCGGTTGTCACGCCAGCTCGATCCCGAGCGGCAGTTCTCACATCGCCTCGGCGATATGTGCGCCCGGTACGACATCCATCTCACCCGTCCGCACGACGCCTTGGCCGACGCCGACGCGACTGCAGCAGTGCTCCCCCACCTGCTGCACGCCCACGGGTTCGAAACTGTCGACCAACTGCCGGTGCTGGTCCCGCGTCGTTAGCTGTAGCGGCGCAGCAACTCTGCTGCGGCGGTCGCACCCAGGTGCACCCATTCCTCGGGCGCCACCACGTGCGCGTCCGGACCGAGCCGCAACAACAGGTCACGCAGCCAGCGCTCGCTGGCCACAGTGACCTCGATCCGCCATCCGTCGGCATCGGGTTGCACGGAGCGCGTCGGGTAACGCTCGGCCACCCAGCCGCCGCTGGCGGGCACCCGCAGCACCGCCACCGGCAGCTCATCATCCGCGAACCAACCATCGGCATGAGGAACTTCCACATCGCGGGGCTCATCGATGACCCCGGTCACCTCACCCTGCTCGATGCGGTCGATGCGAAACGTTCGCTCCTCGCCGCTGCGATGGTCGTCGGCAATGACGTACCAATAGCCACTGTCGAAAAAGACCCGACGCGGTGTGATGTCGCGCTCGGTACGCCGGTCGGCGGCCGGTGACCAGTAGGTGATGTGGAGCCTGGCGAGTCGCCGAGCAGCATCGACAACCAGCGCGGCAGCGGGCGGCTGTGGTGTCTCCATGACCACCGCGTCGTCACCGAGTACAGCGGCAAGCTTTTCCAACGCACGCGCGAGGGCGCCACCGACGTCCGCCCCGGGCAGCTGCATTGCGACACGGGCGGCGGCGAGCAGCGCAAAGCCTTCGGGTGCCGTCAATCGCAGCGGTCGTGTGAAAAGGCGCGGCACACCCGCGTAGACACGACCTTCGTCGATGAACACGTCCACCAGCTCGTCGACAAAGGGCGGGAGGCCGCACATCGCCGCCAGTTCGAGGTCTTTCACCAGTTCGGCCTCGGTGAGCTCGAAGCGATCACACATCTCCCGGACGGTCACTTCACGATGCTCCATCAGCCACGGCAGCATCACCAGCAGGCGTCGCAGGCGGTCACTGGTGGGCCGTGGCCCGCGGCGGCCGCTCATTGCGCGCCAACCATTGACTGCAACCAGCTCACGATGTCGGCGCGCACCTCTGGCGGTGTCAGCACCTCGGCATGTTCGCCGATGCCGAACAGCCAGGAGCGGAATGCGTCGATGTTGGCGCACGGCACGTCAACGATGATCGAACCATCAGGGTGGTGGCTCAGCACCGCCGTCTCCCCCAGCTCACGGGCGATGGAGGCGGCGCGCGGCTCGTCGATCAGCACCTGCGCGCGTGCTGCCGGCTCGTCGCCCAGGAGTTTCGGGTCGGACGGAAACGTGGTGCGCGGATCGAAGCCCACCGGCCGCTCGAACGCAGCCGCATCGCCAACCGTCAGCTCGCCCTCCATGCGATCCACCCGGTAGGTACGAATCTCGTCGCGGTCCACGTCGAGGCCGATGGCGTACCAGTAGCGCTCTCGCAGCAGCAGGGCGTACGGGTGCAGCCGACGCGGCGAGCCGTGGTACCCGAAGCCCACCTCTGCTCGCGCGACACTGGCTTCGCGAATGGTGGGTAGGGCAGGGAGGTCGGGGATGTTGGCAACGACCACCGGCGCCGAGCTGCGGTCACCACCCAGCTTCAGCAGCCCGAACTCTGCGTCGGCCAGTCGAGCGGCGGCGACGGCGAGTTGCAGGGCGGCCCGCTCGTCGGGTGCCAACTGCAGGTCGGCCAGCTCGTAGCGATTTCGATCGATCCGATACCCGGTGCGCCCGGCATCGTTGCCGGCAAGCACCTCGTTCTCCAGCGGCACACCGATCTCTCGCAGCAGCGCCTTGTCACGTTCGAAGGCGCCGCGCTGCGCAGCCTCAGCCGTCGGGTACTGGCCGGCGAGCTCGTGAATGATCTGGTCCTGTGTCAGCGACGAGCGCGCCTCCAGCAACAGCGCGACGAGGTTCGTGATTCGTTCGAGCGCGTCGGCCACTCAGCGCGCCGCCTGATAGTCGTAGAAACCTCGGCCCGTCTTACGCCCCAGCAGACCAGCCTCGACCATGCGCGAAAGCAATGGGGGCGAGGCGTAGAGGGGCTCCTTGAACTCGGCGTACAGGCTGTCGGCGACTGCCATCGTGGTGTCCAGACCGATCAGATCGGTCAGCCGCAGCGGACCCATCGGGTGGTTGCAACCCTCCACCATGCCGGCGTCGATGTCGTCGGCTGTCGCAAACCCGGACTCCATCATCCGAATGGCGGAGAGCAGATACGGAATGAGCAGCGCGTTGACGATGAAACCGGCGCGGTCCTGGCTGCGAATGACTCGCTTGTGCAGCACCTCGGTCGCGAACAGGTTTGCACGTTCCGTCGTTTCGGGTGACGTGAGCAGGGAGGTCACCAGTTCAACGAGCTTCAACACCGGAACCGGGTTGAAGAAGTGGATACCGATGACCTGTTCCGGGCGTTGCGTGGCGATACCCAACTTCATGATCGGAATCGAGCTGGTGTTGCTGGCCAGGATGGCCTGGGGATCCGTGACCGCCTTGTCGAGCTCGCGGAAGATGTTCGCCTTCAGCGACTCCTCCTCGATCACCGCTTCCACAACCAATTGGCGATCCGCCAGCTCGGCGAAGTCGGTCGTGAACGACAGCCGGGCAATGGCCGCATCGCGGTCCTCCTCGGTCAACTTGCCCGATCGGAGGCCACGGTCGAGGCTGCCGATGATCTTGCTACGTCCACGCTCGGCGGCATCAGCAGTCACCTCCAGCACGGCCACGTCCAGCCCGTTACGTGCACACACCTCCGCGATACCCGAGCCCATCAGGCCTGCACCAACTACTCCAACGCGTTCGATCTCCATCCCTCTACTCTGCCGCATTCCGCGGGTGATGCGCAGCCTTGCACGTACCCTGTGCGGGTGACTTCGCTTGCTCGCCTTCCTCGGCCCTCCTCCAGCCGCTTGGCCGTGCGCGTGACCCCCGACGCATTGCGCCAGATCCGCGGCGGTCACCCGTGGGTGTATGAGACGTCGATCAACACCGTCAAGGTGCCGGCGGCTGCCCCAGAGACGGGCAAGCCGGGCGACCTTGCAGTCGTGTTCGACGACGACCGCAACTTCGCCGCCATTGGCCTGTACGACCCGGCCAGCCCCATTCGCATCAAGCTGCTCCACGAGGGCAAGCCGGTTGCCATCGATCGCGCCTTCTGGATTGCACACGTCAGCGCCGCCGTGGCTCGTCGTCAGCCGCTCATCGATCTCTCCGTGGCCGAACCCGAGCGCGCGACCACCGGCTACCGCTGCATCAACGGCGAGAACGACGGTTTCCCCAGCCTGGTTCTCGACCTCTACGACCGCACGCTGGTACTGAAGCTGTACTCCACCATTTGGATAACGCACCTGGCTGATCTGATTCCCGCGATCGAAGAAGTCCTGCGACCCGAGGCTCTGGTGCTTCGTTTCGCCCGCAACATCGACCACGAGGGTCTGTTCGGGTTGGAGGAGGGCGATGCGTTGATCGGCATCTCCCCCGCCGACCCGGTGCCGTTCCTGGAGAACGGACTCTCGTTCGAGGCCGACGTCGTGCACGGCCAGAAGACCGGCCACTTCCTCGATCAGCGCGACAACCGCTGGTTCGTCCGGCGCATCACCGAGGGTTGCCGCGTGCTCGACATGTATGCCAGTACCGGCGGCTTCTCCGTCAACGCGGCTGCCGGCGGCGCACACGAAGTGGTCGCCGTCGACCTCAGCGAGCCGACTCTCGCCGCGGCAAGTCGCAACATGCAGCGCAACATGGACCTTCCCGCAGTGGCGGCATGTAAGTTCCGGCCGATGAAGGCCGATGCGCTGGAGGCAATGAATCGCCTGATCCGTAGCGGCGACAGGTTTGACGTCGTCATCATCGACCCCCCGTCGTTCACGCCGCGCCAAGCCAGCGTCGAACGTGCACTGAAGGCGTACGCACTGCTCACCGAGAAGGGCGTCAAGCTGGTGCGCCCGGGCGGTGTGCTGGTGCAGGCATCGTGCAGTAGCCGTGTCACCGCCGACGAGTTCCACACCACCGTGTCGCACGCAGCCGCGCAGGCGGGGCGGCCGCTCGACGAGTTCCGCCGCACCCGCCACCCCATCGACCATCAGGTCAACTTCCCACAGGGCCACTACCTGAAGGCAGTCTTCGCGACCGTCGCCTAGGCCCA
>DAORTY010000187.1:0-6803 GCA_035432905.1 Ilumatobacteraceae bacterium | reverse complement strand
CCGGGGAAGGCGTTGATCGCGACGACGGGGGAGACCCCGTGCACCTTGACGTTCTCGATCTGCTTGATCAAGTTGGCGGCACCGGCGCGCACGTCGTCGGGGTTTTCCGCCAGCAGATCGGGTGGCAACGGCTTGCCGGCCACGATCTTGAACTTGCCGCTGTGAGCCTTCAGCGCACGCACCGTGGCCACCAGAACGGCAGCATCTGGAACCATGCCCGAGGTTCGGCACTTGATGTTGAAGAAGCGCTCGGCACCCATGTCGGCACCGAAGCCGGCCTCGGTGATGAGGTAGTCGGCGCAGCGCTCACCGATGAGGTCGCCGATGATGCTGCTGTTGCCGTGGGCGATGTTGCCGAACGGCCCGGCATGCACGATGACGGGAGTGTTCTCCAGCGTCTGCAGCAGGTTGGGCTTCAGCGCTTCCTTCATGATGACGGCCATCGAGCCTGCACCGTGCAACTGCTCGGCGGTGACGGGATCGCCGTCCTTGGTGTAGCCCACCACGATGCGGCCCATACGTGCGCGCATGTCCTCCAGCGACGTGGACAGCGCGAAGATTGCCATCACTTCCGAGGCGGCGGTGATGTCGAAACCGGTTTGGCGGGTGACGCCGTCCATCTTGCCGCCGAGTCCGACGATGATGTTGCGCAGCACGCGGTCATTGACGTCGAGCACGCGACGCCACGTGATGTTGTGGATGTCGAGACCCAGTTCGTTGCCCTGGTGCAGGTGGTTGTCGACCATGGCCGACAACAGGTTGTGTGCGGCGGTGACAGCGTGGAAGTCGCCGGTGAGGTGCAGGTTCAGCAGTTCCATCGGGATCACCTGGGCATAGCCGCCACCGGCGGCACCCCCCTTGATGCCGAAGGTCGGTCCCATGGACGGCTGGCGCAGGCTGATCACGGCCTTCTTGCCGATGTGCTTCATCGCCATACCCAGGCCGACGGTGGTGGTGGTCTTGCCCTCTCCCAGCGGCGTCGGTGTGATCGCTGTGACCACGACGTACTTCGCCTTCGGGCGGTCGCTCAGCTCAGCGATGGCCTCCAGCTTGATCTTGGCCAGCTCATCACCGTGCTGCTCGAGCAGGTGCGGTCCGATACCCATCTGGGCGGCGATGTCGGTGAGTGGCGCAAAGGTAGCGGCGCGGGCGATCTCGAGATCTGATGGGAATGACACAGGTACCCCTTGGGCTGACAGTGGCGAGCAGAGCGCCCAACCGTACACCACCGATTCCATCTAGTGGAACACGCCCACGATGCGGAACGCGAAGGTTGGGCGCTACAGGTCCTTGCACAGCCGCAGGGCGTCGTAGACGGCCGCGTGGATGTTGCGGCCCGCCACGGCGTCACCGATCCGGAACAGTTGGTAGGTGCCGGTGGGATTCGTGCGCACGGACTGCGGCGCGCCACCGATGAAGGCGCTGTGGTCGAGCTCGCCGAGGTTGGATGAGCCTGCCAGCAAGTCGTGGTACAGGTTGTCGTTCGCGGACACGCCGTGGTCGCCGACCACGGCGTCGACCACCCGCTCGTGGCGTACCGACGAGTGGTCACTGCCAATGGTGACATGTAGCCGTCCGTCGTCACCACGCCGGACCGTGCGCACGCGCTGGTTCAGCGTCACCCGCGTGTCAGTCTCGTTGAACGCTCGCGCGTACGGCACCAGATTGAGGCCACCGACATCGACGCCCATCGTGCGCTCAGGTGTGACGACCTCGAGTTGTGCCCCACTGCGCGCAAGGAGCTCCGCAGTGGTCATCGCCGAGTGGGTGCCGTCGTCATCGTACAAGATGACGTCGCCGGTCAGTCGAACGTCTCCACCGATCACGTCCCTCGCATTCACCATCAGGTCGCCGCCGGATTCGACGGTCGGGTTCTGTGGCAGGCCGCCGGTGGCGATGATGACGACATCAGGGGTGAGCGCTGACACCAGCTCGGTGTCTGCGAAGGTGTCCAGGCGGACCTCGACACCCAGCCGCTGCAGCTCGCTCATTCGCCAGTCGACCATGCCCAGCAGGTCGCGTCGACGTGGGTTGCGGGCGGCCAGACGCAGCTGCCCTCCCGCCCACGGCATTGCCTCCAGCAGCGTGACAGTGTGACCACGCTCACCACAGACACGGGCGGCTTCCAGCCCACCCACGCCGGCTCCGATGATGACCACCCTCCTGCCGGTAGCGGCAGGCTCGATGATGTGCGGCATCGTGAGTTCGCGACCGGTTGCCGCGTTGTGGATGCACAGCGCCTCACCGGCCATGTAGATGCGGTCCAGGCAGTACGTGGCGCCGACACAGGGTCGGATGGTCGCCTCCTGCCCGGCCTCGATCTTGCGGACGAGGTACGGGTCGGCAAGGTGTGCGCGCGTCATACCGATCATGTCGACCTTGCCCTCACGAATCGCGTGACGCGCCGTTGCAACGTCGTCGATCTTGGCGGCATGGAAGACGGCCAGGCCGGTGCGCTCGCGGACCGTGCCGGCGAAGTCGAGGTGTGGCGCGGACGGCATCCCGTGGATGGGGATCACGTCGCTGAGCACTGCGTCATTGACGATGTTGCCGCGGATGACGTTGACGAAGTCGATCAGACCCTCGGCTGCGAGCTGCTGGAGGATGGTGATTCCCGTCGGCGTGTCGATGCCGTCGGGCCGTGATTCGTCGACGGCCATGCGCAGGCCCACCAGATGATCGTTGCCGACCCGCTCGCGAATCGCACGCAGCACTGCGAGGGGGAAGCGCATCCGGTTCTCGAAGCTGCCGCCCCACTCGTCGGTGCGTTGGTTGGTGGCGGGTGACCAGAATTGATCGAGGAGGTGCCCGTAGGCCTCGATCTCGATGCCATCCATGCCACCCTCGCGCATGCGCTCGGCGGCGTCCGCGTACTCGCCGATGATGCGGGCGATGTCCCACGCCTCGGCCTGCTTGGGGTGCGAGCGATGAGCGGGTTCGCGTAGGGGCGATGGTGCCACCACGGGCAGCCAATCGTCTTGCCCCCAGCCAGTGCGGCGACCGAGGTGGCTGATCTGGATCATGGCCGCGCACTCGTGTTCGTGGATCTCATCGGTCATTCGCCGGATCCAGGGCACGATTGCATCGTCGAACGCGTGGAGGTTGCCGAACGCTGGTGGGCTGTCCGGGCTGACCACTGCGGTGCCAGCGGTCATCGTCATCGCGAGACCGCCCTTGGCCTTCTCCACGTGGTACGCCCGGTAACGATCCTTGGGCATTCCGTCTTCGCTGTAGGCAGGCTCGTGAGATGTGCTGAGCACACGGTTCTTCAGCCGCAGGTGCTTCAGCTGGAACGGCTGTAACAGCGGATCGTCGATCATCGGTCGGTCAGTACCACTGGTCGGTCATCTCGGCTTTGCGGCGGGTGATGAAGTCCAGCAGCGCCTCGTTCACCGCGTCGTCCATCGGCGGCAGCTCGTAGTCGCCGAGGGTTTGTTGCACCTTCACCGCGGCACGTTGTTCGGCGGTGGATTCGCCGTTGTCTCGCCACTGCTCGAACGAGGAGTTGTCGCTCAGTGCGGGCTCGTAGAACGCGGTCTCGTAGTGACGCAGGGTGTGTTGTGAACCGAAGAAGTGCTTTCCGGGGCCAACCTCGGCAAAACCGTCGAGTGCGAACTGGTCGTCGTCCAGCGAGATTCCCCGCAGGTACGAGTGGGCGGCGCCGCAGAGGTCGAGGTCCATCATGAACTTCTCGTAGCCCATCGCCAGGCCGCCTTCCAGCCACCCCGCTGAGTGGAGGATGAAGTTGGCGCCGCAGAGCAGGGCCGACAACATACTGACGGCCGATTCCTGCATCGCCTGCCCATCTGGCACCTTCGATGACGTGAACGCACCCGAGCAGCGAAGGGGGAGGCCTACTCGGCGGGCGAGTTGGCCGACCACGAGCGAGCCGAGAGCTGGCTCGGGAGTACCGAAGGTCGGGCTGCCGCTGCGCAACGCCATCGACGACAGAAAGTTGCCGTAGATGACCGGCGCACCCGGCCGAATCAGTTGCGTCAGCGCAACACCGACCATCGTCTCGGCGTGTGCCTGGGCCACCGCCCCAGCCGTGGTGACCGGCCCCATCGCGCCACCGAGGATGAACGGAACGACGACGGCAGCCTGGTTGGCGGCCGCATACGTCTTCAACGCCCCGGTCATGGTGGCGTCCCACACCAGCGGCGAGTTCACATTGACGTTGCCGAGGATGGCGCAGTTGCTGTCGAGGAAGTCGGCGCCGAACGCGATGCGTGCCAACTCAATGCTGTCGGCTGCTCGTTCCGGTGCCGTGACCGAACCCATGAAGGCCTTGTCGCTGTATCGCAGGTGGGCGTACACCATGTCGAGGTGCCGCTTGTTGACGGGCACGTCGGTGGGCTCGCACACCGTGCCACCGGAGTGGTGCAGCCACGGGGTGGCGTACGCGAGCTTGACGAAGTTCTGGAAGTCGGTCAGCGTGCCGTAGCGGCGGCCACCGGGCAGGTCGCGCACGAACGGCGAGCCGTAGGTCGGCGCCAGCACCACGTTGTCGCCACCGATCTGCACGGATCGTGACGGGTTTCGTGCGTGCTGCGTGAACTCGCGTGGGGCCGTCGCGCAGAGCGCCCGCACGTGCCCGGCGTCGAAGCGGACTCGCACCCCGTCGACCGATGCGCCGGCGTCGCGAAACAGTCGTAGCGACTGTTCGTCGTCGTGGAACTCGATACCGACCTCGGCGAGCAGCTGGTCCGACTTCTGCTCGACGAGTGCGAGACCTTCCTCACCCAGCAGTTCGTAGGTCGGGATCTGACGCCGGATGAACGCGGGCCCCTGGCGATGCGCATCGGCGGCCCGCAGAGCGGCCCGGCCGGCGCGACCACCCGTTCGCGTGCGGGCTGGGTTCGCTTCGACCCCGGTCATGGTCGCCTACGTCTCGCTCGGCAGCGCCTGCAGGCGCGCCAACTCATCGGGTGGGATGTGGCAGCGAATGGTGTGACCCACCACGACCTCGACCGTGGGTGGCTCGGTGGTTTCGCAGAGACCCTCGATCGCCCGGTGACAGCGGGGGTGGAAGACACAGCCGCTGGGAGGGTTGGCCGGGCTGGGTATCTCGCCATCCAGTCGAATGCGGGCGTGCGTCTCCCCATCGACGCTGGGGACAGCAGAGATGAGTGCCTCGGTGTACGGGTGGTTCGGTCCCTCGAACAGGTCGGCGGTGGTTGCCACTTCCATGATGCGCCCGAGGTACATCACGGCGATTCGGTCGGCAAGGTAGCGGACCACGCCGAGGTCGTGGCTGATGAACACGTAACTGGTTCGTTGATCGCTCTGCAGCTCAGCGAGCAGGTTCAAGATGGCTGCCTGCACCGAAACGTCGAGTGCGGAGGTCGGCTCGTCGCAGACGACGATGCGAGGGTCGCCGGCGAACGCGCGGGCGATGGCGACGCGTTGCTTCAAACCTCCCGACAACTGCCGCGGCTTCATGTCGAGGTGGCGCGGGGACAATCGCAGGTGGTCCGCCAAAGCTGCCACCCGCTCGTTGGCGGCGGCCTTGTTCTTGCCCGTCAGCTTCTTCACCGAACGCAGCAGAATGTTGCGTACCGTCCACGATGCGTTGAGCGCAGAGTCGGGGTTCTGGAAGATGATCTGCATCGCCCGCTTGTCATCGGCCGAACGTTTGCCGACCCTCGAGGCGAGCTCGTGGTGATCCAGCGTCAGGCTGCTGCCCTCGTCGGGTGCGTGCACTCCCAGCAGGGCTTTGGCGAGAGTGCTCTTGCCGGATCCGGATTCACCGACGATGCCGAGCGTCTCGCCATCGGTGAGGGACAGGTCGACATCGACCAGCGCCGGCACATCGTGGCCCGCCTGACGGAAGGTCTTGGACACTCCCGAGATCTGCAGCACGGTGTCCGTGCCGGCGTCGCGCAGGGCGGTCGGAACGGGGGCATCGATCTCGGAGACCTTGTCCACGTGGTGGCAGCGGGTGAAGTGACCGACAGCCACCTCAACGATCGGTGCCACCTCGGTGCGACAGATCTCGTCCGCCAGCGGGCAGCGGTCGACGTAGACGCAGGTCGGCAGGTCGGCGCCCAGTACTGGGAGTGTGCCCGGGATTGTGGCCAGCGCGCTGTGGCTCTTGTGCATGCCGCGGCGGGGCAGCGACCTGAGTAGTCCAACGGTGTACGGGTGCTTGGGGGTGTCGAAGACCTCCTGCGAGTTGCCCTCCTCCACCATCTTGCCGGCGTACATGACGCCGACCCTGTCGCACATCGAGCGGATGACACCGAGGTTGTGCGCGATCAGCAAGATGGCCGCACCGGTTTCGTTGCGCAGGGTGCGAACCAAGTCGAGGACCTCGGCTTCGACGGTTGCATCGAGACCGGTCGTTGGTTCGTCGAGCACCAACAGTTTCGGGTCGCAGGCCAACGCCATCGCAATGACGACGCGCTGCAACATGCCGCCGGAAAGTTGATGCGGGAAGCGACCCATCACGCGGGCGGGGTCGGCGATCTGCACCTTGTTCAGAGCATCGAGCGCGCTCTGCTCGGCAGCCGAGCGGGATTGGCCGAGGATCGTGAACGACTCGATGAGCTGTTTGCCTATTTTGATGGTCGGGTTCAGGGCACTGCCCGGGTCCTGGTACACCATGGATGCCTTGTGCATCCTGAACTCGCGCAACTGCGAGCGATTCATCGACGTGATGTCGTCGCCGTCGACCAGAATCTGGCCGCCGGTGATGATGCCGTTGCGCGGCATGTAGCGCAGCGCGGCGTACGCCGTGGTGCTCTTACCGCAGCCCGACTCACCGACGAGCCCATAGGCCTCGCCGGGCTTGATCTCGAACG
>DAORTY010000186.1:2875-6864 GCA_035432905.1 Ilumatobacteraceae bacterium | reverse complement strand
GTCGTCCTGCTTGTGCTCGCCCAGCTCAGGCCTGCGGCACATCCCGCCGCCACTGAATCGGCGGCCGATGGATGACGAGCAACCCTGCCGCCCCGGCGGGCACCTCGAACTGGTGCGACGACATGATCACGTGGATGCGCCAACAGATTGGTGGCGACTGGGAGGGTTGGATGATGAACGGCTCGATCATGGGACGCTGACGCTGAGGCGCGCGCAGCGGCGTGACGCATCGACTCGGCATTTGGTGCAACCTGTTCTGCGTGCCGCATCATCGATGGCGCACGGCTGCGATGGGGCGTTGCAGACTAGAACCCATGAGCGCCACCCTCACTGCAGCGAAGCTCGTTGCAGCACCTGTCGTCGCCGCCTCCGCAGGGTCAGTCTTCGCGGCGCGACGCCGCCCGTCGGCCAAGTCCACGAGCGTGCTGCAACACCTCGCCGCCGGCATCGTCATCGCTGCCGTCGCCGGCGAGGTGCTGCCAGACCTGCGCGACCGCCACTCGCTCGCCGCGACTCTGGCCGGTTTCGTCGTCGGAGTCGTCGCTCTGCTGGCCCTCTCGCAGTTCGAGGCCCGGTCCGAACGCGGCGGTCCATCGACCGGGATCCCCGCAGCGATGGTCGTGGCCTTGTGCATCGACTTGTCCATCGACGGCATCCTGGTCGGCACCGGTGCTGCGCTTGGCGAAGGTCAGGGCCGGACACTCACGATCGCGCTCACGTTCGAGATCCTGTTCCTTGCGCTCTCGCTCACCGGCGAGCTCACCGAACGTGGTCTCACCGCCCGCAGGGCAGCATTGGTCCCGATCGCTGCGTCGATGACCACGGTCGTCGGGGCGTTAGCCGGCGCGGCGCTGCTCAGCCGTGCGAACAACTCGACCCAAGCGGCCGTACTCGCCTTCGGCTCAGCGGCGCTGCTGTATCTCGTCACCGAGGAGCTCCTTGTCGAGGCCCACGACACCCCCGACGGCCCGATCCACGTCACCATGTTCTTCGTTGGCTTCATCGCCCTATTCACCCTCGAGGGTCTGCTCTGAGCGCTTCGCCGGCGCGCGGGGCGACGTTGACGTTCTGACGCGCAACGTGCGGAAGTCGCGATGGAACTTTCTGTGGGGCCGACGACACCCGTGCGCGTATGAGTGACCGTCGTCTTGATCCGTCCCCCGTACTGCTGAGTCGCAGGGTCCTCCTTGCCGGCGCCGCGGGGACGGTGGTGCTCGCGGCGTGCGGTTCGGACTCGGCGTCGACCAGCTCCACGGGCGGACCGGAGCCGAGCGCGGCGGATCCGTCGGCCGGGTTGGCGCTGGTGCGGTTCTTCGACGACCCGAGCGTGACGACTGGATCGAGTCGACGGCTCGTCTTCGGGCTGGCGGATCTTGACGGCACCCTGCGGGCCGCGGGTCCGGCAGAGGTCTCGGCTGTGCTGTTGGACGCGTCGGGTGCCGAGGTCGCGTCGACGACCGGTCGTCGTCGGGACGTCAACCTGCCGCGGGCTTACTACGAGTTCCGGGTCGATGTACCCCGAGCCGAGGTCTACACGCTTCGTGTCACCGCTGACGGAGAAACTGGGGACGGTTCGTTCACCGTGGCGACGCCCGGAAGCTTGTCGTTCCCCGGGCCGGGTGACAGTCTGGCGCCGTTCGACACGCCGACGATCGTTGACGCTCGGGGTGTTGACCCTGTGTGCACGCGGCAGCCCGCGTGTCCGTTTCACGATGTGACGCTGACCGATGCGCTTGCGGCGGGAACACCGGTGGTCTATCTGGTGGGCACGCCTGCGTTCTGCCAGACCGGCATCTGTGGTCCGGTACTGGACGTGATGATGGCTGTCGCTCAGGACTATCCGAGCTTGAAGTTCCTTCACGCCGAGGTCTACACCGACAACACCGCGACCGAGGCTGCGCCGGCGGTCGGTGCTGCCGGGCTGTCGTTCGAGCCGGTGATCTTCTTGACCGACGCAGCGGGACAGATCGTCGAGCGCCTCGATGTGATCATCGACGAGAGCGAGCTCCGGGAGCACCTGACCAACCTCGCCTGACAACGCGCGACGGCGGGGTGCAACGACGTTGGTTGCGCGCCCACCCGGGTCAGCGTTCGCCGGTTCCGGTGCGTGCGTCGTAGAGGGCCTCGGCGAGCGAGTCGCGGCCGCGGGCGACTCGTGACCGGATGGTGCCGATCGGGCAGCCGATCACTTCGGCTGCCTGCGCGTAGGGAAGTCCGATGAGCTGGGTGAGCACGATCGCCTCGCGCTGGTCCAGAGGTAGTGCGGCGAGCAGTTGTGCTGTCTCGACGGCACCATGAGTGTCGGGAGCGGCGCGTGTCGGGAAGTCGGCCACCGGGTCGGTGCGTCGGCGGGTGCGTTTGCGGAGGTGTTCGAAGCAGACGTTGCGGCTGACACCGAGGACCCACGTCATCACGGGTCCTCGTTCCCAGCGCTGCAGGTGGGTCACGATTCTGACCAGCGATTCCTGGGCGAGGTCGTCGGCTTCGGCTGGGCGGGTGAGGTGTGCGCAGAACCTCCACACGTCGGCCTGGATGGAGCGGATGAACCGATCGAGTGCGACTCGGTCGCCAGCGGCGGCCGCGGTCGCGAGGCGGTCCAGATCGTGCATCGGGCAATTCTGCCTGGGCGGTAGGGAACTTTGCCAGTTGCCCGCGACACACGTCAGCCATGGAGTGTGCAGCGATACGTGAGCTGTTGTCGGCGCAGCTCGATCAGGAGTCGACCACCGAGGAAGAGGCCATCGCCAATGCGCATCTCGGGCGTTGCGCGAAATGCCAGGCGTGGTGGACCGAGATCGGGCAGGTGAACCGCGTCCTTCGGGTGCGTCTCGCCGAGGCCGTTCCGGATTTGGCCACCGGTGTGCTGGCCCGCGCTCACCCGCCGACCGTGGGCCGTCGTCAATGGGTTCGGCTGTCGCTCGCTGCGGTGGCAGCAACCGAGTTGGTGCTGGCCACACCGGGGCTGCTGCTCGGCGAGGGTGCCGCGTCGGTGCACGATGCACGTCACCTCGGCTCGTTCGGCGTCGCAATGTCGATCGGCCTGTTGTACGTCGCATGGCGACCAGCGAGGGCGTTCGGGATTCTGCCGATCGTCGTCGCGCTGGCGCTGACGATGCTCGTGTCTGCAGTGGTCGACGTCACCAATGGTCGGACCACCTCGATCAGCGAGGCACATCACGTGCTCGAAGTCGCCGGCCTCGTGTTGGTGTGGATGCTCGCCGGCCGGCCGGTCCCCCGAAGGTTTCGACCGCTGATCCACCATCCCGGCAGCCGACGCCACTTCCGTCACGCCTGAACCCCACCCCATTATCCGAAGGACTCGCTTGTGTTTCTCCGTCGCTCGTTGCTCGCACTCACCTCCGCCGCCGTGGTGCTGTCGGTCGCCTCTCCGGCGTGGGCGCACGTCGATCCGGACCCGGAGGAGGCCCAGGCCGGCAGCCAGTTGTCCGTCGGCTTCACGGTGCAGCACGGATGTGACGGCTCACCGACCGTGCAGCTCGACATGCGGCTCCCGGACGGGATCGCCAGCGCGGAACCCGAACCACCCGACGGATGGACCGGCTCTGTCGAGTCGAACGTGATCACCTTCGTCGGCGGTCCGCTGCCCGATGACCAGGAATTGACGTTCCGGGTGCTGATGACGCTGCCTCCGACACCTGACACGACGATCTACTTTCCGTTCGTCCAGCGCTGCGAGGTGGGCGAGATCCGCTGGATCGCCATCCCGTCGGACGGGTCCGGCACGGAGCTCGACGAGCCTGCACCGGCGATGCGTCTCGTCGGACCGGTCGTGACCACGACCACGGAAGCCACCACCACGACCCAGGCACCAGAGACCACCGTCGCGACAACGGTGGCGTCGACGACTGCTCCGTCGACGGTCGCGCCGGCAACGACGGACTCGACCGAAGTGGCCGCCTCGACCACGACGCTCGGCGAGGACACCGGGAAGGACTCATCAGCCGGCACGTTCGTGTTCATCGGCGCGA
>DAORTY010000186.1:0-2775 GCA_035432905.1 Ilumatobacteraceae bacterium | reverse complement strand
CCGACCGAGATCGTGCTGACCTTCACCGAGGACGTCACACCCACGGTCGACGCGATTCGGTTGGTGGACAGCGACGGGAGAGCGCTCGCCGTCGGTGACGTGACGCAGTCAGGCGGCAACGACACGCTGTCGGTCGCAATCCAAGCCACGCTCGACGACGGCACGTATGTCGTTGCCTGGAGGGCCGTGTCGGTGGACTCGCATCCCATCAGTGGAGCGTTCTTGTTCTCGGTAGGAGAGGCCGAAGCAACGGACCCGAACCTGATCGAGGACACCCTCAACAACACCGGCACACAAGCACCGAACGGTGAATGGATCCGAATCGGTCGTGTGCTCAGCTATCTCGGCCTCGCTCTCGGCCTCGGGTCGGCGAGCGTGATCATGCTCTGCGCTCGGGATCTGCTCACCTCGCGCCGCGCCGCGACCGTGCTGTGGGCGGGTATGGGTTTCGTCATCGTCGGCACAATTCTGATGATCTCGGCCCAGGCGGCCACGATCGGGGCGTCATGGTCTGACTGGGGGGTCGTCATCGACAGCCCGTCCGGCCGATGGTGGCTCATCCGCGCGCTCGCTGCTGCTCTGGGTGGAGTCGCGATCGTGTTTCGTCGGTTCCTGCTCACCAGCCGGCCGATCCGGTGGTGTGCCGCGCTCGCGGCGCTTGCGCTGCTGGGCGTCACCGCCGCCGGCGGTCATGCGATCTCGGGTCGAGCCACCCCGCTCGGCGTTGCCGCGTCGATCGGGCACTTGGCCGCGATGTCGATGTGGGTGGGCGGCCTGGCCGTGTTGCTCCTCGTCACGCCGCTGCGCAGGTTCTGGTCGACCGCGACGAAGTTCTCGCCGGTCGCGCTGGGCTCGATGGCCCTGTTGGCAGTGACGGGCGTCGCCAACGGCTGGCGGCAGATGGGCACGCTGTCCGGGTTCACCGACAGCACCTACGGCCGGGCGCTGCTGACCAAATTGGTCGTCGTCATCGTCGTGGTCGCGATCGCATCGGTCAGCCGATGGGTGCTCCGCCACGACAACGACGCCGACGACAGCAACGTGGATGCTCCCGCCGGCGACGGTGGAGTTCAGCGTGGGTCACGGCATCTCACGAGAACCGTGACAGCCGAGGCCGTGGGCGCGCTGATCATCCTCGGTATCACCAGCGTGCTCGTCGGGTCGCCTCCGCCGGTCGACGCAGTGGTCGGTGGTGCCCCGGCCACGGCGTCGGTGTCGGTGGTGCAGGGGGAACGCATCGCCCAGATCGATTTGGAACCGGCCGTCACCGGCGGCACGACCATGCACGTCACCATCACCTCACCCGGTGGCGGGCTCAGCGACCGCGCCGACGAGATCACCGTCACCGCCGTCATGCCGGCTCAGGGCGTCGGGCCGATCGACATCGACACCACGGTCGCCGGACCCAACCATGTCACGACCAACGACGCCGACTTCCCCATCCCCGGCGTCTGGGAGGTCACCGTCACCGCCCGCTACGGCGAGTTCGACCAGGTCGTGTTCACCGGTGAACTCGAGGTCCGCCAGCGATGACCCGCTCGACGTGGCGCGTCGCGGTCGCGCTCACCGCCATCGCCTTCGCCGTCGTCCCCGCCACACCCGCCGCCGCTCACGGCGGTGCCGCCGACGCCAACGTCACCTCCAACTACCGCACCAGCCTGACCGAGGTGCCCCAGATCGACGGATTGAGCGTCGATGTCGTCGACATCGACGGCACCATCGAGTTGACCTGGACAGGGACCGGCACCCTGATCGTCGACGGATACGAGAACGAGCCATACCTGCGTTTCGACAGCTCCGGCGTGTACCAGAACCAGCGATCACCAGCGACGTACCTCAATCAGAACCGGTACGCCAACGTCGATCCCCCCGCCACCGCCGACGCCGACGCCGCCCCGGAGTGGACCCAACTGTCGGCCGGCCGGACGGCACGCTGGCACGACCACCGCACCCACTGGATGAGCACGACACCCCCGGTCCAGGTCCAACAGCAACCCGACCAACGCCACGTGATCATCGAACGGTGGGAGATCCCGCTGACGATCGCCGGTCAACCCGACGTGGTCGCCGGCACGCTGACATGGACCCCTCCACCATCGCTCGTCCCATGGATCGCCGCCGCGGCGCTCATCGCGGTCGTAACCGCAGGACTGCTGTGGAGCAGATGGTCCCGCATCGCCGCTGCCGCGGCGGCATCCATCGGCACCATCGCGTTCACCATCGACACCGCCGGATACGTCGCCCTGTCCTCCGACACTCTCGCCAACCGGATATGGGAGTTCGCCTACCCAGCCGCCGCCGCATGGGCCACCGTGCGCCTCATCATGCACGCCCGGCGCCGCACACCCGACCCGACGCTCGCGATGTTCGTCGCCGGACTCATACTCGCCGTCATGGGTGGAATCGACCGATTCGACGTCATCACCCGCAGCGAAGTCTTCAGCGACCTGCCGGCGGCGTGGACACGGATCGCGACCGTGCTGTGCCTGGGCATCGGCACCGCGCTGACCGTCCGGTTCCTCGTGTTCCTCGCCCAACTCTCCACCGCCCGCACACCTGCCCGATCACCACACCCGGAGCCCGAAACCACATGACACGTCCATCGATCCTCGCCACCACCGTCGCAGCGCTCCTGGTCGCCTCCTGCGGCGGAAACGACAACACCACCGAACCGGCCGGGTCCGCTCCGGTCAGCACCATCGCAATCACCAGCAGAAACCACGTCGACCAGGACATCGACTACCCCCAATCCCCTCCGATCGGTGGCGACCACAA
>DAORTY010000185.1:0-6924 GCA_035432905.1 Ilumatobacteraceae bacterium | reverse complement strand
AAGCGGCTTGAGTGACATGGTGCAGGCCTCCATTGGCAGTACACGAAACGTGAATATGGGATCGTGGAGGGCTCAGTTAGCACTCAGCCCTCGCGAGTGCCAAGGCTAGGTGGCCGAGGGGGTCGTTAGCAACCGGCAGGCGAGAGTGCTAACCGACCAACTTTCGGACGCGTCGATCCGGCGTCCGTGCGACACTGGCGATATGCGGCAGCCCTACGGCCCCGGCGACATCATCGAAATCGATGTCATCGACGCGGATCCGGGTGTTTTCGGGCCGTCCGAAGACCCTGGCCGTGAGCGTGTTCGCCGACCGCGCCCACGTTGGCTGATGCCGGTGGCGATCGCAGCGGTCGGGGTCTGCGGCGCAGTGGCGATGGTGTGGCGGCCGTGGGAGCACCCACCCGAGTGGCGTACGTTCGGCCCGGCTGCACCGGCAACATCCTCACTGAGCGACCACCTGATCCTCGACCTGGCCGACGCCAGCGTCACGACGGTCGACGAGGGCCAGGACCTCGGCGCCGATGAACCCACACCCCTGGGGTACGTGTTCACCGTACCCGGAGGCACCTACGACTACGACCCCTGGGCGTTGTCCCATGCTCGCGCGTCCAATGGCGCGCGAGAGCCCGAGGTCGTCCGCTCCACCGAACTCGTCCGCGACCTGCCGGCGAAGGTGCACAGAGTTCGCGTGCGCACCACTGTCACGTGGGGTCCGATCGATGGGCTGTACTGGGATTCGGAGACCAACCGCCTCGACGACGACGACGCGCTGAGCTTCGCCAACGCCGTCGGGGTGGACGATGGATCGACGGCAGTGGCATACAGCCACTCCATGGGATCACTGAAACCGTTGGGTGACGTGAAGACGCTCACACGCGTCCAGGTGTTGACGTCCCGACTGGCCGGCGAGCCGGTGCTCAGCAAGTTCACACCCACGATGGTGGCCTATCTCGTCGGTGATTCGCCGGTCACCGTCGCGTCGATCGCCACCGATACGGATGCCCTGGCAATGGCTCGCTTCTTTCTCGACCAAGGTCGCGACACGACCGTGCACGGCGTACCTGCGGCGGTCATCGAGACCCGTCGCATCGGCAAGGTCGTGGTGTGGCACGAAGGCGATCGTCTCGTCGTGGTCGCGGCCGATGTCCCTGACGACCAGTTGCTCGCAATGGCCGAAACCGTCCGTCCAGCCTCCGACGAGGAGTGGGACAGTCTCCAGCCGCGCATCGCTCGCGCCGTCAGCGTCACGACGTCGTCCCAAATGGCCGTGCTACCGAACACCATCGCCTCCGGCACGCTCCTCGACGGCAGCACCTACCACGTGTCGATCGAACTCGGAAACCCGACCTACATCTGTGCACAGATCGGCTCGGCCACGTCGAGCCGTACCACCTGCGGCATTTTCGATACGTCGAAGTCACCCTCGACGTACGTACTCCGCGACGACCTCAGCGGCGCAGAGTTCGTCGCGGGAGTAGTACCGGACGAGGGTCAGTTCCTGCGCGTCACGGCGACGACTGATGGCACGATCGTCGACATTCGACCCAGCCGTCTGGACGACGGCACATGGGCCGCCGCCGCCCTGCTTCCCGCAAAATCCACCTTCGAACTGATCGAGCCAGACAACCCAGACTGACAAAACGCCTGCCGTCGCCCGTTCACAATCGCACGTGTCACGCGTTGACCACGGTGTGATCCGGTGGGGCCGCGACACAAGCGCTCAGTGCGTGATCGCGGCGCCGAGGAGTTTCACGTCGAGGTCGGTCGACAGCCTCAGCAGCGTGTGGAGCGGGAGGCCGATGATGTTGCTGACGCTGCCTCGTACCCGCTCGACGAACACCCCACCGGCGCCCTGGATCGCGTACGCACCGGCCTTGCCTGCTGGCTCACCCGAGGCGACGTACCACTCGATCATCTCGTCGGTCAGCGGCGAGAACGTGACCAGCGATGTCACCGTCTCGGCAACGGTGCGGTCGCCCAACCGCAACGCGATGCCGGTGTGCACCCGGTGCGTTCGTCCGGACAGACGACGCAGCATCGAGCGCGCCTCGTCGTCGTCGTCGGGCTTGCCCAGAATGTCGCCACCCAGGTCGACCGTCGTATCCGCAGCGATCACCAACGAGCCGGCGGCCGCAGCGACTGTGTGCGCCTTCTCCACAGCCAACCGACGCACATAGGCCACCGGCGCCTCGCGAGCACACGGTGTCTCGTCGATGTCGGGATGAGCCACGGTGAATTGCACACCGAGCTGGGTCAGCAGCTCGTGGCGCCGCGGCGACGCAGAGGCCAGAACGACCGGCGGACGGCTCATCCGCCGCTGAGCGCCATCACGTCGGAATCGTCGGGCACCACAACGTCGTCGAGGTGATCGAGATAGCCATTGGGCAGCACCACACGGATCGGACCATTGGTGTGACCGCGACGAATGCGCTGGCCGCCTTCGACAATGGTCGTCGTCGGGTCGAGTGTTGCGATCAGGTCTTCCAACTCGGAGTACGTGGAGACGCCGCTGAACTGGCGACGCACCTCGCCACCGACCGGGTAACCGGTGAAGTACCACGACGTGTGCTTGCGGAAGTCGCGCATGGCGATCGGCTCGGTCATGTGTGGCACCAGCAACCGCGCGTGCTGCGCCATCACGTCGCAGACCGCGCCGAGCGTCGGCGGCTCGGGCACGGGGCGGCCGTTGAGGGCCTCGACCAGATCGCGGAACAGCCACGGACGGCCGAGGCAGCCGCGGCCGACCACCACCCCATCACAATCTGTTTCACGCATCATTCGCACCGCATCATCGGCTTCCCAGATGTCGCCATTACCCAACACCGGGATCTCGGGCACCGCCGCCTTCAGCTCGCCGATGGCATTCCAGTC
Organism: Ilumatobacteraceae bacterium; assembly: GCA_035432905.1. Lineage (GTDB taxonomy): Bacteria > Actinomycetota > Acidimicrobiia > Acidimicrobiales > Ilumatobacteraceae > UBA668. The sequence goes on along the minus strand of DAORTY010000185.1, from coordinate 4,053 downwards.
GGCCAGCCCCGCATAGTGCTGCTCGGCCGTGCGCGCATGCAGGGCAATGGCAGCGACACCCTCCTCCGCTGCGATACGACCGGTGGTGACGTGCGTGAGCAGCGAGTCGAACAGCCCCTTGCGGAACTTGATGGTGACCGGCACGCCGTACGGCGTGGCCGCGGCGACTGCGCTGCGGAGAATTGCGCGCAGCAGATTGGGCTTGGCGGGCACGGCCGCGCCACCGCCCTTGCGAGTGACCTTGGCAGCAGGGCAACCGAAGTTGATGTCGATGTGGTCGACGCGACCCTCGGCACACACCTTGCGAATTGCCTCGCCCAACATCACCGGGTCACTGCCGTAGACCTGCAGGCTGCGCGGCTGTTCGTCGGCGGTGAACGTCATCATCCGCTCGGTCTTGATGTTGCCGTGCACCACGGCCGTGGCCATCACCATCTCGTTGACGTAGACGAGCCCCGGGGCGAACTGGCGACACATCGTGCGGAACGGCGCGTTGGTGACACCAGCCATCGGCGCCAGCACGACGGGCGCGGCGGGAGTGAAGGGACCGATCTGCACGGCCCGAAACGGTATCGCCTCGGCGACCAGACGGGTGGAACGGCGCGGCCCGGACCGGGTGACGTGACCTACGCGACTTGCGCTCGTAAGCTTGAGACGTGCGTATTCAATCTTTCATGGCGACCGTCGGACTCCTTGGGGCGACCATTGGCGGCGTTGCGATCACGACCGCGGCACTGCCAGTGGCAGTCGTCAGCGCGCAGGCAGCCACGAGCAGCTACGTCGCGCTGCCGACAGCCCAACGGCTGCTCGACACACGAGCGACTCTCGCGCTCAACGCCGGCAACACCGTCTCGGTCAAAGTCACCGGCGAGGCTCCGCTCCCCGCCACCGGCACGGTGGTGGCTGCCGTCCTCAACCTCACGGTGACGGGCCCGGCCGGCGTCGGCTACTGGACGGTGTGGCCCCATGCGAGCGACCGCCCGGAAGTCTCGAACATCAACGTCGATGAGCTGCAATCGCTCAGCGGCCCCTTCCTCGCGCTTCCCAACCTGGTGACGGTGCCGGTGGGTGCCGACGGTGTCGTGGACATCTACGCAAGCGGTGGCGGCCACGCCATCGTCGATCTGCTCGGCTATTACACCCCTGCGGCGAGCAGCGCCGCCGGCCGCTTCCAGGCACTCCCCGCCCCCTCGCGGGTACTCGACACTCGTGGTGTCTCCACCTTCAACGCCGGCGAGACTCGCACGTTCGCCGTACCCGGTGCGGCCGGGTCGAGCGCGGTGGCCATCAACCTCACCGCCGTCACCACGCGGTCGGGTTACTGGCAGCTCTACTCGCAGGGCGGCGCAGTGCCGTTCACCTCGAATCTCAACTCACCGTCGGGAGCCAATGCGATCGTGGCCAACCAGGCCATCGTTCCCGTCGACGCGTCCGGCGGCATCACCATCTTCTCCGAGGGTGGCGGCGATCTCCTCATCGACCTCGTCGGTACCTTCACCAGTGAATCGGCACCGCCCGACACCGACGGGTTGTTCGTACCGCTCGCCACACCTGCTCGCGTCGTCGACACACGCATCGCGGCGCTGAACCCGCTCGGTGGCACCACCAGCGCGCAGCCCGGCTGGCGCTTCGAGGTGCCCATCACGAGCAACCCGCTGGTCGGTCGTCCGGATGTTTCGGCGGTCGTCCTCAGCGCCACCAGCGTTGCGACCATCACCACTGGCTACATCAGTGTCGGCACCGCCGGCGACACCAGCCCGACTGCGCGCCCAACGACGTCCACCATGAACGTCGTGCGCCCGGCCCAGACCCTGGCCAACCATGCCATCGTGCCGGTCTCCAGCCGTGGCTTCTCGATGTTCACCGAAGCCGGCGGAGTGCTCATTGCCGATCTCGCCGGCTACTACCTGGGCACACCGGCGCCAGCCCCGTTCGCACCACCCACCAACGCTGCGTCGCCTGCCTGCGCGACGCCCACGGTCGGCTACCCCACCTCACCGGTCGGGCCGATCATCAACGGGTCGTCCAAGTCGGCTGTCCTGGATCTGCAGAATCGATTGTTCGCCCTCGGCTTCTGGAACTCCAGGGATGGCGGCTACGGGCTGACCACGTCGCAGTCGGTGATGGCGTTCCAGAAGTGGAAGGGTTTGCCCGCCACCACGGTCGTCGACATCGCCACGGCCATTGCGATCAACACCCAACTGTGCCGCCCGGCGGCGGGCCGCAGCAGTGGCAGCCTGATCGAGGTCGACAAGACCAAGCAGATTGCGTTCGCCATTCAAGACGGGCAGATGAAGTACATCTTCAACGTGTCGACCGGCAACGGCCGTAGCTACGACGAGGCCGACAGGAATGCCGCCAGCGGCCGCGTCATCGGTGTCGCCATCACGCCGAACGGAACCTTCAAGACATACCGCGAGCATGATGTCGTTCGGTACGAGGGTGACCTCGGCTCGCTGTACCGCCCCAAGTTCATCATCGGCGGCGTCGCCATCCACGGCTCGCCGAGCATCCCCAACTACCCCGCCTCACACGGGTGCGTGCGAGTGGCGAACCCGGTGATGGACCTCATCTGGAGCCAGAACCTGCTGCCCCTGCGCTCGACCGTATGGATCCACGACTAGGCGGATTCACGACTAGGGGATTCACGACTAGCTGGATTGCTCGGGCAGGACTTGGCCGGTGTGGACGTTGACGTCGATGCCGCCGTTGGTTGTGGCGAGCGTCGGTCGTAGCGGAAGGTGCATGCGGGCAACGGGTGTGTCGTGGGCAGCCAGCAATGCCACATGCCAGCCAACGGCACGCTCGCGCAGCACTGCCCCGAAGCGGTCGTAGAGGTTACGAAGGTCGCGGCCGCCGCCCTCACCGGAACCACCGGTGCCACCGGTGCCACCGGTGCCACCGACACGATGGCCGTACGGCGGATTGGTGACGATCCAGCCGGCACGCGGCGGCAACGTCAACTCACTGACCGTGCGCAGCACGGCTTCCACGTTGCCGCTCACACCCGCGGTAGCGGCGTTCTCGACCGTGGCGGCCACAGCGCCCGCATCACGGTCCGACGCAAAGATCGGCGGACATTTGTCGACGACATCGCCGTCGGCGCCGCGCAGCAGTCGCTCCCACGCCGTCGCGTCGTACTGCGGCCAGTGCTGGAACGCGAACGAACGGTTACGACCAGGCGCCATCCGTCGGGCGATGTGCGCGGCCTCGATGGCGATGGTGCCCGAACCGCAGAACGGATCAACCAGCGGCGTCTTCATGTTCCACTCGCTGGCCAGCACCAGTGCGGCGGCCAGCGACTCGCGCATCGGGGCCTTGCCTGCCGGGCCGCGCCAACCACGGTGATACAACGGTGCGCCAGAGGCGTCCATGCTGATGGTCACCAGATCGCGCTGCACACGTACCTGCACCACCTGGTCGCCGAGCGGTCGTCCCAACACTTCGTTGACTCGTTCCTCCACGGCACCGGAGTGGTACAGCTTCGACTCCTTGTCGCACGTCGCAGCGACGGTGATGCCCCCGGCGGGGCCATCGGCGTCGGGGAGCCACGCCGCCCAATCGATGGCGCGCAAGCCCACCTGCAGCGAATGAAAGCCATCGGCGTGGAACTTGGCCACACGCACAACGACACGCGTGGCGATGCGTGAGCGAAGGTTGATGGCCATCAGCTGCGGCCAGGTGATGTTGCACTCGACACCGCCGCGAACGGCGCGCGCTGGGCGAACACCGAGGCGTTGCACCTCCTCCAACAACAATGGTTCGAGGCCGGGAACGGCAACGACAAAGGCATCGATTCGGGCACTCATCGCAGATTTCTCACAAACGTCATGGCAACAGGGGAAGTCGCAGATTGGGGTAGGCGCCAGCGTCCAGCGAGCTGGGACCATCGCTGCGCAAGCGGTGCCAACCCGCGGCCGCAATCATCGCCGCGTTGTCGGTACACATCGCGCGACTGGGCAGGAAACCGCGAATGCCCGCGTCGGTACACACGGTCAGGAACCGTTCGCGCAGCAGCGAGTTGGCTGCCACGCCACCACCCAACACCAGCCC
>DAORTY010000184.1:0-6926 GCA_035432905.1 Ilumatobacteraceae bacterium | reverse complement strand
TTCGTCGCCACCCTGGCAGTTGACGTTGATATCTGCCGTCATGGCCCCATTCCAGCAGACCGGGATGTCCAAGATGTGAGCCGGGCAGGTGGTCGTGTTGACGACACCCTCGAACGACTCGAAGAACCAGGTGAACTGGTTCTTGCTGTTGCTGTCGTTGTCCCGGTACATGTTGTCGCCGGTGACACCGATGTTCAGGTTGCCCCGGTCGATGAGGGCGAACTTGCCGGGAGGGGCGATGAGGATCTGCACCGACTGCGGGATCAGGTTCAGCGTCGCTGCGCCGACACCGGGGATCGCGACCGCCCACGTCGGGGTGTCGATGAACCAGTGGACGTTGAGGCCGACGTTGCGGAACATCGTCTCGATCTCGCTGTCGGACGGGACGACCACGTTGCCGTCGGTGCGACGACGACGCATGATGTCCATCTTCATGCCCCACAGCACCCAACGCGGGGCCCATGCCTCCATGTTGCCGGTGATGTCCCAACGCTGCGTCTCCTGGTACAGAGCCAGGTAGTTGAGGATCGTCGAGGTGATCGTCACCGCAGCGCCGTAGCCGAGGGCGGGGGCGTCGAGCGACACGCACTCGGAACCCATCGCGTCGAGCAGCAAGGTCTCGCCGAGGCGGGCCTGGGCGGCGCCGAGACGGTTCAACCATGCTTCGACCAACTCGGGGTAGGTCATCGCGAGCAGGTTCTTCACCGTCATGCAGCGCCACACGCCGTACATCTCGTACGTGGTGGGCGAACCGCAGGTGACGGTGATGCAGTTCTTGCGGGCGTTCGCATCGGCGTCGTCTTCGATCGTCCACTGGCCGAAGCCGGAGGTGATGTCAGCGAGGTCCGGGGATGGCATGATCGACACCCGGCCGCGTGGGGCGGCGAAACCGGGCAGCGAGTTGAACACCGGCCGGCGCAGCGTGTTGGCGCACGCCACGTTGTAGTACGGGGTGGCCGGGGGACACCAGGCTGCCATCAGCTCGTCGGTCTGCTCGAACTTGGCGGCGTTGAGCATGATGTCGTCGCCGAGGGTCCGTTCCGGGCCGTAGTTGCCGCGGATCGACGCCAGCTTGTACTTGTTGGTGGTGCCGGGGTCGATGTCGGCGGACTTGGCGACCGCAGCGGCAGCGAGTTCGGCCCACGACTCGAACGTGGTGCCGAGTTCCTTGCCGGAGCTGTCGGTGGCCTGCAGGTAGTCGATCGCAGCCAGCGGCCGGTTGCCGGGGACCGCAGGGGTCGTCGGGACCGACAGCGAGGTCTGCGGGGCGGGCTCGTTGACGACAGCCGCCGGCGCGCCGACAGTGGCGAGCACCTTGGGCTCCTCGACGACGGGGGCGCCTTCGAGGTCGGCTTCGGCGGCCAGGGCCGCGAGGGCTGCGGCTGCGGCCTCTTCGGCAGCGAGAGCGGCGACCTTCTCGGCGTGTGCGGCGGCGATCAGCTTGCGCTGCGCGACGAACTCACCGGCCTCGGTGCGCTGCTCCGGCGTCGATGCGGCATCAGCCAGCACCGCCACAGCAGCGTCACGGATGGTGTTCGCCAGGGCGGCGAGTTCATCGACGCTGAGCGAGCTGATGTCTGCGGGGATCTCGGGCCACATAGTGACGCCCTCCTCTTTCGTACTTCGAGTAGTGGGGCGGAGTTTGCTCGGGCCGAGACGCCTGTGTCTACAGGTCGGGTTCTTCGAGCAGCAGCGCAGCCAGCAAACCGTCGTCCGCCGACGAGTCGACAGGCGTCTCGGTCTCGGTGACCCCGAGGGCATCGCGCACTGCTGTGGCGATCGTGTCCGGGTCCAACGAGTCGACGTTGAGCACCAGCGTGAGTTGCTGCGAACCGTCTGCCGCGCCTTCGAGGCACGGCGGGAACGAGGCGACCAGTTCGGACACTCCCTCGTCGTTGAGCGAGAACGAGAACGCTGCAGCCAGCTCATCTTCGATCGTGCCGCCGACGGAGTACGCCTCGACGTTGACCGACACGATCGCCTTCAGCTTGCCACCCAGCCAGTGACCGGAGATGCGCGAAGCGCGAGCCGCGTACACGGTCTCCTCCGACACGTCGGGACGGACGACGCCCGACAGCCACGGACCGAACTTGCCTTCGATGACACGAACATCACACCAGGCGTTCTCGATCCCGCCGTACGCCTGCTCCAACGTCGGGGCGGTGCCGGCGCGACGGTGGCCGCCGTACGCGAAGATCGGGCCGGTCTGCACCTGGCCGCGCTCGGTGAGCGGGCCCGGCTGGTTGAACGACACGTACCCGTCGGACGGGCGAGGGACGATCACGCACTCCGAGGCGATGCCCTCATGGCAGGTCTCCCACACGGCGAGGTGGCCGTACACGCGACGGTCGGCAGTGATGATGATCTTCTGCGGGTGGTCGGCCTCGGGCTCGTAGAACGCTGCGCGGGGGGCGATGATCGCACCGGACGCGGTGAGTTCGTCGGCGGTCTGCGGGATCTCGGGGGCGCCGATGAGGTGGACGTCGACAGGGCAGACGGAGGCGACCAGTTCTTCCATCGGATCTTGCAGCAGTGACGCCATGATCTCGTCGTCGTCGGCGAGCAGCGAGGCCATCAACTCTTCGGGGGTGAGCGCGTCAACCTCGAAGTGGGCTGCAGCGAACGCGGGGGTGCCGACGCCGGTGGTGGCGCCCACCTTCCACTGGTAGAACCGAATCCAGTAGTCGCCCGTCGACATGTCTTCCTCGTACCGGGCCTTCACGTCACCGAGGTCGATCGAGTTGCGGTCCTGCGCCTGGGTGTGGATCATGCGCGCGTGCAGGCGGCCGTTGACGTCGTCGAGCAGGAACCCGCGGCCGGAGAACTCGCCGGTGTCCGGGTCGATCGTCACCTCGAAACAGGTGCCCGACGGGAATGCGCCCGCGTGCCCGGATGTGGCGCACGGCTGGAAGCGGATCGACTGCGGCATGAACCGCACCCCACCGCCCGACGAGTCGAGCAGCCGGCCGTCGCCGGTGACGACATCGAGTTCGGCCATCACCGGGATGCGGACGGCCTTGAAGAAGCCGGGCGGGAGGCTGGTGGGCATGGTGCCGAAGGTCTGACGCATGATGTTCTCCTTGTTCAGCCAGGCTGAGCACGCTTGGGGCTGTTGTTCTTGCGGTCTGCGGGGTTCGTCGAGCCGGGGTCGCCTTTGCCGGGCCCGACTGGGGTGTCGGGGGCGTTCGAGTCTGGGTTCGGGCCCGACTTGGTGGCCTTGATCTTCTCGAAGTCGATGTCCTTCGCCGCTTCGATCCCATGCAACGCCAACTCGGGCAGGCCCATCTTCCAGCCGACCATGCGAATCACCTCGACCTCGGTCGGGGCGTCGGACTCGTCGATGCCCGACATCCGTCGCATCCCAGGGGGCCCGACACCGCCGCGGTCGAAGGCTTGGCGGCCGTCTTCAGCGAGGTTGGTCTTCGCGACCGCAGCCGACAGGTCGTACCACACCATCCGCTTCGCGATGCGCCCCAACGCCACGCCGGCTTCGGACAGTTCGCGGTTCATCACCAGCACCGTCAACGCCCAGCACAGCGTCTCCAGGTCGGGCTTGATGTTGATCCGCTGCTCGTCGTCCGACGCCGCCCACGCACCCCAGTGGTTGGCTTCGGTGGTGCCTTTCACGCCCTGCGGGTTGATGTCCAACCCGAACAGGATGCGGTCGATCAGCTCAGTCCGCAGCTTCATCTCCACATCGAAGATTTCGCGGTCCGGGGCGGCGAAGACCACGTTGTGCGCCTGGTCGCCGGGGCCCGACACGATGATCGGCATCGGCGACATCGGGTCTTCGGGGGACAGCGCCGTGTGCTGCGCCTGCTTCAACACGTTGTCGATGATCTTGTTGTTGTGCAACTCGCCGGGCTTGCCCGTGGGTGCACCGATGCGGACGTCTGCGATCTCCGACGGGAAGTACCACACGCCGTTCATCAACAGGCGTTGGTTCAGCTTCACCTTCAGACCCTTGGTCAGCAGGTGCAACACCTCGCAGGTGTCGTCGAGCGCGTACATCGGCGAATCCGGCAGGTCCGCCCACTGGGCGTCCTGGCGCCACACGCGCCCGATCAGGTCGCGTCGTTCGATCGTCTGCTGCTTGACGGGGCGGCCATTCGTGCTGCCGGGCGGCATCGTGTTGCGTAGCAACGGCTGAGTGTTCGCCTTGTCGTCGAGCGAATCGAGCGACGCCTGATCCCATTCGCCGTCGGACACGAAATCGTACCCGACCACCTCGCCGTCGATGCGGACCCGGATCAGCCAGGTGGTGCCCGGCACCTTCATGTGGATCACGAACCGTTCGATCAGCCCGCGCATCCCGCCGGTGTACGACATCAGCCGGCTGGCAACCTTCGCTTCCTCGCCCGAGGTGATCTTCTTGCCAGGCGTCCCATCAGCGCGGCGTTCATACACGCCCAACTCGGCGTACCCGGCGGTGCGCGCCGAACGGCCGACCGCGTAGTGGATCTCGCCGATCTTCTTGTACCACGACCAGCCGCGGGTGTTCATCCGCTTCCCCACCGTCACCACATCGCGAGCGAACGCCGAATCGGCGGCAGTGGTCATGTCGACGGGCGCGGCAGCGAACGTGTCGATCGCTTCGCTCATCGCCGCCTTGCGGGAGAATGACTTCATGAGGGGCCCTCGGGGTTGATCAGCGCATCGTAGACGGGATCGAAGTCGTAAGTCTGCCTCGTCATGTCATGTGGGACATGCCCGGTGCGAGTGATCGGGGAAAGCCCTCGCGATGCCCGTTCCTCGTCGTACAGCATGTCGTACATCTCCGGGTACAACGCTCGGAGGCGCTTCAGCGCCGCCAGCTTGGCCCGTTCCACCGCTTTCGCTTTCGGTTTCGAGCCCTTCGACCCGGCCCGGTCTTTCAACGGTCGCGCCGGCAGGCAGGCCCGTCGACCGCGGTGCAGGATCTCGACCACCTTCAACGCGGCGCCGTCGGCCTGGTAGCAGTCGGCGCATTTCCCTGACTGCATCTCAGCCGCAGCCAACAGCACCATGTTGCCGCAACCGCAGATGCGGTACCCTTCGATCTGATGCTGGTCCAACGACATGAGCCGGATGCTATCCAAGCTGTCGGGTTGGCCCGGTACAAGGCGGCGATCATCGGCGAGGTCGACCGGATGGCGTTGAAGGTCGGGGCGATCCTGCGGGCGGCCCGTGCCGAGCATCCTGAGACGTTCCGGGCGTGGGTGGAGAACGATCTGCCGTTCGGGCTGGACACCGCCAAGCGGTTGATGGCGATCTCCGAAGCGTACGAGAAGCTGCCGGCCGCGACGCTCGAACAGCTACCCCGACCGTGGCAGGCGCTCTACGCTCTGCGCGCCCTACCGCTCGGCGAACTGCAAGCGGCCGTCGATGCTGGGGTCGTCACCGCGGGGATGACCGAGAACGAAGCGAAAGCGGTCGCTCGCCGGTGGCGCACCGGCTCAGGGGCGCCGATGTCATCAACCACTCGACACCATCGTGCCGACATCGCGGCAGGGGCGCTGATGGAGTTCACCCCGGCTGACATGAACCCCTACGTCTTGCGTGCTTTGAGGCGCTGGTTGGACAGGTAGGCAACCCACTCGTCGAGTTCGTCGGGGACGAACCAGATCTGCACGTTGACGCCGCACGCTTCAAGGGCTCGGTGCCACACCTTCTGGTCGGGCTCCACCTTGTTCGGCGGGCGCTTCAGTTCGACCATCAGGAACTCGCCCGTCGCCGGATGGCAGAGCACCAGATCGACGAAGCCGCGCTGGCCCTTGATCGCCGACATGTGCCGCCCGTTCGTCTGTGAGGTCCGCACCCCGTGCACCATCCACCCGCCACGGATCGCGGCGTCGATCAGGGTCGCTTCGCATTCCAGTTCGGACGCTCGGGGCGGCTTCACAGCCCTCTCCGGTTGCGGCCGTTGGCGAACCGCGGGTTCCATGCGGTGCGCTGACCCATCGCCCCACGCGAGATCTGATCCGGCCAATCGGCGGGCTCGCGGTCGCGACGGAAGCGGCCGACGTTCATCGTCATGAACTGCTCGTTCGGCAGCGGGTTCCCATCGGGTTCCAACGTGATCCCGAACTCGGGCCAGCGCAACAGCACCGACGAACCGAACGGGTTCATCTCACGGAACCCGCTACCACCGGAGCCTTTCGGTGCGTGGTGTTCGAGCATGATCGCGAAGTTGTAGCGGACACGGAAGTCGTCGATCACTTCCAGCATCTCCAACGTCGACTGTTCCAGATCCTCACCGGCACGGCGGCGGGTCAGCTTGTAGAGCGGGCCGGCGAACACGATGTCGGGGCGGGTGGCTTGCAGGACGGCGTCGAGTTCGGCTTGCACCCGGCGGTCGCGCAGGTTGAGCCCGGCTTCGCGTCGCCACAGGTGGTAGCGGTCTTCGCATTCGATCCCGAAGTCGATGCCGGTGTTCGACACGTCGACCTGATGCAAGATGGTGGTGTCGGAGTTCTCGACGTCGATGTAGAGCACCCGGCATGGTTCGATGAAGTTGTCGTAGTTCCACGGGTCGCGCCCGGCTGCGATGTGCAGCCCGAGCGAGCGCATCAGCACCCCTTTGCCCATGCCTTCCCCGGCGACCATGATGATCCGCCAGCGGGGTCGCATGATGTGCGGGATCAGCCACCGGCCGTGCTCGCGTGTTTCCTTCGTGGAGGCGATGAACTCGGGCAACGACATCAGCCCGTCGACCGCTCCTTCGCCACGGAACATGAGTGCGTCGGCACGGATGTTGTCCATCGCGATCACCTCGTCCGCGCTGTTCGTGTAGCACCTGTCGACGAGTTCGCTGTAGTGCTGCATCAGCTTGCGACGACGCGACGCCTGGACGACGATGTCGGCGTACTTGCCGACCGCCGACACCGCCGGGGTCGCGTTCTGGCATTCGAGCAACATCTGGACCGTCACATCCAACTGTTGGGTCG
>DAORTY010000183.1:4539-6947 GCA_035432905.1 Ilumatobacteraceae bacterium | reverse complement strand
TCGGTGCCCGACCGCTGAAGCGTGTGATCCAGCGCGAGATCGCCGACCAGGCGTCACTGCTCATCCTCGGCGGCAACGCCGTCGAAGGCAGCACCGTCACCGTCGACGTAGCAACCATCGACGACCACACCCAGTTGACCCTCACCACCGGCTGAGCGGCCGGGAAGCGGTCGCGATCCGCACCCGAGGCCCACTTTCTGGCACCTTCCCCCGCCCATGGGCGGGTAACCACGCCACATCCGACCGGTTTACCCGCCCATGGGCGGTGGAAAGTGCCACTTTTGATCGAGGGGGCCGCGAGCACCATGAACCACGAACGTCACGAGGGCGGCACGCTGGAAGCCGCTTCCTCGGGACTGCCGGGTAGCCGTATCGAGGTGGGCACATGACGGGACGGCTTCTTGAAGCGGTCTAGCGTTGCGTGATGGAAACACCCGGTGTCGCCAGTGAACTGCAGGTGCACGCGGTCGCCCGGTCCGGGGTTCGGGTACCGGGGGACCTGCTGGTTCACCTTCGTGCTGCGCGAGACGAGATCGATCGTCATTTCGCCGAACCCATCGACCTCGATCGGGTTGCGGCGGTTGCAGGGATTTCGAAGTTCCACTTCCATCGATTGTTTTCCGCCACCTATGGCCTCACGCCGTCGAGCTATCTGACCCAACGCAGAATCGAGCGAGCACAGGATCTCTTGCGAGCGACGAACCTGACGGTCACCGAAGTGTGCTTCGCCGTCGGGTACTCGAGTCTGGGGTCGTTCAGCTCCCGCTTCAAGGAACTGGTCGGTGAGACCGCGAGTAGCGTTCAGGCCCGCTACTCGGCGTCGGGAGCGCCGCGAGTTCCTGGGTGCTTCGTGTTCATGTGGGGACTTGCCGAACGCCGGCACGGACAAATCGTGGAGGAACAGCGGCCGGCTCGGCGCGGCGGTGCAGAGACTGGCACAGTGAGCCGGTGACCGACGGAACCCCCCAACCAAACCAGCCCGGCGACACCGAGTCCGCCTCCATAACTCGGCGACGGTTCATCGCTGGCGCCACCGCCGTTGCCGGAGCCACTGTTCTCGGCGCCGCGCTCGACGCGTGCAGCAGCGACACACCGACGACGGACGCAACCTCGACCACTACTCATGCGTCGATCACTTCGGCCCCGCCGGCACCAACTGCGGTCACGGCCACCACGACTACGGTCACCGCGACGACGGCCGCGCCAGCGGCGAGCCTGAACGACATCGAGCACTTCGTCATTCTCTTCCAGGAGAACCGCAGCTTCGATCACTACTTCGGTACCCGCCCGGGTGTGGCCGGGTTCGCCTCCACCGCCGTCGGCCAGAACTACCGCAACCCCTTCCCCGGCCATCCCGACGGCTACCTGCTGCCGTACCGAACCGATTCGACCGTCACCTCGGCGCAGTGCGGCATGGACCCGAATCATTCGTGGGAAGCCCAGCACGCGGCATGGAACAACGGTGCCAACGACGGGTTCGCGCAGGCGATGGGCGCGCACGCGCTCGGGTACTTCAATCGTGCCGACATCCCGTACTACTGGGCGCTCGCCGACGAGTTCACGCTGTGCGATCACTACTTCTGCTCGGTGCTCGGGCCGACGAACCCCAACCGGCACCTTTCGATGACCGGCACCATTGATCCGGGCGGCCTCGGCGGCGGCCCGGCCATCGACAACTCCGGAGTCGCCTACACCTGGGAGACGTACCCGGAGCGCCTGCAGCAAGCCGGCATCTCCTGGCGGATCTACCACGAAGTAGACGACTACGACGACACCAACGTCAAGTTCTTCGCCCAGTTCCAGGGGCTGTCCCCGGGGAACCCGCTGTACGACAACGCGCTGGTCAACCTGCCCGCCGACCAGTTCGAGCAGGATGCTGCGGCCGGGAACCTGCCGCAGGTCAGCTGGCTGGTCGCACCCACCGTCATCTCCGAGCATCCGCCGTGGGCGCCCTCGGTCGGCGAGAACTTCACTGCGTCGAAGATCGCCGCAGTGATGGCCAACCCGACGCTGTGGGCCAAGACGGCCTTCATTCTCACCTATGACGAGAATGGCGGATTCTTCGATCACATGAGCCCGCCAGTTCCTCCGCCCGGAACGACCGACGAGTTCGTCGATGGATCGCCGATCGGTCTCGGGTTCCGCGTGCCGGCGATCATCGTGTCGCCGTGGACCCGTCGCGCGACCGGTGGCGCGGCCGGCGCCGTCGGTTCACGGGTGAGCAGCACCGTGTTCGACCACACGTCGATCCTCCGTCTGCTGGAGTCTCGATTCGGCGTGGAGGCGCCGCTCATCTCGCAATGGCGGCGCGACACGTGCGGCGATCTCAGCGAGGTATTCGACTTCACCTCGTTCGACGCCACGACGCCTGCGCTGCCGGCCACAGCCGATCGTGCCGTGCAGTACGC
>DAORTY010000183.1:0-4439 GCA_035432905.1 Ilumatobacteraceae bacterium | reverse complement strand
GCCTGCGCTGCCTCACCGTTGGCGACCGACAGGCCGATCAACGCGAAGAGCCAGCAGATGGCGAAGCCGAACAACACCATCAGCGCAACGCCCGCCGCGACCTTGAATGGATTGGTGTGGGTGTTGAAACCGACGAGGAACCCGACCATCAGCATCAGGGTGACGATGAAGACATTGCGAGAGGTATCGGCCAGCACTCGCCCGCCGAGCACCGCCGAGCGGTTCATCGGTAGCGATTTCAGTCGTTCCAACAAGCCCGAGTTCTTGTCCTCGGCCAGGCCGACAGCGGTGCTGATCGCCCCGAACGAGACCGTCTGCACGAAGATGCCCGGCATCAGATAGTCGACATAGGGCAGGCCGGTGGCGCCGCTGGGAATGGCGCCGCCGAACACGTAGCGGAACATGAACACGAACAGCAGCGGCTGCACCAACGCAAAGACCAGCAGTGACGGCACCCGCCGCAACACGGTGAGGTTGCGCCACACCATCGCTCTCGTGTCGCGTGCAGCCCACAGCAGACCGCCGCCGGCATTGGCCGCAACGTGGGAAGGCGTCGGCGTGGTGCTCATGAGTTGGCCCCTCCGTTACCGGTGAGTGTCAGAAAGACGTCGTCGAGGGTGGGTTCGCGTAGCGCGACCTTTACCGGGGTGATGTCGGCCGCCAGCAACTGGTTCATTGCATCTCGGAGGGTGACCGGGCCGTGCGACATCACGAGGCGCACCACAGTTCCGGCGGCGACGGTGCCGCCCACCACCGCGGCTGCCGAGGCGGCAACCATCGCATCATCGAGTTCGAACTCGATCACCGTGTCACCCAGACGCGCTTTCAGTTGCGTCGTGGTGCCCTCGGCAGCGATCAGACCCTTGTCGATCACCACGATGTTGTCGGCGAGCCGGTCGGCTTCCTCCAGGTACTGCGTGGTCAACAACACCGTCGTGCCATCCGAGACCAGCGTCTCGATCACCGCCCAGAGGTCGAGCCGGCTCGCCGGGTCCAACCCCGTGGTGGGTTCATCGAGGAACAGGACTGGCGGATGGGTGACCAGCGCGGCCCCCAGATCGAGCCGTCGGCGCATACCGCCCGAGTACGTGCGCACCGGTCGGTCGGCAGCATCGGTGAGTCGGAACTGGTCGAGCAGCTCGGTGGCCCGCTGACGGGCGGCGGCTTTACTCAGGTGCGTCAGGCGACCGACGAGGATCAGGTTCTCTCGGCCGGTCAGGTTCTCGTCGACAGCGGCGTACTGGCCTGCCAGCCCGATGTTGCGCCGCACCGCCCGCTGCTCGGTCAGCACATCGAACCCGTTCACGACGCCCCTGCCGCTGGTCGGCTTCAGCACGGTGGTGAGCATGCGGACCATGGTGGTCTTGCCGGCGCCGTTCACGCCCAGCAGACCCAGCACCGTCCCGCGGGGAACAGCCAACGAAATCTGATCGACAGCGACCACATCATCGAACGTCTTGCGAAGCCGGTCCGCCAGAATTGCTGTGTCGGTCATGCGGCGACTCTACGGTGCTGCGATCACGCACTGCTGCGCAGCGCTACTTCAGGTCGCCGACCACTGCCCTACTGCGCGCGACGCATGCTTCGAGCCGCGACCGCAACGACGCCGAGATCGTCGGGTCGGCCAAGGTCGTCACACCGGGGTAGACCATTCGGCTGCTCAGCAGGTTGCACAGCAGCACCGTCCACGGCTGGGTCGCCCACGAGCCATCTGCCTGCTGCGTGAACCGAACCGTCGCTAGCAGGCCGTCGAGCGTGCGCGGGTCCGAGTACTTCCCACGCCCCGACACACCCATGCCGGAGATGAAGTTGCCAAGGCTCCAGTAGACGACCGTGCCGTTCACGCGTTCGACGGGCTGCACCACGTGCGGGCCGTGGATGATGATCAGATCGGGATGTGACCGAGCGATGATCTGCTCGATCAGTGAGCGGTCGTCCGCGGTCGGGCCCTTCTGCATCTCCACATACACGTGCACGCTGACGATCACCACCTCGGCGCCCGCTGTCCGCGCCGCGGCGACGTCATCGACGACGTTCGTGGCAGTGACGGCTTGCCGAATGCGCCACCAGTCCGAGGGGAAACCGGTGTTGGAGTTGCGGGCGAAGGAGAGGTGGGCGACACGGACGCCATTCACATCGATGAGCGCCGGTGCGGCTTCCGCTGCGTTGCGGGCGGTGCCGGTGTGGCTGATGCCCACCGCATCGAACGCTTCCAGTGTAGTTCGAATGCCGTCGAGACCGAGGTCGTTGGAGTGGTTCGATGCGGTGCTGCAGCGATCGAAACCGACCCGGGCAAGGTCGCCGGGCAGCTCTGCTGCGGCAGCGATCAAGCTGGTCCCCCATCCGCTCGTGGCGACGAATCCCACGACCGCTCCCGGCGCGCCGACCGGCGTTTCCATGTGGCAGATCGCAAGGTCGGCTGACTGCACGATCGCTTCGATCGGCGCGACCAAGGGCTCGTAGTCGAAGCGGGTGCCGACCGGGGCAAAGCCGGCGGCGGCCCTGTTGACGGGACCCTCTGAGAGGAAGTCGCCCACGGCCGCAACGGTGAAGGTCCGCGCCGGCGCCTTCAGCCGCTGGGCCGCAGCGGTGGGTACAGCGGGGGCAACAACCTCGGCGACAACCTCGACGACAGCCTCGACGACAGCCGGATCCGCCGGTGCGGCCACGGAAGCAGTCGCAACCAGCATCGTGCCGATCACCACTGCAACCAACAACGCCCCAGGCCCACGCATCCACGAAGCGTAGGCGGGCTGCGGGTGTCAGTCTGCGAGCCGGCGAACCAACGCCAGCAGGTCGTCCACATCCTGCACCGCGACCACTTCGCCGGTATCGACGATCTCGGCATGACCGACGATGGCGCCGTCCTCGGCAGAGCGCGACAGCAGGCGCAACATCAAGGTGACCGTGGAACGGCCGGTGCGTTGGACGAAGTCGGCCACGTGCTCACTGTGCGCTTCGCACGTCCAACGACCGTCCGATCTCGGCAAGCTCCGCACACAACGGCAACCCGAGTTCATCCAGCGCTCCGGATGCTCGATGCACCATCTCGCGGGCCGTCGTCCGTCGACCCGCAGCCAGCAACGCCCTCGCACCGATGAGGTAGCGGCGCTCCTCCAGCGGCTCACGTTCGATGCCCAGCTCCAGCAGTCGAACACCCTCGTCGACATCCCCGCGGTCGAACGACTCGGCGGCCACGATGTCCACCAACGACAGGTATCGGCGCCGCAGCCGCTCACGCGGCCCTGCCGCCCAGTCCTCGTAGGCATCACCGGGCAATAGGTCGCCCGAGTACGCACCGAGCGCCAACCGGGCAAGACCGGCTCGTTCGGCAGCGGGTGCATCGAATGCGGCCGTCACCCCTGCCTCGAACTGCGCGACATCGGTGGTGACCCCCGGCGCCAACTCCAACGCTTCACCGTTGCGAACGACCACCTCGCCTGACTGGCCGCGTAGCCGATTCAGCAGATTGCGCAGCCGCGACCTGCCCGTTGCAACATCCGCATCGGGCCACAGCGCGTCGATGGTCTGCTCGGTGGTCTGCATCCCGCGTAGAGCGAGCAGCTTCACCAGCGTCGCCGGGTTTCCAGGCGCCGGGGTCCTCAGCTCCACACCGTCGATCACTGCGAACGAGCCCAGCAGCACGATGCGCAGTTGCGCGTTGGACGACTCGGCACCCCCCGGCCACACATCGGCCAGCATCGCGACGACAACCGGTTCATGGCGCTGTGCGATGTCGGGCACACCGATCTGCTCGACCAATTCAACCGCACGTTCGATGAAGCGCGTGGCCGCGTGATTGTCACCGAGGCGTTTGGCCGACAGCGCGCGGAACAGGACCCGAACCCACTTCGTGCGAATGGTCGCGTAGGGCTCACCGTCGAGCCGGTCGAAGATCTCGATGGCACGCAACGCGTCGCCGTACATCGCCTCCAACCTGCCGTCGAGCACATCGAGCAACTGCTGGGTGCCGCCGTCACCGACCCGTGCAGCGACCCGCTCGCGATATGCGTATGCCCCGTCTTGGTCACCGAGACCGCCGAGCAGATCGGATCCGAACGCAAGGAACTCCTGCCCGCTCACCTCGGTCAGCCAGTTCCCGGGGTTGCGTTCCACCTCGTCGAGCCAGCGACGAGTGCCATCGAGGTCACCGACGTGTGCGCGAACGATGGCCAGCGCCCATGCCGCGTAGGCGATGGTCAGCGTGTCACCCAGCCGTCGCCCGAGCTCCCATGCATCGCGAGCTGCGGACTCCGCCTCGACGGAGCGACCGAGGTGGTCGAGGATGTCGCTGTAGTACGTGAGCGCAACGGCCCAGTCGCGCGACCCTGCCCGCAAGAGCGCGATCGACTGCGCCTGCTGCTCCGCGGCCACTTGCGGGCGACCCCCGTGGTAGTTGACCATCACCGCCACCCGGCTCGTCGCTTCGGATTCCCACT
>DAORTY010000182.1:0-7160 GCA_035432905.1 Ilumatobacteraceae bacterium | reverse complement strand
TCAGTAGACACCGCACATGCCGTCGATGGAGATCTCTTCCACCAACAGCTCTTCGATCAGATCGGCGGGGGCGTCGGTGGCCTCGGCAACGGTGGCGATGTCGTCGTTCTCCATGGCCGGGAGCGTATCGCGTGTCGCCCGGCGGGTGCTCCTCGCGCGACCCTGTCAACCCCACACGGCACGCGTATACTTCGCCCGATGGCGGTGGTCCCTTCGTCCCTTCGTGGGGTCGCTCGCTGGAGTTCTTGGCGCATCCCACTCGTTGCCTGGCTGGTCTCACGAGTCCTGGGGTTTATTGCGCTGGTTGTCACACCCACACCTGACGGCCGCTGGTTCAATGCATTCGGCCTGACAGCGATGGATGGCGGCTGGTATCGCATCATCGTCACGCAGGGGTATCCGAACTGGTCGGCGACGACCGTCGGCACCGCGTGGCCGTTCTTCCCGTTCTATCCGTGGCTGGCCGATCTGGCGACGCGGGTGGGCGTTCCCGTCGGCCCCTCGTTGATCGGGGTGTCGTGGCTGGCCGCACTCGTCGCTTTCGGCGGCATGTGGCAGCTGGCGTCGCGTCGATTCGACGATCGGGTGGCATCGCTGTCGGTGTGGCTGATCGCCTTGCTGCCCGGGTCGATCGGGCTGGTTCTCGCGTACAGCGACGGCCTCTTTGTGGCGGCGCTGGTCTGGATGCTGGTGCTGATCGACCGGCGGGCGCAGGTCGTCGAGGGTGCGGCCGCGATCTCGCGCTGGACCTGGTGGCAGGTGGGCGCGCTCGCGGCCGTCGGCACGGCCAGCAGGCCGAACGGGTTCATGCTGGTGGTCGTCGCGTGGGCGGCGGTGTGGTGTATCGATCGTCGCTGGCGGCACGTGACGGCGTCTGCGATCCCGTCGGTCGTGTTCCTCGTCAGTTGGATGATCTACGGCCAGCGCAAGGTCGGTGACCCGCTGATCTTCCTGACGGCGAAGGAGGCGTGGGACGAGTCGTCACTGTGGAAGTTCGTACTGCATCCCTTCGCTCGCGAGGCCGTGCCCTTTCACCTGGCGGTCGGGCTGGCGGTGTTCGTCATTGCAGCACCCTCCTTGCGCAAGCTGCCGAATTGGTGGCTGGTCGGCATCGTCGTCCTGGTAGTACCGCAGTTCCTGCTCGGGCTCGAAGGTCTGGCGCGCTACGTGACGCTGGCCGTTCCGCTGTCGGTCGCGTGTGCGCTCACGCTGTCGAGACGACCCAGTTGGGCGCAGTGGTCGGTCGTGGCCGCGGGCGCCGCAGGTTTCATGTTCCTGGGCATCTGGGTGGTGAGATACTCATGGGTGCCATGACTGCAGCCGACCGCTATCGAGATTCGGTCTGTGTGGTCACCGGTGGCCTTGGCTTCATCGGTTCGAATCTGGCGCTCGCGCTCCATCAGGCCGGCGCCGCGGTCCGCATCCTGGATGCGCTGATCCCTCAGCACGGTGGTGACATTCGCAACGTGACGGAGTTCGTGGCGCCCGGTGTCAACACGTTGCAGATCGAAGTCGGCAACATCGCGGACGAGACGGCCACCGTGCCGTTGCTCGACGGAGCCGACTTCGTCTTCAACCTCGCCGGTCAGGTCAGTCATCACGAGTCGATGGTCGACCCACTTCGCGACCACGACATCAACGTTCGCTCGCAGCTGGTCCTGCTGGAGACGATCCGTAGGGTGCGGCCCGAGGCCGTCGTCGTGCACACGAGCACCCGCCAGGTGTACGGACGACCCCGGTACCTGCCCGTCGACGAAGCGCACCCCACGGAGCCACGTGACATCAACGGCGTCGACAAGCTGGCCGGCGAGCACTATCACCGCCTGTACGGCGAGATCCACGACCTGCGCACTGTCTCGCTCCGTCTGACCAACGTGTACGGGCCGCGTCAGGATCTCCGCAAGCATGGGCTTGGGTTCTTGCCGGTCTTCGTCAGCCGCGTGCTGCGTGGCGAGCCGCTGAGTGTGTACGGCGACGGCCAGCAGCAACGCGACTGCCTGCACGTCGACGATGTGGTGGCCGCCCTGCTGCTCGCCGGCTCGTCTGCTCGTGCGGGCACCGTGGCACCGGGGGCGGTCTTCAATCTCGGAGGAAGCGAGTCGCACACTTTGCTGCAGATCGCGGAGTTGATGTCGACGATTTCGGACACCGGCTCAGCCGTCGGGCTGATGCCGTGGACCGACGAACTGAGCCGCATCGACATCGGTGGCTTCGAGACCGACTCGCGAGCAGCTTCCGCAGCGCTGGGCTGGTCACCTACGATCACGCTCGAAGGCGGAATTACGATGACACTCAACTTCTACAGAGGGCATCCGTGGTACCTGTCGTCGATGTGAGCCGTCGGTTGGCGCGTCACCGCCAAGCATTTCTCGAGTCCGTCGGCTACGTGCTGGACAGTGGCTCGCTGCTGCTCGGCGCGGAACTGGAGAATCTTGAGCGCGCCTTCGCGCAGTTCGCCGGCGGCGCCGAATGCGTTGGTGTCGCCAGCGGCGCCGCGGCGTTGCAGCTTGCACTCGCTGCGCTCGGTGTCGGCCCTGGGGATGAGGTGATCGTCCCTGGCATGACGGCCGTTCCCACTGCGTCGGCCGTGTGTGCGGTGGGTGCAACGCCCGTGTTCGTCGACGTCGATCTGGCGACTGCGGAGATCGATCCGGACCGCGTCGCCGCGGTTGTGTCCGCCCGCACCAAGGCCGTCATCGGTGTGCACCTCTACGGTCGGCCCTTCGACGTCACCGCACTCGCCGAAGCTGTGCAGGTGCCAATCATCGAAGACTGCGCGCAGGCGCACGGCGCCGTCGACCGCGTCACCGGTGTGGTTGCCGCGTACTCGTTCTATCCCACCAAGAATCTTGGTGGCATCGGTGATGGTGGTGCAGTGGTCACCGACGATGTCGAGATGGCGCAGCGGGTTCGACGGCTCAGGGCACACGGCGCGTCCGCTCAGTACGTGCACACCGAGATCAGCCAGAACTTTCGGATGAGCGAGATCGAGGCCACGTGGTTGAACCTCACCTTGCCGTTCCTCGCCGCCGACACGCAGCGTCGCCGTGAGATCGCAGCCGCCTATCGAGCCGCGGCGCCACACCTTCCCTGGCAGTCAGACCACGAACGGCACGTTCACCACCTGGCCGTGGTGCGCAGTAGCGACCGCGATGCCTTGCGGGCTCACCTCGCCGCGCACGATGTCGGCAGCGCGGTGCACTATCCGCTGGCACTCACCCAGCAGCCTGCGTACGCGCACTTCACGACTGCTGCATGCCCCAACGCCGAGGCATGGGCGGCCGGGTGTGTGAGCGTGCCCATGTTCGCGGAGCTCAGCGATGCTGAGGTGGAAGCCGTGTGTCTGGCACTTTCCGGAGCACCCGAATGACCGAGCTCATGAACCCACTCGTGTCGTCGGTGTCGGCCTTCTTCCCGTGCTACAACGACGCGCTGTCCATCGGCAAGATGGTTCGCGACGTGCACGCCGGGTTGGAGAGCGCCGTCGACGACTTCGAAGTGATCGTCGTCAACGATGGCTCGCAGGACGACTCACTGGCGGTGCTGCACGAGCTCGCCACCGAGTTTCCGCGTCTTCGGATTGTCGATCACGAGGTCAACCGCGGATATGGCGGGGCGCTGCTGTCGGGCTTCGCGGCGGCGACGAAGCAGTGGGTCTTCTATACCGACGGCGACGCGCAGTACGACGCTGCCGAGATCGTGCGGTGCATCGCCGCGGTGCAGGCGGGCACCGACGTCGTGCAGGGCTACAAGATCGGCCGTGGCGATCCGTGGCATCGCAAGGTCATCGGTCGGGCCTACCACCACGTGGTCAAGCTGCTCTTCGGGCTGCGTGTTCGCGACACCGACTGCGACTTTCGGCTCATCCGCCAGACCGTGCTCGACAAGGTGACGCTTCGTTCCACCACGGGTGTCATCTGCGTGGAGATGATGTGCTCGTTCCAGCGTGCCGACGCGAACTTCGTGCAGGTCGGTGTCAATCACTATGCCCGTCCGCACGGTAGGTCACAGTTCTTCCGTCTGCCGGCCATCACGCGTTCGGCCGTGCAGCTGTTGCAGTTGTGGTGGCGCCTGATGGTTCGTCGCTACATCTGACCCGCCGCTGGTCGCCAGCCCCGCGGGGTAGCGTGGTCTGCCCTGTGAGCGCCGACCTGTTTCCCGAACTACCCGCCGAGGTGGCGCAGCTGACGTTCGCACGCGCCTGTCGCGACGAGATGATTCGCCGCTTCCAGCAGCTGGACCCGGATGCGTCCGCAGACGAGATCACCAAGGAGTACATCGAGGTCACCGTGGCCGAAGCGTTGGAGGATCTCCGCACACCTGGCGCCGGCGACTTCTTCGGCCGCATCACCGACGATGCGCAGGACCGCTGGTACATCGGTCGCAGGCACATCGAGAACGACGATCACGACCCGGTGGTGGTCGATTGGCGGGCACCGATCGCGGCGCCGTTCTATCGCGCCACCCATGCCGACCCGTTCGGTCTGTCGCACCGTCGGCGCTTCACGGTGGCCACCGTCCAGGACAGGCCCAACGAACTGACCGCCTACCTCGACGAGCAGCTCGACGACCCAGACCACGAGGCGGCCGGCTCGGGCATTCCCGACCCCGTGCTCGCAGAGATCGGCGCGGCACGCACCGGCGCCATGCGTGAGATCGTCGCCACCATTCAGGCGGAGCAGGACATGGTCATCCGTGCCCCGCTCGAACAGTGTCTCGTCGTGCAGGGTGGGCCGGGCACCGGCAAGACGGCCGTGGGCCTGCACCGTGCGGCCTATCTGCTGTTCGAGCACCGTCGCCGCCTGGTTCGCGACGGCGTTCTGGTGGTCGGCCCCAACCGGGTCTTCCTCGACTACATCGGCAACGTGTTGCCATCGTTGGGGGAGCGCAGCGTGCAGCAGCGCACCGCTCTGGAACTGTGCGTGCCGAAGGTGGAGATCACCGGCGAGGACGACCGCGAGACGCGCCGTTCGAAGGGCAGCGCGGAGATGCTGGCCGAGCTGGAAGCAGCAACGCTGAGCCACATCACCGTGCCCGACGACGATCTGCGCATTCCGATGGGGTCGCGCACCATCACCATCGAGCGCGACGAGTTCGCCGGCTGGCTGCAGCAGGCGATGGCCGCCAACGCACCGGTCAACAAGCGACGCGACTCGATGAAGGGCATCGTGCAGCGCGACATGATGCGCCGCTTCGACCGCGACGACGTGTGGGGCAAGGCGCCGGCCCTACGCGCGGCCATCACCAAGGCGTGGCCGACGGCGCTGCCGATCAAGCTGGTCGACCGGCTGCTGCCCGGCCCCAGCGGCAAGAAGCGGCAGTGGACCGTGGCCGACCAGTACCTGATCGACGAAGTCAACTCGCTGCTCAACGGCACGCCGTTCACGTACGGCCATGTCGTGGTCGACGAGGCGCAAGACCACAGCGCGGTCGCGTTGCGCTGCATCGGGCGTCGCAGCCCCGCCGGCTCGATCACCATCCTCGGCGACCTGGCGCAGTCGACGACGCCGGCCGGCCAGCGCGACTGGGAGGAAGCCCTCGGGCACCTGCGCGCCACCGCGTCGGAGGTGGCGCATCTCACCATCGGCTACCGCGTGCCGGCGCCGATCCTCGACGTCGCCAACCGGCTGCTGCCGTTCACCGACGTCACCACCCAGGCCAGCCGCAGTGTGCGTGCCGACGGGGTGGCGCCAACGGTGCGCCAGGTGTCCTCCGCGGAGTTGGCCGACGCTGTGGCTGACGAGGTCCGCACGGTGCGTCATCGCCATCACAACACGGGTGTCGTCGCACCCCTGGCTTTGCACCACGCGCTCTACGAGGCGTTCGAACGCGTCGGTCTGCAGGGCACGGATCGTGTGCACGATCTGGCTGCCAACGACGTTCCCGTCTTTCACGCGGAAGCGGTGAAGGGCCTCGAGTTCGACGGAGTGATCGTGGTCAACCCGCACCAGATCTTCGACGGGTCGGCGCTCGGTGCGCGCCTGCTCTACGTGGCCATGACGCGTGCCGTGCAGGTTCTGCACCTGGTCACCGATGCCTCGCTGCCAGCAGCAATCGCGTAGCAACCACTAGAGGGTCGGCCGCATGGCGCCGCTGACACGCCGCGATGTATGGTTCGGCGC
This sequence comes from Ilumatobacteraceae bacterium, assembly GCA_035432905.1. Classification (GTDB taxonomy): domain Bacteria; phylum Actinomycetota; class Acidimicrobiia; order Acidimicrobiales; family Ilumatobacteraceae; genus UBA668. Next base: position 1,038 of record DAORTY010000182.1, on the reverse strand, counting down.
ATACGTCGACTCACACATCTGGGGGCAATTCGTGAAGACCAAGGCCGCAATTCTCCGTGCACGCCACACACCGTGGAGCGTCGAGGAGATCGAACTCGATTCGCCCAAGGCCAGTGAAGTACTGGTCAAGATCATCGCCAGCGGCATGTGCCACAGCGACGAGCACCTGGTCACCGGCGACCTCGCCGGTGCCACCCCCGAGCCGCCACTGATCGGTGGCCACGAGGGTGCCGGCATCGTGCTGGAAGTCGGCCCCGGCGTGTTCAGCGTTGCCCCCGGCGACCACGTGGTGTTCGGTTTCGTTCCCGCCTGTGGCCGCTGCCCCAGTTGCGCCGGCGGCCACAGCAACCTGTGCGACATGAACACGGTCACCGCCACGGGCCTGCAGCTCAGCGACGGCACCTCGCGCCACCACGGCGCCTCCGGCGAAGACCTGCTGCTCGGTATCGGCGCGTTGGGCACCTTCGCCCACCACACCGTGGTGCACGAGGCCAGCTGCATCAAGATCGACAAGGACCTGCCGCTCGAGAAGGCCTGCCTCCTCGGTTGCGGCGTCGTCACCGGTTGGGGCTCAGCGGTGTATGCCGCTGATGTGCAGCCCGGCGACACGGTTGCGATCGTGGGCGTGGGTGGTATCGGCTCGAACGCCGTGCAGGGTGCCAAGCTCGCCGGCGCCCGCGTCGTCGCGGCCATCGACCCGATCGAGTTCAAGCGTGAGAAGGCCATGGAGTTCGGCGCCACACACGCCTATGCCTCCATCACCGACGCGCTCGGCGCGATGGGTGAGACCACCTGGGATCGCGGTTTCGACAAGGTCATCATGTGCTGCGGCGTCGGCGACGGCGATGTGCTCGGCGAGGCATTCTGGCTGGGCGGCAAGCGCAGCAAGATCGTCGTCACCAACATCCACCCGATCGGCGAGGCCAGCATTGCTATTCCGGCCGTCTTCCTGACGGTGTTCGAGAAGCAGCTCATCGGGTCGCTGTTCGGTTCCGGCAACCCGCGCAAGGACATCCCCAAGCTGCTCGAGCTGTACAC
>DAORTY010000181.1:2964-7286 GCA_035432905.1 Ilumatobacteraceae bacterium | reverse complement strand
TCGACACCGTTGACGGCGATGGTGGAGGTGCGAGTTTCTGTCACGTCGACAGTGTCGCGCAGCGGTGCGCGGCCGGTCGGACCGGATGACAGCAACGCTGCCATCCGGTCTGACACCTACATGTAGTAGCCGGTGATGTCGATGAGGAAGTCTGCAGAGGCGCCGGTGCCACCAGTGATGATGGTGAGCTGACGTGTTCCGTTGAGTGAGCACACGATGCCGTTGGCGATCGTCTGGCCGTTGGCCCAGTTGATGCTCGAGGCGCTGACGGTGGTGTTGCCGCCAGGGTTCACAGCCATGTACCCGCCGTCGGCCACTGTGCCGACCGCAGTGATGTTGAGCGTGACTGCCGTCGCACCAGCTGGCACGAAGTTGTTTTCCACAACTGCGCCACCACTGGTGGCGATGCGGTTTGCCACGGAGATGGTGCGATTTTGACCGGTGGCCAGTGGCCCAGCGCCACCGTTTCCGGCCCGCGAGTCGTAGACGCGACCGGGGGTGAGCAGGTGGAATGCGCCAGCAACGCCCTTACCCGTGATCTTGCGCCAGCGTGCGCTGCCGGCACTGTTCACACAGAACCACAGATCGCCATTGTCCACCTGGAAGCGTCCCTGCGTGCCGGTGGTCTGGAGAGGCGCGCCAGCAAGGGAGCTGTCGGTGAGCTTCAACGGAACGGGGCCGTCGAGCTTGGCGCCCACGCCACTCTTGCTCGCGGCGAAGAGGCCAATGGTGTGACCGCTGGGCTTGGAGCTGTCGGCATATGCCGCAATGCACGACAAGGCAGCGTTGATGTTGGTGAAGCTGGCATCGTTGGAGACGGTGAACGCACCCGTCAAGGGGGTCGAACTCCATCCGGTCGCGGGGACGAGCACGGTTGGGCTCGTGCCGGTTTGGCTCGAGTCGCCGATGACGATGCTTCCACCGTCAGTCGCGGCTGCGGGCCGGGCGAACGCAAGACCACCGGCGGCAGCGCCGACGGCGGCCACGCCGATGCCGCGCAGCATGTTGCGACGATTCATCGGTTGCTGGGCGCCTGGCGCTTCCAGCTCCTCGATGCGAGCTTGCATGCGCTGCAGCTCGGCCTTCATCTGGTTCAGTTCGGATTGGTCCATGATTCCTCCACGTCGGGTATTGCGTTGTTCGCACCTTACGCGATTTCACGACACGGAAAATCAAAAAGCTCAGTGTTGGCGCGCGCGCAGGGTGTTGAAGCGCCGACGCAGCGGGCTGGCCAGCCAGGCCTCGCGCTCGATACCGATGACATGCACATCGGTGAGCTCGCCTTCCACCAGCATCCGCTCGTGCAAGACGCCCAGGCGTACTGCCTCGCCGCGGCGCAACCCGGACTCGAATGCGCTCACGTTGTGCTCGAACGAATGCGCGTACAGCCAGCGGATGGGCCAGTTGCCGAACGCCCACTCGCAGAACGCCATCAGGCCTTCCATCACCAGCCCCGAACCGCGGTGTTCGGGACCGGAGTACAGCGAGAACGAAGCGTTGCCGGCGCGCAGGTCGGTGTCGTGCAACTGCAGGTAGCCGACGACGAGGCCGGTGTCGCGCCCTTCGACCACCATGATCTGCTGAGTCTGGCGCCACAACGCCGCCTCGTACTCGGCGATGGGTGGCAGTTGCCCGCGATAGCGCCAGGTGAGCGCAGTTGCGGGATCGGACTCGATCTCGTACAGGCGCAGGTAGTCGTCGGGCGTCGCCGGTCGGAAGATGATTCGCGCGGTGGTGATCATGGTGCGTCCTCGGTGCGAGCGTCGTGCCAGGCCCACCAGTCGTCGGCGGTGAGCACCAGGGTGGTGCGGTCCTCGTAGGTGCCGTCGATGAGCATGAAGCGGGGGAGAACCACCTCGGTGGTGAACAGGTGCTCCGCCTCGCCGAGTATGTGCGGGTCGTTCTCGAACCGTTCCACGTACAGCCGTCGCGGGGAACTGGCTGAGAACAGGGCCCCGAGCAGGTCGGGTGCCGCCAGCGCGGCGCAGTGTTCGGCGTGGGCCGTGGGGAGTGCGTAGTACTCCAAGTGGCCGGTGCCCGACTCGCTCGAGTCGGCCAGCAAGGCACACGCCACCGGCTCGCCGAGCCAGTCGTGCACGATGGCCCCGCCGGCGATGCTGGCCATGAGGCCGAGCATCCCGCTGGGCTCGAGACCGTGGCGTGAGAAGCGATACCAGCGTGGGTCGACCTGTGTGACCAGCCGATACACGAACGGCATGTCGCTGGGGTCCGCCAGGCGCCACCTCACCTGTTCGTCGCCGGAGCTGGCGGTGGACGTGTGGAGCTCGCTCACGACGCTGCCGCGCTGCTGATCGCTTCCAACTCGCCCCATGTGAGCGCGTCGGCCGACCAGATCTGAGCGAAGGCCGCATCTGCCGTGTCGGTGAAACCGTGTCGGTTGCGGAAGTTGTACACCCATCGCTGCTGGTGGACCTCGAGGCCCAGGCGGCTGAGGCGACCCGCGCAGTACGTCTCCCACGCGGCCATCTGCCGCAGCGCGAGGTCGTCGTCTGCAGGCGCCTCACCGAAGCCGCCGTGCAGTCGGTCGCGCACGCGCAGCAGAATGCGGCCAAGGTTGATCGCGGTGGCGACCTCGCTCTGTTCGCGTGGTCGCTTGGAGTCCTCGAACGCGCCGCTCTCGACGTGGACGGTGATCGTGTCGCCTACCCCGGCGCTGAAGGTTGCCCGCATCCGCCCCAGCGGCGTGGTCTCGTCGATCTCGATGTGCAGCGGCTGCTGCATGTCCAGCATTGCGGTGAGCTCTTCGGCAACGCGCGTCACGACGACACTGTCGAACTTCACGAAGCGAAAGGTCTCCGGCGCGACGGTGACGGTCATGCGTCGGCGAGTTGCTCGGCGGAGAAAGCCTTGCGCTCTTCCAGCGCTTTCAGGCTGACGTCGGCGATTGCTTCCACCTCGGTATCGGTGAAACCGGCCAGTTCGCGGAAGCGGCGGGCCAGCCCGATGGGCGACTCCTTCGAGTCGCTGCGGGTACCACCGAAGGAGAAGATTTTGTCGACGACGCTCTGGAACTCGAGCGCCTTCTTGCGTCGCTCAGGGTCATTCTCGGTGAGGCGGCGCAGCCAGTCGCTCCCCATCTTCACGTGGGTCACCTCGTCGGCCAGCATCCAGTCCTCGCAGAATTCGAGGTACGGGTCGCCGGCCAGGTCGCCGAATTCCTTCATCGTCGTGAAGACGTCGATGGCCAGGCCTTCGAGTGCACGATTCACACCGGCGAGGCGCAGCACCGGGTCGTTGCTGCACGCCACTTCGAACAGCACCGTGTTCTCCGCGAACTGGCCGACCTCGGTGCCCATCCAATCGCTGAGCTTGATACTGATCTCGACGTGGCGTGCCTCGTCCCATGCCTGGCGAGCCATGTCCAGCTTGAGCGCGAAGGGAATGCTGTCGGGCGTCTCGCCGCCACCGAGCGGGAAGTCGTGGCAGGTGCGGCCGGCGCCTTCCAGCGCCTGCACCTCACCGACGAAGATGCCGTGCATCAGGCTGCGCGCAGCATCGCTGGCGTCGGCACGATCCGGGGTGAGCCGGTTGGTCTTGGGGCGTTTGCCCGGCGTTTCGGTGAGCAGGGCGCTGCGCGGGTCCGCCTGGCTCTGGCGCATGTTGATCTGGGTGAACCGCTCGTCGCGGGCCAACTCCTCGACCGGGAAGAACTGCCTCATTGTGTGCCTCCGATACTGCCCGGGCCGGCAATGCCGCCGGCCGCCAACATCAACTTCTCCAACTTCGCCTGGTGCGCCGCTGCCCGATCGACTTCTTCGGGTGTTTCGATCAGCGACTGAATCATCATTTCGCCATCGCGCCAGTCGTCGAACTCATCCTGCAATGCGAAGTTCAGCGAGCGAATGGTGGGTGCATCGGTGATCTCGCTGGTGTTGTTGCGGTGGTACGTGTAGGCGGAGATGAAGTGTGGGATGAAGACCCGGTACACGCCCACCAACTTCTCGATGGTCTGGTCGGCCGCCTCGGGCTCTGTGAGTGCTTCGACGAACCGCACCAGTGCCTCGTTGGGGGGCACGGTCAGCCGCTCGGGGTTCATCTCGCGCAGTTCGGGCAACCGCTTGTGCCACAGCTCGGCATGCCATGCGTGGTGGTAGCAGTGCGTGCCCAGGCGCATCTTCACGTCGAGCTCGGGCACGGTTGCCACCCAGCCGCCGAGGGCTTCGAACAGCTTCATCTCGGCCCACTTGTAGTTGCCGACGCGCCGAGCCGTCTCCTCCACGTCGAAGGTGCCCGGCAGCTGACGACGGTCCCACGGCGCAAACGGTGCTCTCGGCTTGTACGGATCGGCCACGGAAACCCCC
>DAORTY010000181.1:0-2864 GCA_035432905.1 Ilumatobacteraceae bacterium | reverse complement strand
GGCATGTTGAGACGTTCGATGACCTCCGCGTGTGGGCCCCTCACGTCGATGATGGTGGCCATCGCCTGCTTGGTGAAGTCTCGGGTGTAGGCGAATGTGTCGGTGAGATACGGGGTGTACGGCGTGCTGACGTAGTCCCACACCGTCTGCGCGGCCAGGCCGTGCCCGGCCCGCAGGAAACCGACGTCTTCCATCGCTGCCATCAGCTGTTCGGGGTCGCGATTCACGATCACGGCCTCCAGCGTGGGCAGCAACTGCTCCCACTGGCCGGGCGTCCACCGCTTCACGAGTCCGAAGTCGAGGAACGTCACATCGCCGTCGATGGTGAATCGGTAGTTGCCCGGGTGCGGGTCGCCATTGAACGCGCCGAGGTGATGAATTGCGTGCTGTGTGAAGCGCCAGATGCTTTCGCCGGCGCGCCGCTTGGCGGCTGGATTCGCGGTCGCGAGGAACTCTGTGAACCCGATGCCCTCCACCCACTCGGTGGTCAGTACTCGCTGAGTACTGGTGGCTGCGTCAACGCCCGGGATGCTGACGAATGGGTGGCCGGCGAAGTGGGCGGCGAACTCGCGCTGGTTGTCCGCCTCCAGTCGGTAGTCGAGTTCGTCGCGCATCCGGTGGCGAAGTTCGTCGACGAGGCCCTTGGTGTCGAGACCTTTGAGAGCGAATGCGCCGACCAGCCGATACATGCCCTCGGTGTTGGCGAGGTCGGTTTCGATGGCGTCCCCCACGCCCGGGTACTGCACCTTGACCGCGACATCGCGACCATCGCGGGTGACAGCACGGTGCACCTGGCCGACGCTGGCGGCGGCAACTGGCGTCTCGTGCCAGTCCAGAAAGATCTTCTGCGGTGCCGCGCCCAACTCGCTGCGCACCACGCCCTCCGCTGCGGCCGGCGACATGGGCGGCGCATCTGCTTGCAGGGTGGCGAGTGCGGCCTGCGCCTCGGGCGGCAGCGCTTCCACGATGAAGCTCAGCAGCTGCCCGAACTTCATCAGCGCGCCCTTCATGTTGCCCAACTCGCGAGCCACGTCCTGCGCGCTGCGAATTGCGAACCGGTTGTCCAGTTCCTCGTGACGCGCTGACCCTGTGAACAGCCGCTTCGTACGGTGCATGGCGAAGCGTGCCCCGTTGCGCGCCATCAACCGCCAGACGCGCACCGTGCGGCGTGCACGCAGTAGCCGAGCGCGGCTCGCATCCACCAGCTACACGGCGCCGGCGCTGCGGGCGGTCGGTGCAGCGGCGAGGAGCTCAGGGGAAAGTTCGGCTCCGGTGACCTCGTCGGTCCAGTACGTGCCGGCATCGAGCCGGGTGAGCGCGACCTCGACATCCGCCAGATCGCCTTCGATACCGTCCAGGTCGAGGGGAGCTGGGGTGGCTTCCATATCGGCAGGGTTCGGCTCGGTGTCCATCGGGTGAAGGTTAGCGATGGACCGGTGGCGGGCACCTATGCATGGCGTATGGTTCGCTCGTGGCACAGGTGCGGCTGGAACAGGTGACCAAGACCTTCGGGGACGGTGCCGACGAGGTGACCGCGGTCGACCACGTCTCGCTGGATGTGCAGGATCACGAGTTCATGATCCTGCTCGGCCCGTCTGGGTGTGGCAAGAGCACGCTGCTCCGGATGGTCGCGGGTCTGGAAGACCCCACCAGCGGCGACGTGTTCATCGGCGATCGCCGGGTCAATGATGTCGAGCCGAAGCTGCGCGACATCGCGATGGTGTTCCAGAGCTACGCGCTGTACCCGCACAAGACTGTCGCTGCCAACATCGAGTTCCCGCTGAAGGTTCGCGGTGTCGGCAAGGTGCAGCGGGCCGATGAGGCGATGAAGGCCGCCGACATACTCGGCCTCACCGACTACATGAAGCGCAAGCCCGGCCAGCTCAGTGGTGGCCAGCGCCAGCGCGTCGCGTTGGCCCGCGCGATCGTGCGCGACCCTGCCGTGTTCTTGATGGACGAGCCGCTCAGCAACCTCGACGCCAAGCTGCGCGGCGACACGCGCGCCGAGCTCGTCGAACTGCACCGCCGCCTCGACAGCACGTTCCTCTACGTCACCCACGATCAGGTGGAAGCGATGACCATGGGCAGCCGCGTCGCGATTCTCAACGAGGGTCGCCTCGAGCAGGTCGGCACTCCGCAGGACGTGTACGACCATCCCGCGTCTGCGTTCGTCGCGCAGTTCATCGGGACACCGCCGATGAACCTGCTGCAGCCCGGGCAAATGGGTTCGTCCGATGTGCGGGTCGGCATTCGGCCCGAGCATCTCGTGATCGCCGCAGATGGAGCGCTGGAGGGCACGGTCCGCCAGATCGAGCACCTCGGTCACGAAGTGTTGCTGCTGACCGAGTCGCCCTCCGGCCGCTTGACCGCTCGCGTCACGCCGCACGCAAATCTGCCCGTGGTCGGCGACACGGTGCGTTTCGATGTGGACGACAGCCATCTCCATCGGTTCGATGCGCTCACCGGGATGCGGGTGCCGTGAAGCGCCGCCTGCGTGATGCTCCCGCCGCGCTGGTGATGTTGGGTGCCTCGCTGGTGCTGCTCGGTGTGTGGACGATCTACCCGTTGGTCCGGGCTGTTCAGACGGGCCACCTGAGCTGTGATCAGACCGGCCGCAAGTGCACGGAGAAGGGGTGGGGTCAGTACCTCGACGTCTTCCAGAGCAAGCAATTCCAAGATTCGCTGGCGGTGTCCATCAAGCTGGCCGTGATGACGGTTCCCGTGGGCTTGATCCTGGGTATCGGTCTGGCGGTGCTGGCAGACAAGCACCTGCGTGGCATCGGCTTCTTCCGCACGGTCTTCTCCAGCACCGTTGCCACCAGCGTCGCCGTGGCCAGCCTGGTGTGGTTCGTGCTGCTGCAGCC
>DAORTY010000180.1:0-7293 GCA_035432905.1 Ilumatobacteraceae bacterium | reverse complement strand
CTCTGGAGCCAGACGTTCTACGAGCAGTTCTTCGGGCCCGGCAAGGGCAACCTCAGCCGACTTGCCGGCAACACGGGTGGTGGCGACTTGCAGGTCGGCGCCGGCAAGGCGCTGGGCATCACCGCTCGCCTCTTCGCGCTGCCGCCGTGGTGGTTCCGAAGTGGCTTCTCCACGTCTGTTCCGAGCACCACGCTCACCGGCACGCCCGAAGCGCCGCAACTGGAGATACCCGGTCTGCCGAGGGCCGCCCTCTCCGCGGTGCTCGTGCTGGCCCTGCTGGCAGTGTTGGCGGCGCTCGCCGTGTATCACCGACGGCGGCAGGCACACCTGCTCTATGCAGCGTGCATCCTCTCGTTGGCTGCCGTCATCGGTTCGGTCATCTCGGTCAGCCAGCTGACGGTCGGGCGGGTCGGCTTCTCGTCGCATCATGTCCGCTTTCTGTGGCCGCTGGCAGTCGTCGTTCACCTCACACTGGGCTGGTCACTCGTCGAGTGGCTCGTGTGCAGCGTGCGCCACCGCCGACCCGGCCCTCGGCCAGCACACGCGGTGTCGTGGACCCTGGCCGCCACGACCCTGCTGATCGGGGTTGTCGCCGTGCCGTACTTCGCGCAGCCGCAGGGCCCGGTGGCGTTCTACTCGTCGATGCCCACCCTGCGGCGCGTGATGCCACAGCTCGAGAAGCTGCGCAGCGTCCAGCCGGTGCTCTACGACGTGTCGAACCTGCAGCTCTTCGAGCCGTACAGCTCGACCGTCATGATGCAGCTGCAACACCTGGGTATCGAGTTCCGAGTCACCGACGAGGTGTTGCTGCGCCAACTCGGTCCGAACCGCCGCGCACAGGGCGACGAACCCGCAACCGTCTTTCAGTTGCAGGGCGCACCCGCGGTGCTCTACGCGGGGCCTGCCTGCCTGGTGGCACGCGCCAGCGAACTCGACAGCGCCAGCGAGGCGGCGGTGACGGCGCGCGCCGAGCAACTTGCCGAACAGATCGTCGACGGAACCATCACCATCGCCGATGCTGCGCTCGCTGACTCCGACGAAAGAGCCGGGCCGACACTCGTGGCAGCACGGACCGGCGACCTCGAAGCGGCTCGTTCACTCGTCTACGAGGGGCACCTCAGCCGCTGGTACGCCGCCGGCGAAGTGAGCAGCCCCGACGATCTCACCGCCGTGTTCCCGCTGCTCGACCGCTACTCCTTCACGGCGTACGCGCTGTTCAGCCTTCAGTCGCAGCCCTGCCCGTAGTCGCCGCTGAGCGGCCGCACGAACACGGCCACCGTGTCGATGCCCAGCTCGCTGCGCAGTGCCTCGAACCGGTCGAGCACCTCGGCGTCCGCGGGCGCCAGCTCCACGCCGGCGGTGGCGAGTAGCGAGCCGATCTCGCCGGTGGCCATCAGCTCCACGAGCGCCAGCGACGACGTGGCAAGGGCTGATGCCAATGAGGAATCGGCGTCCGCACGTGCCGTGACGATGGCAACCACCTCAGCCTGGATGGCGCGGTAGTTCGCCAGCTGCTGCGTCGACCACGGTGTGTCGAGCGCCAGCCGGTCGCTGTCGGCACACACGAGCGCCGCTGCGCCGTGACGCAGCGACAGGCGCCATTGCACCTGCGGCCCCGCCACCCGGTCCGCCCCGTATTGCGCAGCCGCATCGGGTGCGACCCGGATGGGCTGCCCGTGACGGAGGAGCGCGGCGATGACCGGCACGCCGTAGGGCTCACCGATCCACATACCCGATGGGTCGAAGACCGCTTCCGGGATGCGTGCCGAATCGATCTGTCGGGCGATGGAACGCACCGACCGCATCGAGCCCGGCGCGCGGGCCACCCCAACCGGGACCGGGTACGCGGGAACGCACATCGCCACTGCCGCCAGTGCAACGACCGGCGCCGCCCACCGTGTGTCGCGAACTCGGTGCACCACGCCCGGCAGCAGCACGAGAGCCGCCCACGCCGCGGCGACCATCCACCACAGCGACAGTGGCCACAGCCAGCGCAGTTGGTGGGGAGCGATGCCGTAGCCCGCGGCCGGCACGATGGCCACGGTGGCCACTGCCAGCAGCAGGCCGACGAGCGCCACCACGATGGCGACTACCGGCCGGCGATGACCGCCGCGCACCGTGAGCCAGGCCAGCCCCACCAGCAGCGCACACATCACAGCCAATGCCAGAATCGCCGGAGCGGCCCCGATCAGCCAATTCGGCGATGGCAGGCGCCCGCCATCAGCGGCGATGATGGGCATGTCGCGGATGGTGGCGTCGAACGACGGCCTCAGCCACCAGCGAGGAACAGCCACGACCGAAGCCACCAGCCGCACGGCAATGCCTGCCCCCACTCGCTGCTCGCCATCGCCTCCACTGCGCAACAGCAACGACAGGTTGCCCGGGCCGGGGCCGAAGAACTGCTGCCACAAGGGTTGTGCCCAGAGCAGCAGCCACACCCCGGCGGCCATAGCCCATGAGCGACGCTGCGCCTCTGCGCGGCGAGTGGTCCACCAGCACATGGCTGCGGCGCTGATGCCCAGCACGGGGACCAGCAGCACGTAGCTGACGTGAGTCTGGACCACGAACGACCCGAAGATGACCGCCGGCACCAACTGTGCGCCATGGCCGACAGCGACGGCGGTGACACACACGACGAACGCGAGGAACGGCATCAGCACCAGGTGCGGGTTCCACGGGTCGAGCATCAGCTCTGGTCCCATCGTCCACTGCAGCGCGATGAATGCCAGCGTGGTGAGCACCACCAATCGCTCACCACCGAGCCTGCGTGCGGCTGCACCGGCGACCAGGACCGCGGCTGCGCTCAGCAGCAGTGCCCCGACAATGAGGCCGGCGCCATCACCGAGCAGCCGCACCGGCAGCGCGAACAGGTCGAAGACCAGCGGCCCTGGGTGGCTGACCGTCGTACCAGAGGTGAGCGAGGTCGACGATGCCGTGCCCAGCCACGGGTGGTGCGCCGTGAGCACATCGCGCGCACGCAGGGACATGACAGCGTTCTCGCCGACCGGAATCCACTCGTTGGCCAGTGCCCGCACCGCCGCCAACACCAGGGGCAACACGGCGAACCATTCGAACCGCGGCCGCCGACCGGCGAGCGCGCGCCGGAGGCGTTCCATCAGAACGTCCCCGGTGGGGCGATGAAAACGGCCGTCTCCTCACCCAACACGAGCATGCGGACGAGCATGCGTTCCACATCGCCAGGAACCCGAGGGTCGATGCGGGCGCTGAACAGATTGCTGTCGATCATCGCAACCACATCGTCGAGGCCGAGCGCCGTGAGTCGTTCGATCGCTTCGGAACGCAAACGGTTGAACTCCTGCAGCTCGGCGGCCGAACGTGGTTCGAAGTCGGCAACCTCCACCACGTCGGTACGGGCACGCCACTCCGCCACGTAGATTCCCGTGGCCAGTACCACCTCAGCGGTGACCTGGCCGGGGCGCACAACTCGGTGCGGGGTGACAGGCACCCGATACGTGTCGCTGGCGCGGGCATCGAACCCGCGCCGCTCGAGCTCGTCGAGCAGACCAAAGCCCTGCGACCCGAAGTAGTACGCGTCGCTCCAATACACCGCATAGGAGCCGCCGACACCGTCGGCCGCACCCACACCGTCGCGCAGCGCGTGCGCTGTGGGGTCTACGACTGCGTTGAGGACTCGCGAGAGACGCTCCTCGGGCGGCGAGACCTTGGCAGCATCCACGACGAAGACGGCGCCCGCCAGCAGTGTCGCGACGACTGCCACACGGCCGATCGGCAGTCGCGCTCTCCCGCCGGCCTCCCACCACGACACGAACGTCCAGATGGTGGCGGCCACCGCGAGCAGCGCGATGGACCACGACCACAGGGTGAGGTAGTACCACACCTTGCCGAAAATTCGAGCCGTCGAGAACAGCCCGATGGCCGCAGCAACCCCGACGACGACGTGCAGACGAAGAATGCGATGATCCGCGAGGCGAACGGACACAGCAACCGCAGCAAGCCACGCCAGCAGCACCAGAGCGCCGATCACCCAGCGACCACCGGCCAGCCCGTCGAGGGCATCGATGAAGTAGTCGCTGCGGCCCAGCGAGGCCGACACGACGTGGGTGACATCGAAATGTGCCAACACCGTCTTGATGCCGACACCCCAACCCACCGGAGGCTCGGGTGGATTGAGGAAGTGCCGTTGCAGCATCGTGATGTTGCCCGGGTCGTGGCGGACCTGATCGACGAACACCGGTAGCCACAGGGCGACGCCCACAGCCACGGAGAGCACCACCGACTTCGCCTCACCCCTGTCGGCGGCCCGTGCCTTCCACCAGCGCCAACCCACTGCGCCGAAGGCCACCGCACACATCGTCAGGTTGAGCGACAGATAGGGCACGTGGGTCTGCGCGCCAAGCGTTGCGGCCACGACCAGCGGAATCAGCATGCGATGGTCGCCATCGAGCACGGCCCACGTCGACAGGAGCACGACCACGAAGCTGACCAGCGGCAGATACGGGTTCCACGGCTGGGTCAGCACACTGGCGCCGAGCCACGCCATCAGGACCATCACGACGGCGCCGACGCCGAGCACCAACCTTCGTCCACCGCGCCGTTGCGCGACCCACACGGCTGTCCATGCGGCGCCGACGTTGATGATCGCGGCCCCTACCAGCAGCGAGTAGGCGGTGCTGCCCAGAAGTCGGTACACCGGCGCGAGCAGATAGAAGCTGAGGGGGCCCGGGTGACTGCCCTGATTCGGGAACGTGCCGATTCGCCCCGGTAGGCCGATGAGCGGGGTGTGCCGGCTGAACACGTCGCGCACCCGGAACTCGGTCATCGCCAGGTCGAGTACCGGTGACCAGTGGGTGGTGGCGAGCACGATCAGGGCCACCACGAACGGCAGCGCGAGTGCCGCCCGCACCAGCCAGGCCACCCGACGAACGCTCATGTTCCCGTGATTCTTCGGCGTACACCGCGGGCGCGGTCCGTGATACCCCAGCCGGTGACCAGCAGCATCGATTCGAGGATGATGCGAGCCGACATCTTGCTGGTGCCCTTCTCGCGGTCCTTGAACAGAATCGGTGTCTCCACGATGGTCGCCCCGCTGCGCGCGAGCCGACGGGTGAGCTCGGTGAGGAATGCGTAGCCCTCGGCGCTGGTGCTTCCCGGCTCGATGCCACGCAGGACCTCGGCGCGATACGCACGAAAGCCCGCCGTGCAGTCGCGGACCTTGGCGCCCAGCAGGAGACCGGTGTAGCGGTTGCCCCAGCGCGACAGCAGGCGCCGACGCAGCGGCCAGTCCTGCGTACCGCCACCCTCGACGTAGCGGCTGCCGATCACGACATCGGCACCGCCGGCGAGCAACTGCAACATCGTGGGAATGACCGCTGGATCGTGCGAGAAATCGCTGTCCATCGACACGATGGCGTCGAAGCCCTGCTCGAAGGCAAGCGCGAAGCCATGTCGGTACGCGGCGCCCAGACCGGGCTTGCCCTGGCGGTGAATGACGGTGATCTGCCCCAACTCTGCCGCAACCTCGTCGGCCAGCGCGCCGGTGCCGTCGGGGCTGAGGTCGTCGACCACCATCAAGTGCGCCTCGGGAATCGTCGACCGCAGGGTACGCAGGAGGTCGGCAATGTTCTCTCGCTCATTGAAAGTGGGGACAACGACGACACAACGCACGGGCGGCGATGCTATCTCGCAGCTACGATTCCACCTGCTCATGCGCCAGGTGCCCTCCCTTCCCGTTGTCGGCTCGTTCGCCGAGCACTTGCTCGCCGTCGATCTGCCCGACCTTGCGCCCGGCAAGCGGCGCGAGGTGATCGGCTTCATCGCTCACCGAGTCGATTCGCTGCCGAGCTTCACACGCTTCGGCGTGCTCGTCCTCGGCTCGATCTTCCGCGCGCTGATCGTCGTACCGGGCGGCTGGGGCATTGCTCGCCTCCTGGTCAAGCTGCCGTTGCCGCTCGTCGCCGAGTACCCACGGCTGATTCGTTCCCTCGGCTTTGCCTACGTGTGGGAGCACTGGCCCGACACAACACCCACCGGCGCCAACCTCGAGGCCGCGGCATGACAGTGCAGGCCCCCACGACCCCACCTACGACGCCGGCAATGACGACGCCGGCAATGACAACGATGGATGCCGATGTACTGATCATCGGCAGCGGCGCCGGCGGCGCCACCACTGCGGCGATTCTCGCCGAGGCCGGCCTCGACGTGCTGATCGTGGAGGAAGGCGAGTGGATCGATCAGGGTGCCGTCGTTCCCTTCTCGCTCGAGCAGATGGACCGCCAGTACCGCGCGGGCGGCGTCACCGTCGCCCTCGGTCTGCCATCGATCGCGTACACGGAGGGCCGCTGTGCAGGCGGCGGCACCGAGGTCAACAGCGGCCTGTACTGGCGACCGCCCGGCGACGTGCTACAGCGTTGGCGCGACGAGTTTCGCATCGACGACTTCGACCCCGACGAAGTGCTGGCGATTGCCGACGAGGTCGAGCGCGACATCAGTGTGAGCACCGTGCCCGGCTCGTACACCGAACCCAGCGATGTCCTTCGACGCGGCGCCGACGCGTTGGGCTGGCGCAACGACGAGATCCCGCGGTGGATGACCTATCCGGCACACGCACCCGCCGGTGAGCGCCAGTCGATGACACGCACCTACCTGCCGCGGGCCATGCGCGCCGGAGCGCGGATGGTCACGGGCTGTCGAATCGATCGGCTGGTTCGCAGCGGCGGTACGGCGATCTCGGCGGACACCACACTCGCTGATGGCCGTCGCGGCACGATCACCTTTCGCACCGTGTTCATCTGCGGCGGTGCCATCCAGTCCCCCGCTCTCCTGCAACGCTCCGGTGTGCGCGGCCACATCGGCAAGACGCTGGCCGTGCACCCCACCGTCAAGTTGGCAGCACGCTTCACGAGTGCTCTCAATGTCCCTGATGACGTGCCCGTGCACCAGGTCAAGGAGTTCGCGCCGCACCTGTCGTTCGGCGGCTCGGCCAGCAACCCGGGGCTGGTTGCCCTGTCGCTGTTGGACCAGTGGCCGACGTTTCAACAAGCCATCACCGAGTGGCGCAACATCAGCGTGTACTACGCGGCCATCACCAGCGAGGGGCTGGGTCGAGTGCGTTCCTTTCCAGGGATGAAGGACCCGGTGGTCACCTACGGCCTCACCCACCGAGACCGGGAACTGCTCCGCAGCGGGCTCGGACGGCTTGCGCTGCTGATGCTCGAAGCCGGCGCCGTCGAGGTCTACCCATCGTTCAAGGGAGCGCCGTCGGTCAAGAACCGCCGCGACCTCGCCGTCATGCAGCGCTCGTTCGCCGCCACC